>CAZAWX010000235.1:0-6022 GCA_964488985.1 uncultured Ectothiorhodospiraceae bacterium
TATTCTTAATTAAATGACTGATTGCCTTTCGTGTTCTGGCCGAAATGCCGGTTTCTGTTTCCATACCGATGATAAATTGACGCAGCGACAGTTCCTGCACCTGGTAATCCTGAAACTCCCCGAGATTATTCTGTAATTTCTTTAGGCTGCGAATGAGGGGGGTAATTTTATGATCCGGATACAGATGCTTGAAAAACTCACTCATATAGCGAAGTTTTTTACAGGTTTTTCGCAGTTGATGTAAAGACTCTGGAGGGGATTTTTTGGTGATGGCCTTCCCGCGTTTTAGCGCTTTACGATAAATTCGCCAGATCCGTTGACTGGCGAATTCAATGGTGGGTCGTTGAGACGTCATCAGGGTTGAACGCATGGGCATCGGCGCCTGTATACATTTGCGCCAATCTATTTTTAATTGTTGATAGCGTGCACTGTCCAGCATTTTGACCAATTGCATGTATTCCTGCTGCCTGTGGCGTAGCAGGTAGTCATGTAAAGGCGCCATGTCGCGTTGCCGCTTGCCCGGGAGATTCGTCATGAGTTCATCATAAAACGACAGATATACATCCATGTCACGGGTATTGCTGGTCGCGGCGCCAAGCCAGGAAAATTCTCGCAGGTATTTATTCAAAGTGCGCTGTGGCAAGACGCCGCTTGCCTGACTCAACAGGGTCCGGGTGCGGCGTATCGCGACTCTGAATTCATGCAGTACTTCAGTATCGACATCATTGCGGATACCCGGCTCATTTTTTTCCAGTTCATGCAGTTGTTGTTGAAAAATTGTTTTAACGCATATTGCGGTGGGTAGGTTGGGATCGATGGGTTTTGTTGAACCTACAGCTTCGGGGAGGATTTTATGGGCAGGGTCAAGTGTCGTGATTCGGTGCATATCATTGCCCTTATGATGGTTTTTTCTGGCATGCTTCACCATTGTGCCAACCTTCGAATTTCCGCCACTGACCAGCGCAGATGATTTCCCTGCGCCACCCCCAGTGCGAAGAGCACTGCGATGGCCGCATCGCTGTCTTGTTGCTCGAGACGTTCAAAACCAGAGCGGTCCAGTACTTTAAGGTGACTGGGCAATACGGCAATTGCATCTGCGGTCCGTGCACCTGGATTCAGGAAGGCAATTTCGCCAAACAAGGTTCCTGGTCCATATTTAGCCAGGCGCATATAGTGATGTTTTGATGTAGGCAATCGAATATCAACTTCACCCTTACTGACAATGTATAATTCTGCTCCTTCATCGCCGCAGGCGAATACTTTGTCATGTCGGTCTACCTTCACATCCAACAATACCTGCTCCAGCGCATGAATTTGCCCGGCGGTCATTGCAGCACAAAAATCCATTTCACCCAGGGACATTTGCTTGTCACTGGGGTGTGCAGGTGAGCCGAGTTCACTCAACAGTTTATTTTCAGCGTATTCAACAGCCTCATCTGAACCGTTGAATGTCTTTACTTTCAGATCGCCGTTTGACGCACTGATTTTTTGCAATGTGCGCCTGACTTTTTTACCCAGGCCAATTTGCTTATGGACATTGCAAAACAAAAGATGCCCGCCATGGGCATGCAATCTGTCGGCGATTTGTTGAAGAATTTTGACACCGGTGAAATCAACCTGCTGAATACGGCGCATATGCAGAATGATCCATGCAGGGCGGTTCAAATCAGCGGAAATTTCTTCAAATAACTGATCAGCAGTCGCAAAAAACAGGTTGCCGCGAAGTTCATACAAAATGACCCTGTCACCATGTTTGTCGAGCAATTCCCGCTGCACATCGGTGCGATGTCTGACCGGGCGTAGTTGTGCGCAGGTTGAGCGGCGATGGATCACGGATGATTTTACCTGGGCCCTGATGAAGAGAATGACTGCGATCAGCACACCAATTCCCACCGCTACCATTAGATCGTAGCTGACCGTTACGATGGTCACAAAGATTGCGATACCGGCATCCATGCGGGTGCGTTTGTAGCGAATCCAGGCAATAATGTCCCGGTCCAGCATTCCCAGGGCAACATGGAGAATGATGCCGGCCAGTACGCTTAGGGGTAACACATGCCCCAGCGGACCGCCCACCAGCAATAACACAACAAAGCTCAACCCAGCGCCGAGGCCGGCCCAACGGCGACCGCCGGTTTTAACTGCGACCAATGTAGCGCCTGTAGTTCCAGCACCGGCGATGCCGCCAAACAAACCTGCGATAATTTGGCCAATGCCCTGGCCCACAAGTTCCCGGCGGGCGTTGTGTCGTACGCCAGTACCAATATCTGCGATGACCGCCGTCAGTAAAGTGTCAAGTGAGGCAAGTACGGCAAGTGCGAGGGCTGAAAAGATGATTAACCACCAGGGTAATTGTTGAGCCACTGTGAGGGAGATGCCGAAATGCATCGTCTCTGGCCCGGGTAATAACCCGATAATCCATGCCTCGGGAACGGGTTGTGAGGTAAAGAGGAGTAAGCCCTGAAAGATCAAGCTGCCGCCGATCAAGCCGCTGATAGTGCCAGGGATGGCGGGTAGTATGCGCGGTGTATAGGTGACGATTCCGAGAGTCGTGATGGCGGTAACTGCCGGGATAGACTGTGCAATTGTGAAACTGTCCAGCACAGTCCCTGCTGTTAATGATTTCATCTGGGACATGATCATCAAAATTGCAGAACCTGTCATAAAGCCTGCAACAACGGGGTATGGCATGAATTTAATCAGTCGGCCACCTCCGGATAAACCGATGAGTGATTGAAATATCCCGGTTAAGATTAATACGGCAGCCAGAGCTGTTAACAATTGCGAACCGTGCAGTCCACTCTGATCCAGATTCGCTAATGCTCCACCTAACAAGACAAGTACCGGTCCTGTTGGCGCACTGATTAATCCTTGTGTGCCGCCCGCCAGTCCAGATCCGATACATAAAGCTGCAGCGCCGATTAATCCAGCAACAGCACCAATTGCCGGATCCAGACCCAGGGGCGTTAACAGGGCAACACCAAAGGCCATGGCCTGGGGTAAGACCACCGCAGCAGCGGCGATGCCGCTCCAGATTTCGGCGCTGCCCAAGGCGTTATTCGAGGCACTACGAGACGTCTGTTTAGATGCGTTACTTTTGACAATGGCAGGTTTGGTCATATTCAACTCCGCACTTGTAGCATTGCTACTATTGCAAACTGGGGTGGTGGGAATCGCAAAGTAGGCAGATAGGTCATCCGGGCGCTGTGTATGCACCAGTAATACATCAAACTGTCTCAAAATGGGTGATTGTCCTTGTTCTGATCTTGACCTGGATCAAGATTTGACAATTCTGTTTGGACTAGCCTCGGGCAAAGACTAATAAAAAATACAGCACGATAGTTGAATAAATTAGGTGCAAGTCGGGAGGCCATGATGTTTGAAACTGCGGAATTAGGTCGTAAAGTTTCCAAAAAGGATTTTGCTGTGCAGGAGCCAGAACTGCATACAAAGTTGTTGGAGGTGCAACGTGAATTACGTAATTCCAATACCGCCGTTCTTGTCATAGTTTCCGGCGTGGAGGGAGCGGGTAAGGGAACCGTGGTGAATCGGCTCAATGAATGGCTGGACACCCGGGGTATTGAAACGCATGCATTTTGGGACGAAAGTGATGAAGAACGTGAACGTCCCACGTTTTGGCGGTTCTGGCGCTGTATGCCGGCAAGAGGCAGTATCGGCATCATGTTTGGATCCTGGTATACAAAACCAATCATTCATTATGTATTTAAAAAGCAAGGGTCTTCAGAATTCGAAAGACAGTTAAGGCGTATTAACAAGTTCGAGCGCATGCTGACACTGGATGGCACGCTGGTAGTGAAATTCTGGTTTCATATGTCAAAAAAGGATCAAAAAAGGCAATTAAAAAAAGAAAACAAAGATAAAAAACATGTCCCGTTATTGAAGAAATTCTCAAAACGCTACGATGCATTTTCCAAAGTGTCTGAGCGTGCTATCAGGATCACTGATCAGGGTGCATGTCCGTGGCATTTAGTTGAAGCAACGGACTGGCGCTATCGTGACTTAACAGTGGGTCGCACTTTGTTGGCAGCCATAGAACAACGACTCGCAATTAAAAGGCCTGGTGTGGGGACGAAATCGAAGCGGGCGAAATCAACGCCAGTCCCTGCTGATTCAATCACAATTCTTGATCATGTCGATTTGTCACAAAAACTTACCGCGACGGGGTACAAACGGCAATTGGCAAAATATCAACGTCAATTTTACAAACTCGCCTGGGACGCAAAACAGAAACATCGCTCCAGTATTGCCGTATTTGAAGGCTGGGATGCTTCAGGAAAGGGTGGTGGAATCCGTCGGCTGACTGCAGCTATGGATGCCCGTCTGTACAAGGTGATTTCCGTTGCCGCACCGACTGATGAGGAAAAGAATCACCACTATCTGTGGCGATTCTGGCGTCACTTGCCACGCTCAGGTTATGTGACGATTTATGATCGTTCCTGGTATGGCCGGGTTCTGGTAGAACGGGTTGAGGGCTTTGCGGGAACCGAAGAGTGGCAGCGTGCGTATCAGGAGATAAATGATTTCGAAGAACAACTACACGAACAGGGAATTGTCATCTGTAAATTCTGGATACATATCAGCAAGGAAGAGCAACTGCGCAGATTCAAGGAACGTGAGCGGATCCCCTGGAAAGCCCATAAGATCACCGATGAAGATTGGCGCAACCGGGAAAGATGGGATGACTACAAAATCGCCATCAATGACATGGTTTCACACACCAGTACGGAATTTGCGCATTGGACGCTGATTCCTGGAAACGACAAGAAAACGGCAAGAGTTGAAATCCTCAAAACTGCTTGTGAGCAGCTTGAAAAAGCCCTTTCATAAGTGATCCAGGCATCATCATTCAACCAATGTCAGCTCGGGAAATCGAATTTAAATTTGCTGTCAATGGGAGTGCTGCATTCAAACAACTCACCGACCATCTAGGGTTGCCGTCACGCTTGCTTGATTGTGGCGTTGTCCAGACTAACCATTTTTTTGATACAGCCAACCACACCTTACAGTCCCTGGGAGCGATCGTGCGCCTACGTGAGCAAAATGCCGGGTTCACGTTGACAGTCAAGGAGATGGCGGATCAAGAAACGATTCAGACCGCATTAACAGAACGTCTGGAATATGAAGCTTATTTTGATTCCGATATCGCCTGTGCAGTGCTTTCCAGCAAGTCGCTGTCACTTGAACGACTCAAGGCGTCATTAGTACAACACAGCTGTGCTCTTGCCCATTTGCTTGATCGAGGTGGAATTGAACAGTCATTGGACTATGTTGGTCATTTCACCAACACACGAATCCATTTACCAGTGAAACTACACACTGCAAATGGCATATTCGAACTGATTATGGAGCTTGACAGCAGTGACTTTCCCGGTCATCTGACAAGCCACGAAATAGAGGTTGAAATTACATCGCATCAATATGCTGCGCAGATACAATCTGCACTTCTCCAGTTGCTGGGTAGTGCTGGAATAACCTGGCGAACGACTACCAACAAAGCTGTGCGCTTTTTTACTGCCCTGAATCGTCTGCGCATTTAGTCAAAAGAGATGGCCTGTCAGGTCGGCAAAGCAGCACATTTTGTCAGTCGACAGGCGATGTGCATCGCTGTCAGATCCGTACGTTCCAGGGTGCCCTTTATTTCTGTATCTATCAGTTGTCCACTAAACTTTATGGTGATGCTTTCACGGGATTCTCCGAAAAGTGTACGGACTTGGCCATGATACTCAACAGTTAAAACCATATTGAGGTTGTCGTCGGAACTCTCATACGTTCCGATTGAATAATGATTGTTGCCTCCACCCAGGACACGGCCGTTTTCCAGAATCAGAATACCGGTGCTTTCCCAACCATAAACGCCGTAGATCTGAGCAGCCCAGATTCCATCGAATGTCATCATGTGCCCGTCTCCGATTGTAGTAAATAGAAGTGATCTTATTTTTTGCTGTATGTAAAAAATGCCGATTACAAGGCAATGTAATCGGCATTTTACTGTCTATTTCTT
>CAZAWX010000236.1:0-6011 GCA_964488985.1 uncultured Ectothiorhodospiraceae bacterium
TTCCACATACAACCTCCCCAGCGTACCCGCCGTACGCAAATCATTTGAGACTCAAAGTGCACGGGGGGAGGAAAGGTTATGAGGTGCTTAAGTCGTGCAGATCACAACATATCACCCGCCGTGATATGTGCTTCGCCGCTTTCTGGCCGGTCTCCGGACTCGTGACTGGTGCCGTGGCACCTGCGGTTCGCCTTCCCACGTTGTCTAAACGCAGTGGCTCGATGAACCTGTTACTCACTTACCGTTGCGGGGGCAGTGCCGGGATAGCTGCGTTCTCACGCGGCGCACCGGCTTCCCGTTTCACCCGTTGGAGGCAATCCTCCTCATGGGCACCAGAAGCAGTTGGCGGGGCCAGTCTAGTGAGTTACACGCAGACCGTCAACGGCGCTATTCACGCCAGATTTCAGTCGCGGCGCAGGGCAGGATTGGAGGCTATGGGACTTGGATAGCGGGCCACGATCCAATAGGAAGAGACAATAAAGGTCGCCAGGGTTGCGGCCTCGACGGTGTACAGTGCTGCCTCGCTGATGACCCCACGACTAAAGGCCAATGTCACCAGCAACAACGAAAACTCGCTTAGCTGGCCGACCCGAACGCCGATTTCCGCAGCCAGCCCGGCTTTTTCCTGTTTACGGCGCAGCAGCCAGCGAAACACCAGGGGCTTACCCAGCATGACCAGCGTCGCCAAGGCCAGGGCCGGGAGCGCCACCTCCGGCAGTTTTGGCAAATCGATACCGGCGCCCAGGGAAAAGAAAAACATGATCAGAAAAAAATCCCGCAACGGTTTCAGGCTTTCCGCAATGAAGGTGGACACTGGATTACGAGCCAGGGCAACCCCGGCGATAAATGCCCCCATTTCGTAGGACAACCCCAGGACCAGGCCCAGTTGGGCAATGCCCAGACACCATCCAATCGCTGCCAGGAACAGGTATTCCTGAATGGTATCGAAGCGGCGCATGACCGGTACCAGCACAAAGCGCTCCAGAACATGTGCGATGGCTGCAAGGGCGAACGGCGCCACGGCCAGATTCAGCGCCTCGGTGACGGGTAGATGCTTGCGTCCAAGCGCCTCGACCAGCAACAGGGCGATGATGGCGACGATGTCCTGCAGCAATAAAATACTGATGATAATCTCGCCCAGATGTTTGTGGTGCAACGCCGTGGTCGGCAGCAATTTCAGGGCGATGATGGTGCTGGAGAACATCATGGCGACACCAATGAACACCGCATCGATACGGTTAAAACTGAAGGCCAGGGCGATGAGTGCCCCGGTCAGGGCGAAACCGATGGAACTGATTAAAGTGACCTGCACAGCTTCGCCAAGCATGCGCAGGAGTTTTTGCGGATGCAGGTTCAAACCCAGCAGAAACAGCAAAAAGATAATCCCGACATTGCCTACCGAGGCAATGGTCGTTGGGTTTTCGACCAACCCCAGTGCATAGGGGCCGGCCAGAGCGCCGAGTATGATGTAGGCGATCAGCAATGATTGACCCGCATACAACGCCAGCGCCGCAAAAACAGCGGCGCCGGTGAAGATCAGAAAAACAGAAAAGACCAGCGGATCAGCATGCATTGGCTAATCCACAGGTTGCATCATCAGTCGCTACCGTTGCTGGCAAGGTTTTGCAGGTGGGTGGCAATGCAACGCGGCAGTTGATCAAGGTTATAGCCGCCTTCAAGAATGGACACCACTCGCCCAGCGGCATGCTTGTCGGCCTGCTCCATAACCCGCTGCGTCATCCAGGCATAAAATTCCGTACTCAGATTTATTTGCGCCAGAGGATCGGCAACGTGGGCATCAAAGCCAGCGGAGACGAGGACGAACTCCGGTTTGAAATCTTCAATTTTCGGCACAATCTGCTCACGCCAGGCCTGCTCATATTCCTCATCCCCCGCCCCGGCGTACATCGGGCAGTTCAACGTCGCGCCCTTGCCCCGGCCAGTGCCGGTTTCACTCCTGGCGCCACTGCCCGGATAGAACGGGTACTGGTGTGTGCTGATGTACAGCACCGATGGATCTTCTTCGAAGCTATGTTGGCTGCCATTGCCATGATGCACATCCCAATCGAGGATGAGGACTTTTTCCAGACCGTGCTGCTGTTGTAAATAGCGGGCGGCAATGGCAACGTTGTTAAACACACAAAAGCCCATGGCCAGATCCCGCTCCGCATGATGACCCGGCGGACGGCTGAGTAAAAAGCCGTTATCCACCGTGCCGTCCATGACCTTGTCGGCCATGGCCAGCAGGCTGCCGGCAGCAAGCAATGCGACATCATAACTTTCGTCACTGATTCCCACGTCCGTCACATCCAGATACGGCGCACCTTTTTCACAAGCCTCCCGGGCCCGGTCGATGTAGTTATCGGCATGGGTCGTCTGAATCCATTTGCGATCAACACGCTGGCTGGCCACTTGCGTGAGGTTGTCAAACCATACCTGCTGACGCAGATAGTCAATCGCCCTGAACAAACGTTCCTTGCGTTCCGGATGGCCAATGCCCGTATCATGATCGGTAAAGTGCTCGTCGTAGAGAAAACCGGTGGTCATAGATTGCTCCTGTAAATCGCGCCTGTCCCGTGCAGTCTTGAGCATAACATTAGTTACAAGGTTACAGTGGATGTCAGCGTTACGGGCGTGCCCACCCTATTGTCCATTGAGCCGACGGCAGAGAAGACGATGGGTCATCTGCTGACATTGTGTACCCGCCATTACCGTTTTTTGCATGAGAGGGCATCGGAATTGAATTCGGCGCGGTATTATGTAACAACGTATGACAAATTTACTTTTACGGAGAAAACGAATGGCATCCGCTACAGCACGACATATCCTGGTGGACAGTGAAGAACAATGTAATGAACTGAAAGACAAAATTTCAGCTGGCAGCGATTTCGCAGAAATTGCCAAAGCGTTCTCGACCTGCCCCTCGGGTCAGCAAGGGGGTGCGTTGGGTTCTTTCGGCCCCGGTCAGATGGTGAAAGAGTTTGATGAGGTGGTGTTTTCAGGCGAACTCAACACGGTGCACGGGCCGGTGAAAACCCAATTCGGCTATCACCTGCTGGAAATCACCAGCCGCGAAGATTAGCAGGTGGCAAGCGGGATCCGCATGGGTGAGGTGATCCCGATGCGCGATCTTGGACATCTGACGCCTGAGTTGGCCTGTAGCCTGGATGGTGTGCTCACGGACATTGATGACACGCTGACATCGGATGGACATTTACGGGCGTCGGCCTATGTGGCGATGGAGCGGTTACAGGCGGCTGGGTTGAAGGTGATTCCGGTGACCGGGCGCCCGGCCGGGTGGTGTGATCATATTGCGCGAATGTGGCCGGTGGATGCGGTGGTGGGTGAGAACGGTGCGTTTTATTTTCGCTACGATCATGATCAGCGCAAAATGCAGCAGCGCTATCTTGACAGTGAGTCCATGCGTAAGACGAATCGGGAGAAACTGAATCAGTTAGCCGCAACGATTCTGCGCGAGGTGCCGGGTACGGCGCTGGCTTCGGATCAGCCTTATCGTGAGGCTGATCTGGCCATCGATTTTTGTGAGGATGTGCCGGCCCTCGATGATGTGGCGGTACAGCGTATTGTGGCCTTGTTCACTGCGGTTGGGGCCAGGGCCAAAGTCAGTTCGATTCATGTCAATGGCTGGTTTGGCGACTATGACAAATTGGGCATGACGCGGACATTAATGGCGGAATGCTTTGCGGTTGATCTCGATGCGCAACGCGAGCGTTATGTGTTCGTTGGCGATTCGCCCAATGATGCACCGATGTTTGACTACTTTCCGAATGCGGTCGGGGTGGCCAATGTGCATGACTGTGCCGAGGCAATTGCCAGCTTGCCCCGATTTGTGACGGTGGCGCGATCAGGTGAGGGCTTTGTCGAGTTGGTTGAACAGTTGTTCGCCATGCGTGGGTAAAAACGGTAATAATGCACAATGAGGTTTGTTAAAAGGGAATTTCGTGGCTACGGGAAAAGTCAGCCGCCTGTTCGGGCGCACACGTAAACTGGAACATCGTATCGATGAATTCCTTGACCGGGTGACCGAATCCGGTGTGGTTTTCAATCGTGCCCTGCGCATCTATCTGCAGGAAGGCGCCAGCGAAGAATTTGATATTTATCTCAACAAGGTGGTCGACCTGGAAGCCAAAGAGGATCGCCTGCGCCGGGATATTGAGATTGAAATTTACGCGCGCACCTTGATTCCGGATCTGCGCGCCGATGTACTGAGACTACTTGAAGATACCGACGCAATTGTTAATGCCTACGAGGCGATGCTGTTCCGTTTGTCGATTCAAACGCCAGAGATCCCGGCTGAATTTCACGAGAATTTCCGTGAACTGAGTGAGACTGTAGTGTCCTGCGCTGAAACGCTGGTGCTTGGTGCGCGGGCATTTTTCAGGGACATGGAAGCGGTGCGGGATCATTGCATTAAAACAATTTTTCTCGAAACCCAATGCGACATGCTCAGTACCAAAACCCAGCGCAGTGTGTTTAATTCTGGTCTGCCACTGGAGCGAAAAATTCATCTGCGCTATTTCATCGAACGCCTCGATGACATTGCCAACCTTGCCGAAGATGTGGCCGACACGTTGCAGATTTACAGCATCAAACGCCGGGTTTGAAGCGGGTTTTTCCCGTTCTCGTTCTGCCTACTGAGATCCCATGGAACTGACTGTCCTGTTACTGCTGACAAGTGGCCTGTTTCTGGGTTGGTCACTGGGTGCGGCGGATTCGGCAAATGTGTTCGGCACGGCCGTGGGCAGTGGTATGGTGCGCTTCGTCACGGCGGCTACGGTGTGCAGTATCTTTGTCATTCTCGGCGCGGTGTTTGCTGGTGCCGGTGCCGCCGACACCCTGGGTCGACTGGGTGGGGTGAATGCCTTGCCGGGATCTTTTATCGTCGCCCTGTCCGCCGCTTTCACAGTCTACAGTATGGCGAAACTACGCTTGCCGGTGTCCACGACCCAGGCGATTGTCGGCGCCATCATCGGTTGGAATCTGTTCAGCGGTTCGGCCACCGATACAGCAACTTTGGTGACCATCGTTTCGACCTGGGTCGTGGGGCCAGTGGCGGCGGGATTGTTCGCCGCGCTGATCTATCTGCTGGTGCGTATCTGCGTGAATTCCTACCGCATCCATGTCCTGAGTCTGGACATGTATACCAGGATTGGCTTAATCATCGCCGGGGCCTTTGGTTCTTATTCCCTGGGCGCTAATAACATCGGTAATGTCATGGGGGTCTTTGTCGGAGTCTCACCCTTTACCGATTTTGAATTTGCCAATGGCCTGCGATTCAGTTCCGTGCAGCAGTTGTTCCTGCTCGGTTCTGCAGCGATCAGCGTGGGGGTCTTTACCTACTCCAAACGGGTCATGTTAACAGTTGGCAATGGACTCATGCCGTTGTCGCCGATCGCGGCCTGGGTGGTCGTCGTCGCCCACTCCATCGTCTTGTTCCTGTTCGCATCTGAAGGGTTGGAAGCCTGGCTTGCCGGGGCCAGTCTGCCGACCATCCCGCTGGTGCCAGTATCGAGTTCCCAGGCGATTGTTGGGGCCGTGGTGGGACTGGGCCTGGTGCGTGGTGGGCGTGAGGTCGAGTGGCGTTTGGTCGGCAACATCGCGGTTGGCTGGGTCACCACACCGCTGGCTTCGGCGCTATTGTGTTTTGTCGGCCTGTACGTGTTTCAGAATGTGTTCGATCAGCAGGTCTATCGGTTGGTCGATTACCGAATCGATGCCCCGGTGTTGAAAAAAATGGAATCTGAATACGGCTTCAACAGGGAGTTGGCGCAACTTGAAGATCGGGATTTCTATTCGGCGAAGGAGTTGATGGCGGCACTCAATCGCAATACCTTTATCTCCGACAAGGCCGATTCACGGATCCTGGAATTGGCCGAAAGTGGCCCGTATATTGTCCAATCCGAGCATCTTTATGGTGTTGAACGGGTGATTCGTGATCCCGAACGCCTGGCAGCGCTGGCGGCAATTGAAGGCCAGCGCTTTGTGCATAA
>CAZAWX010000237.1:0-5901 GCA_964488985.1 uncultured Ectothiorhodospiraceae bacterium
CTCAGGTTAATGGCGACCCACCCCCCGCATATAGCGGTGGTACCGTTCCCGATTATGAAAAGACTGCAAAGTCCCTGATTAGAAGGAATGCTGGCAACCATTGACCAGTTCATAGATTTTCTCACAAAAGGAGTGTCGCCATGAGCGTAATCGAAGCCAACCATCTGACAAAGTATTATGGCAAAGCCCGCGGCATCATCGACGTGTCATTTCACGTGGATGAGGAGGAGATTTTTGGTTTCATCGGGCCGAACGGGGCGGGCAAATCGACCACGATCCGATTGTTCTTGTCCCTGATTTACCCCACCAGCGGCAGTGCCACGATTTTCGGCAAGGACTGCATCAAGTATGGGCCTGAGCTCAGACAGGAAATCGGATATTTGCCCTCCGAAGTTTTTTACTACGAGCGGATGAAGGTCATTGATCTGCTCAAGTATTCGGCCAGTTTTTACAATAAAGATTGCACGCAGCGCATGCACGAATTGGCCGAGCTGATGGAGTTGGAGCTGAATCGCCGCATAGAAGACCTCTCTTACGGCAACAAAAAGAAAGTGGGCATTGTGCAGGGGCTTTTGCACCAGCCCAAACTGCTTTTCCTCGACGAACCCACCGCCGGCCTCGACCCGCTCATGCAGCGAAATTTCTTCCAACTCATCCGAGAGGAGAATCAACGCGGGGTGACGGTCTTTTTCTCATCGCACATCCTGGGTGAAGTGCAACGCATGTGCAACCGCGTAGGCATCATCAAAGAGGGCCGCATCATCGAGATCGCAGACATCCACACCCTGCAACAGAACAACTACAAAAAAGTCCAGGTGGAGGCCAACGATCTCGATGCCGCGTATTTTGACATCCCCGGCGTGACCAAGCTGGAGCGCAGCAACGGGGCGGTCCGCTTCTTTTACAAGGGCGACATCAATGCGATCATGCGGAAGATCGGTGAAATCACGGTCTCCGATGTGACGATTGAGGAACCGACTTTGGAAGAGATCTTTATGCACTACTACGAGTAGGTGATGATCATGAGTATGAACATATACAAACATGAGTTCAAAATGAACTTGAGATCCGTAATCACCTGGTCGGTGGCGGTGGCGGCTTTGATATTTGTCTATGTTTCGCTGTTTTCCTCTTTTGCCAAAGATGCAGAGCTTCTGAATGAAATGATGGCCAATTTCCCGGAAGAGTTGCTCACCGCCTTTGGCATGAACGGCGTGGACCTCTCGACAGTGCTGGGTTATTTCAGCTTTGTCTTTCTCTTTGCCCAGATATGTCTGGCGATCCAGGCTGCGAATTACGGATTTTCGTTGGTCTCTATCGAAGAACGAGAATGGACGGCGGATTTTCTGCTGGCCAAGCCGGTGGGGCGCACCCAGATATTGACCAGCAAATTGCTCGCTGCACTAAGCGGCTTGACCATCACCAATATCGTCGTCTGGATCAGCAGTTTTGGCTTTATCAACTTGTTCAGAGGGGATAGGACGTATGAAATCAAACCCCTGCTGCTGTTGCTGCTGAGTATCGTGGTATTCCAACTGTTTTTCTTGAGCGTAGGTCTGGTCATTTCCCTGTTGGTAAAAAGGATCAGGAGTGTGACACCCTATGCGATGGCGCTCGGATTTGGCATGTATGTACTGAGCGTTTTTGGCGACATGCTCGGTGAGAGTGCATTGGAAAAGATCACGCCTTTCAAGCACTTTGAGCCAAACTATATCATCCAGCACGGCGCCTATGACCTGCCCCTGGTACTGATCAGTGTCTCGGCGATTGTGATTTCTCTGGTAGGCAGTTATGTGCTCTATACCAGGAGGGATATCCCTGCTGTAGTGTGAGGGCGTGTCTCAAGAGACTTCGGAAGTCTCGAAGACTTCCGAAGTCTGATTTCTGTGAGGAGGCCAAGAGATGAATATCTTTGTGAGAGAGCTGAAGGCAAACCTGAGATCACTGCTCATCTGGGGCGGCATCGTGATCTTGTTCGTGACGATAGGGATGGCAAAGTTTTCCGCGTACGAGGGCAACCCGGAGATGTTGGCGATATTGGACGAGTTGCCCCCTGCTTTGTTGAACGCATTCAATATGAAAGCCTTCAACCTGACCACGCTGAGCGGCTTTTACGGCGTGATGTTCACCTACTTTGCGCTCATCCTGTCCATTGCTGCGGCCATGTGGGGCAGCGACATCATCTCGAAGGAAGAGCGCGACAAAACCGTCGAGTTTTCGCTGACCCTACCGGTGACCCGCAGCCGCCTGGTAACCGCGAAAACCCTGGCGGCGCTTGTCAATTGCATCGGCTTGCTGCTGATTACCTGGGGAGTGACAGTCATCAGCGCGCAGTCCTACCAGCCGGACAGCGAATTCTATGGCTTTTTGAACCTGTCCATGCTGGCGCTGTTCATCATGCAGTTGATATTCCTGGCCATTGGCATCTTCCTGGGCTGCGCCATGAAACAGTACAAACGGGCCAGTTCGGTAGCGGTATCCCTGCTGCTGGGAACCTATTTCCTCTCCGTCATTTCCGGTTTGGATGAAAACCTGGAGTTTCTCAAATACTTTTCTCCATTCAAGTATTTCGATGCGGGTATGCTGCTGCACGAATCAAGGATTGATATAACCTTCGTATGGCTGTCGGCCGGGATCATTGCTGTGAGCATGATTGGTGCGTATGTGACGTACTCGAGGAGAGATTTGTACATTTAGCTACCTGGCACTTTTGCAAATGGGCTGCGGATCAACTGGCATATCGCCGGTGCCACATTGGCGAAGAAACCAGAGGGGGTGATGAGCACACTCACCGAATTAGACCAGAAACTCGCAAAGCGTTACGGCTCATTCGCGAGTTATTCCGCAGAAATTGCCCCGGTACTGGTGGGACCGAGACCAGACGACAAGAGAAACAGGGGCGGAGAAGTCGTCCCCAACTATTGGAACATACCAACAAGTCTGAAAGTGGGTCAACGATTCAAACAGGAATTCGATTGCGAAATGATCATGATTGTCAAACATGCCAAAGATGTGGCTCGTCAATGGGTCATTGAGGAGGTCAGTAAAACACCCGGCTTCTATGGCGCCTTCTACCACGGTTCGACGAATTGGCTCCCCAATGACGCCACCCTTCCTGCAACGTCTGATGTGGATGTAATGGTCGTGTTTGCCGATCCCCCACCGGTCAAGCTTGGGAAGTTCATCTATCGGGACGTGATGCTCGAAGTCTCCTACCTGCCAAGGGATCAGCTTCAGTCACCGAACCTGATCTTGGGCCAGTCCCACATGGCCGGCAGTTTCAGGACACCGAGTATTATTTCGGATCCATCAGGCCAGTTAACCCAACTCCAGGCGGCTGTGTCCAGAGACTATGCTAAACGCCAGTGGGTCTATAAGCGTTGCGAACACGCCAGGGACAAGGTCCTTCGAAATCTCCAGGGGTTGAATGAGTCAGAGCCCTTCCACGATCAGGTCGTCCCCTGGCTATTCGCAACGGGTGTGACGACTCATGTGCTGCTCGTGGCCGGTCTGAAGAACCCAACGGTGCGGCGGAGGTATGTGGCGGTGCAAGAACTCCTGGCGGACTATGGTCACTTGGGTTTCTACGAGAGCCTACTGGAGATATTGGGGTGTGCCCAGATGAGCCGGGCGCGCGTTGAACATCATCTTGCCGCGCTCAGCGATGTGTTCGATGGTGCCAAAGCGGTGATCAAAACGCCTTTCTTTTTCGCTTCAGACATCAGCGATATTGCCCGCCCGATCGCGATTGACGGAAGCCGGGAGCTGATCGAGCGCGGCACCCATCGAGAGGCCATATTCTGGATGGTGGCCACTTATTCCAGGTGTCAGAAGGTGCTCTACCATGATGCGCCAGTGGAGATGCAGGATAGGTTTAGTCCCGGCTATCGGCAACTGCTCGGTGATCTTGGTATCACTTCGTTCGCTGATCTTCAGCAACGCAGTGAACAAGTCGAGGGACTCCTTCCCCGTGTTTGGGAGGTGACGGAAGCCATTATGACGGCTAATCGGGGAATTGAAGATTAGCCAAACACGACGAAAAGGAAATTTACATGAGTGAATCGAACAAGACAGTCTCTTATGATCAATGTGTGGAAGACGTCCAGCGCATGGCCCGGCGAGCGGCTCTGCTCTATCATTACTTTGTTACCACGCTTGTAGAGCATCTGGGAGAGGAGCAAGCCAAAGCCCTCACCGCGGAGGCGATATGGCGCTACGGCGAACACATCGGCCGGGCGGTGCGTCAGGGAGTTGAGACCATGGGGCTGCCCAACGATGTCGAGAACTATGGCAAGTACCCTGACCTGCCGAGTGTGGGCTGGGAAGCAGAAGTTGCAGAGACCGAACACGGCCCGCGAAATCGTGTGCTATACTGTCCTCTTGCTGAGGTGTGGAAAGAACTGGGATCCGAAAAACTGGGACGCATGTATTGCTATGTCGATCAGGCCAAGTATCGGGCCTTCAACCCCCGTGCTGCGCTGATTCATACCTGCAACGTGCTGGATGGAGATCCCTATTGCGAGTTTGACATTCGATTGGAGGAAAGTGATGATGTCTGACTATGCCCGGGAAAACCTGATGGCCATACACCCTACGACGTTGCGGGCCATGATCGTCGAGCGCACCCACCACACGGTAGAGATTCAGCTCTACGAGGCCCTGGCCAAAGGTAAAACTCTGTCCCCCGACCGGGGCGACAACGTGCGCGAGATGTTGGCGATATGGAAGGAACGCGGCCTGCCCATGGATTCGAACTCGCCAGATTGGGCCTGGGTGCACGCTCTCCTGGATATGGCGAATCGTCTGAGCAAGGGCGAAAAGGTGGAGCTATCCCCTTTTGCCTGGCAGCTCTTTGATGAAAGCAAACGAGCGGTTGCCAGCCAGCTCATTCGCCAGCGGCGGTCGGTACGGCACTGGACCGATGAGCAAGTTCCCAATTGGATGATTGATGAGATACTGCAAGCCGGGCTGTGGGCCCCCCACGGCTGCAATCTCTGTTCGCTGCGCTTCCTGGTTGTCCGGGAAAAGAACGTGCCCGGGCTCTTTAGAGGCAGTGACATTCCGGGCGGCCCGGTGCACATTGTGGCCTGTCAAGATCGCCGGGCCTATTATGCCCAGCCTGGCTACGTTGCCAACCCAGACATGCTGGAAAACAATCGTGTGCTTGATTGTGGCGCAGCCATGCAGAACATGGTGCTCATGGCCCATGCTCTGGGGCTTGGCGCAGTATGGCTGACTTTCCGCCACGAGATGAAGCAGCGGCTGCGGGAACATTTCGAACTCGAGGATGAAATACAGATTGTGACTTACCTTGACTTGGGTTTCCCGGACCAGACGCCGATGCCTCCAGGTCGAATGGCCCTGGATGAGGCCGTTATTGCGCGGGTGTAGATAGGAGAAAGAACTGAATGAGCCCAGAAGGCTGCATACGTGACCACCTGAAGTTCATCTACGGAAAACGGGAGGCTGAGAACCTCTGGACCCAACTCCAGGTGCTCCTGGATGAGTTCCGTGACCGTAACCCACATCTGCGGGAGGACGTACCCCTGCCTACCGAGCGCCTCACCGAGCGAGATGCTATCCTGATCACATACGGTGACCAGATCAGCGAGCCAGGACAGGCACCGCTGCACACTCTGTCCGATTTTCTGGAAACGCACGGGCAAGAGTTCATCAGCGGTGTCCACATACTCCCGTTTTTCCCTTACTCGTCAGATGACGGGTTCTCAGTCATGGACTACCGGGCAGTGGATCCCAACCTCGGGACCTGGGACGACGTGGCGCGTCTCGATCAGACGTTCCGGCTGATGTTCGACGCCGTCATCAATCACATCTCCCGCCGCAGCGCGTGGTTCCAGGCCTTCCTGCGCGGTGAAGCGCCCTACGACGACTACTTCATCG
>CAZAWX010000238.1:0-2358 GCA_964488985.1 uncultured Ectothiorhodospiraceae bacterium
GATCACAATATCCGTGCCCTGCTTACCCTGGCGGAATTTTACAAACAGGCGCCAGCGTTTCT
Organism: uncultured Ectothiorhodospiraceae bacterium; assembly: GCA_964488985.1. Lineage (GTDB taxonomy): Bacteria > Pseudomonadota > Gammaproteobacteria > HK1 > HK1 > CAZAWX01. The sequence goes on from CAZAWX010000238.1 coordinate 63, forward strand.
CGGCGGCAATGTGGATAAGGCGGCGCAATTGCAGGCTAAAGCGTTGAAGCTACAGAGCCAGTAAAGGATCGGGTCAAACTTTTCAGTGCTCGCGAGTGGCGTGGAAGCCGATTCCGGGCCAGCGTTCGGCCGTCAGATTCAGGTTGATTCGGCTGTTGGCAAGATAGGTCAGGGCCCCGGAACTATCCGTCGCCAGGCGTTGCTGGTTTTTTCGTTTGAATTCATCCATGATTTTTGCGTCCTCGGCCTCGACCCAGCGAGCAGTATTGATCTGGGCACCTTCGAAAATACTTTCGACCCCGTACTCATGGCGCAATCGGTAGGCGACGACCTCGAATTGCAAAACACCCACGGCTCCCAGAATGACATCGTTGCCCAGGAGCGGTCGGAATACCTGGGTTGCACCTTCTTCACTAAGTTGATCCAGGCCTTTGTTCAGGGCCTTCATGCGCAGCGGATCTTTGAGAATGACCCGGCGAAATAATTCCGGGGCAAAATTAGGAATACCTTTGAATTTAAGATCCTCGCCCTCGCTGAAGGTGTCGCCGATACGAATCGTCCCGTGATTGTGCAGGCCAAGAATATCGCCGGCAAAAGCGTCTTCGGTCTGCTCGCGCTCCTGCGCCATGAACGTGATGGCATTGGCGATTTGCACATCCCGGTTAATCCTTACCTGATGGACTTTCATCCCTCTACGGTAGGCCCCTGAAGTGATGCGCAAAAACGCCACACGGTCATGGTGCTGTGGGTCCATGTTGGCTTGAACTTTAAAAACGAAGCCGCTGAAAGTGGATTCAGCGGCCACAACCTGGCGTTGTTCGGCAGTCCTCGGTGCGGGCGCGGGCGCGACCTCGACAAAGGCATCCAGTAATTCTTCGATGCCGAAGTTATTGATCGCGGAACCAAAAAAAACGGGCGTTTGCCGTCCATCAAGGTAGGCCTGGGGATCAAATTTATCACTTGCGCCGCGTACCAGCTCCACCTCTTCGCGTAGTGCTGCGGCCAGATCGCCGAGTTGTTCGTCCATTTGTGGGTTGTCGATGCCGTGAATTATTTCACCACTTTGAATTCGGCCCCCGTGGCGGGCGCTGAACAGATGAACCTGATCTTCGGCCAGGTGATAGACACCACGAAAGTGTTTACCGCTGCCAATTGGCCAGGTAATGGGCGCACAGGCAATCTTCAGCACGGTCTCGATTTCATCGAGCAGTTCCAGTGGTTCGCGACTGTCCCTGTCCAGCTTGTTGATGAAGCTTATGATGGGGGTATCGCGCAGGCGGCAGACCTCCATCAATTTAATGGTTCGTTCCTCCACACCACGGGCGGCATCAATGACCATTAATGCTGAGTCCACAGCAGTCAGCGTGCGGTAGGTATCCTCGGAAAAATCGGCATGCCCCGGGGTATCGAGCAGATTGACGACGTGATCTTTGTAGGGAAACTGCATGACCGATGAGGTGATGGAGATGCCGCGTTGCTTTTCCAGTTCCATCCAGTCAGACGTTGCATGCCGCGCTGCCTTGCGGCCTTTAACCGTTCCGGCAAGCTGAATCGCCCCCCCGTAGAGCAGGAGCTTTTCGGTGAGCGTGGTTTTGCCGGCATCCGGATGGGAAATGATGGCAAATGTGCGCCGTTTGGCGATTTGTTGCTGGAGGTTACGCATGATGCCTGGTGTAGATGCTGTTCCAATTACAAAAGCCGCCCATTATAGACCAAGGACATTGTCAAATGCCTGCTATCGGAAGAGGAACGCGAAGAATTTCACCGTCACTGTCGTAGCGGAAAAACGCCGGCGAGGATCAAAGAGCGCTTATCTATCGTATTGCTTGCCGACGAAAGGTTAACGAACGCGGAGATTTTTGAACAATTGCCATTTGGTATACACAAGATAGCACGGTGGCGAAATCAGTTCGCCGAACTTGGTTTGAAAGGCATAGAGGAAGACTTGCCGAGAGGAGCTAACCACGGCGGAGTCGGCAGCGCAAACGTGTCATTGAGCTTATATGAACAGTGCTGTATTGCCATGGTGACGCCATTCGTAAAATCAATCCTCGCCATAGGGTGGTTGCGCAGCAAAAATTGTCAGCATCAGCTCAGAATCATCAAGGAGCCTGTACACAGGCTTTCTACCCGACAGCTTCTCGCTTTCGGTGATGATGATCGGTACCCCCTCACCGCGCTTATCCATAATGAAGTTCCGCTGACTGCCTCTGGCGTCTACATTCATAGGGCAACGCGCCAGCAAGGAACTGATTAACTCGTTCCGTGCCGATTGCCGTTCAGAAATACTCTCAAT
>CAZAWX010000238.1:2458-3926 GCA_964488985.1 uncultured Ectothiorhodospiraceae bacterium
AGCATTGACCACCGCCTCGAACACCGCATTCATGGAAAACTGGGGCGTTTCGATCCGATTGGGCGCTTTGATGGCAAAGACCCGCATGTTTCTCTCCACAAACTTGCAGGTGACCCGAACCTGAACATCCAGCGGTCCAGTGATATCCTTGGCGTCCAGTTGATAGGCGGCGTTGCGCTCGGTGCCCCGGTAACAAACGGCCTGAATAAAAGCGCTGGAGATAAAAGCCTCCGGTGCGTCCGAGGCCATCTGAATTCCGCTGACTGTTGCCCGCATGGTGCCGTCTTCATCTTTGGCAATCAGCTTCATTTTTTCGAGAAATTCCTGATCAGCTTTGGAGGAGATAACGGTCCGGAATTGTTTCCATAACTTGGGATTCAGATCATTGACAGATGTGCCCGGAACAGTCTGTTCATCGAAGCGAATGAGTCGCGCCTGACTGCGTTGCTGGAATAACCGTGCCAAAACATCCGGTTTCATCTCTCACTTGGAACTACCGAGGCGGCGGAAATAACCATTAGGGCTTTTATGGACAAACAAACTGCGGGGCACATCGATTCGCAGGATAGTTTTCTCATCACCATGGTGATTGGGCACAATGAGTTTGCGTATGACGCAATCCAAGGGAGGATCAATCGAGTCGTTGCAAATAGAACGTAGCCAGCCTTCAACAGTGTCAAGTTTCTCCGACGGTATCCCTCGAATCTCTTTGGTCTTGTCATCCACACCCAGAACAATGATGCCGGAGGCCGTATTCGCCATGGCCGCCAGTTCGTCTGCCATGCCATCCTTGTGCGGGCCGATAACTTTGTTATTGCTGAATTCCACGGCCTTGAGTTCAAGAACTAAGTCTTCGCCCAGCGCGATTTGTTTGAGCAGATCGGAAATGTTTTCGTACATCATTGACTTCCGTTAGTCCTGTTTTCGATCTCAGTAAACCCGCCTTTAATCTCGTCGTAGCCATTTCGCTCTTTCAAGCGATCCAATGTCATACGACTTGCGGCGTCTTCATTTAGCCAATGTTTAATCGAACGTCTCTAGGTTATTCCTTGACCGTTTAACAGTGTTTTTATTTCGGTTTCAACATCACAGTCGTCTGAAAGCGCAAAGGTGAAGTTGAAACCAACGACAGACTGCAATGCTTCACTTATTGCATCGATATGAAGGTAATTCTCCATGTCCTCAAATCGCTGAAATGAACTCATGCTGTATGATTCTCCAAAACCTTCTTCCCCTTTTCGGTGATGATATATTTCTGCATACGGCTTTGGGGTTTGTCGGGAATGGTGCGGACAATCAATTCCTCTTCAAGCAGACGGTCGAGGTAGTTGCGCTGGAAGGTTTCCCTGTGTTTTATCCCTGCGATTTCTTGAAGGTCAGCGCTTTTTTGGGGCTCAGCACAGGCGGATAGAGTATTGATTATCCATTCTTCAACTTGTCCGGTGACTTGTCCGGTGACTTGTCCGGT
>CAZAWX010000238.1:4026-5872 GCA_964488985.1 uncultured Ectothiorhodospiraceae bacterium
ACTTGTCCGGTGACTTGTCCGGTGACTTGTCCGGTACTTGCTGGGTACTTGCCGGGTACTGGCTGGGCCTCGGGCACTCGTATGACCATCCTGAAAACATCTCCCTCCACCAGTTCCGGATCAGCACCACCGTAAGCTCGGCTGTACTTCATCATCTTGCGCATGCCGGAGCCCAGCTCATCAGCCCGGCCGATCTGGCGGAAAAACCGGGCAATTACCGGATTCTTTGGAAACGGGGTGAAGTTTTCAGGGTTCAGACGGCCAAAGCTGTGGGGGCGGCTGCTGTTTTCGGTGCGGACTTGGCCATACTCGATGATCAGCTTGGCGGGGAAGGCGTTGGTGTATTCCCGGTGAATCAGGATGTTTGATGCCACCTCCCGGAAGATGACATCTCTGATGCTGATATTGGTCGTGCCTTCCAGGTAAAAAGGATCAGGCAGGTGCTTATGAATAAAGGCCATGATCCGTTCATAACTTTCCACGAGATTGGCATCCACAAAATCCCGGTCGTCGTAGCGGTCAAGATTCACCTTGCGCAAAATCAGGTCGGTGCGGTGGTGTGGCACGGCCCACAACAACGGCAACTGCTTTCCCAACAGCAAAATCCCGGCACGGGTGACGCCGTTCTTCCCAGTTTCCGGATCGGTCTGGTAAAGCTGGGCGCTTTGCAACAGTTCAAGTTCGTCCAAGTCCTTCCAGGGATGGTCTTCCCAACGCAGGGTGGCGATCTTGCGGCATCTGGCAATCAGGTCGCGATCCAGGTCATCAAGCCCCAAGTGGGGGAACACCATATTCTCGCTGTAGGTGACCTGCTTGCGCTGGTAAAGCTGTGCCACCTGGGCGGTGTGATCAGTGACATCCAGGTCGCCGTCTTCGTTGCGGTCGTAAATGCGACCGTTGCAGCGATGCACCTGCGAGCTTTCCGGGATATAGATACGGAGCAGTGGTTTGCCGCCAACCGCGACTTCATCCACCGCCAGATAGGTGGGCGGGGATATTTTCTGTGGATTGTTGATGCCTGTGACAAAGTCTTTCCGGATTTGCGCCGCCGCATCCGGCTCGATGCCCTGAATAACCCCGTTATCCTGAACACCGAGAAGCAAGGTGCCGCCATGCCGGTTCAAAAAGGCGCAAACGGTTTCGTAGACATCCCGATTGAGCTGGTTCCGGCAGGCTTTGAATTCGAGATCGAGCCCTTCGCCCTTGCGAATCAGTTCAAGGATTTTGGACTCGGTTGTTTCCATTCCAGATTCCTATTCCAGTACGATACGGACTTTGTTCGGGCCCTTGCCCTGGGTGACGAGCTGAGTCATACCCGGCGTCATGCCGAGAAGCTCGAACAGCGCTTTGAGCGCGGGCAGGCTCCATTCCTTGGGCTGCTTCAGGTGCTTGAAGCGGACCAGTTCATCGACCACCAGCAGCAGGCGCAAGGGGTCCTGCTTGAGGTCCTTGTCGAAAAGTATCTCGAGATTATCCAGCACCACGGGTGACTGAGCCTGGTCCGCGATCTGAACGAGGATGCTCGGCAACCGCAGTGACCGCTGCTTTGCCGTCAGCTCAAGCAGTTCGCCTGAAAACGCCAGATTGACGTTAACGACGGATGATTCAAGCTCCTCGGCAATATCCCGAAGGACGCCGGTCTTGCCGGAACCGGCCTCACCAACCAGTAGTACCAGGCGGTGGTATAAGCCTTCGGCTGCCTGGAGGGATCGTTTTATCTTGCCGTGAATCGGTTTGGCCATGGTCACTCCTTACTGCTCGGTGTCCGGCTTATCGGATATATCAGCCGCCCCGCCGGAGCGGACCCATTCGTCCACTTCGTCTTGTTTGAACATCCAGCGACGGC
>CAZAWX010000239.1:0-5872 GCA_964488985.1 uncultured Ectothiorhodospiraceae bacterium
ATTGAGATATCGCCAAACCGGCAATCGAACACTGGGAGAGCCTGCTCGATACGGCGAATGCGCAAGCTCAGGTTTGAGGCTGGCCGTGATAAAGCCGGACCACATGCTGGGCTTCGGCAAAAAACAGCCACCGTTCCAGCAATGCCCCGACATAGGCCAGTAGCAACGCCAGCAACAATGCCGGACCTGAGTGCGCCACCCATAACAGGTAGGCGGGCCCGATGAAACCCGTCAATAAAGTCAGAATTTTCAAAGCCAGCAAGCGTGTGCGGCTGATCGTGTAATCAAACTCTTCGGTTAAAAAACTGCGTGGTGTCTGGCCCATATCCAGCAACCGCACCTGGGCCATACGAAAGCCGGTGGCCACACTGATTTCCGCGCCTGGCGGCAAGCCGATTTGCAGGAAATAGAGAAGTTTGCCCACGCAAGCGCCGATCAATAACACCATGGCGATTTGTGAGACGATGACCGCCTCGGGATCCCCGGCAAAGGTATGTTGTACTGCTGCGGTAATGGCGCCGAGAGCCACGGACATGAGCACATAGTTGATGGGTGTCAAAGGCGTGTACCACTGGCGGATGGTGCGCAGGCACGCATAGATCATACCGGTGGAAAATAACGACAACAGGGCAATCAAAACACACAGCAGACCCAGCCACAGTGCCACAGTGGAACCGGGTGTAACCAGCAGATAGAGCACCAGCAGTGGATAAAACAGCGCTGAGAGCACCGCCTCACGGGACAGCCATGAGGTTCGAACCCGAAAAAAAGCCCGCCAGAAATTTTTAGGATTCGCCAGGTGCAATACCGAAAATGCCAGCCCGACGCTAATCGCCACAAGGCCCAGCACCCCCATGACAACGGTCTGAGTCGCTGAATGAAACGGGGCCAGGCCACTTTCATGCAAGCCTAAACCTATCACCACCCAGCCAAAGCCAAGCCCCATAGTGGCGTTAAAGACGACGATGCTGAATGCGGGTTGCACGAGTTAAACGTCCTGTTGGCTCATGGCCTGGGCCAGCCAGTCTTTGACCGAACTGAGTAAACTGGCCGGCTGAGTGTGCATCCGCACCTCGGGAGCCTGGCGCGGCGGCAGATACTGATTCACCGGCGCATAGCCCATCTCCGGTAGCAACGGTTGTCCGCCACGTTCTGCCACCTTGCGGCTGACAGCTGATTGCGGATCATCGAAATCACCGAAACTGCGGGCCCGGGTCGGGCAGGTCATGACGCAGGCGGGTTGGCGCTCGGATTCCGGTAAACTCATGTCGTAGATTCTATCCACACACAGGGTGCACTTTTTCATCACCCCTTCCTCGGGGTCCAACTCCCGGGCGCCATAAGGGCAGGCCCAGGCACAATAGTTACAACCCATGCATTTTTCCGGATCCACCAGCACGATGCCATCCTCGGCACGCTTGTAGGATGCGCCAGTGGGGCAGACATCCACGCACCAGGCTTCATCGCAATGCATGCAGGACATCGGAAAATGCACGGTTTTACTATCAGGATAATTCCCGACTTCGAAGTTGCGAATACGGTTAAACCACACGCCGCTTGGGTCGCGGCCATAGGCAGACAAATCTGTCAACGGGCCACTGGTACCCGAGGCATTCCACTGCTTGCAGGCTACGGCACAAGCGTTGCAACCCACACAGGTATCCAGATCGATGACCAGTCCGAGACGCATGACCTAGCGGCGCCTGAACACGGTTTGCCAAAAAGGGCGTTTGAGCTTCATCGCTCGACCTGCTGAATAACGCAACGTCCCCTGCCCAGGCGTTGCTCCTGGCAGCGCGGGAGTTGGCTTGAAGTCTGGCGAAGTCCCGGTCTGGGCAGCTTCGGCGGGGCGGATATTCACTTCCAGATCGAACCAGGCCGCCTGGCCGGTAACCGGGTCACTGTTACTGAACTGGTGGCCATCGGCCGTCGCAGGCCGGTACTCCGGGATCAGGTGATTAAGTAAAAAGCCATCATTCGATTCATTGGCATCCGCATCTAGTCCCCAGGCGCCACGGGCCTTGCCAACCGCATTCCAGGTCCAGACAGTATCGGCCTCGACCCCTTCCATGAACTTAACCTGGACGCGGATTTTACCGGCCGATGACTCCACCCAGACCCATGATCGGTCCGCAATACCCATCTGTTCACCACTCGTGCGGTTCATGTACAGATAGTTTTGTAACAACACCTGGCGTAACCAGGCATTTTGCGAATCCCAGGAGTGATACATGCTCATGGGCCGTTGTGTCAGGGCGTTGAAACGGTAGGTCTTGTCCTTGGCATCGCCGTCCAGGTTGTAATAATAAAACGGCAGGGGATCAAAATAACGCGCCAGACGGTCACGATCGGCAGCCTTTGGTGGTTGCGGCCCGTCATAGAGTCCCTGCCCGGCCAGACGGAATTTTTGCAACGGCTCGCAGTAGAGTTCCATGATGATCGGATCGGCCGTGGGATTAAACCCTGCCACCCGGGCAAGTTCCAGGTAATCGCGGTTGGCAAACTTGTAAAACCGGCTTGCCGCGGGCAGCGGATATTCGAAAAAACACTCATTGGCCTCATAGGCCTGCCATTGATCCGGATTGCCATCCCCACGCAGATGCGTCGTTCCCTCAGCGCCACGCCAGCCGGCCAGGAAACCGATGCCCGGGGCTTTTTCAAAGCGGGCAATAAAATCTTCATAGTCCCGGTAACGGGCGCTTTCATCGGCATTGATAAAGGCCGGAAATTTAAGGCGCACGGCAAGTTCAAACATGATTTCCTGCCAGGGCCTGACGTCTCGATCAACTTTGAGCACTGGACTGCGGATGGAATCACAAATCGAGTCTGCTTCAGAAATCGGTCTATCCTGTATAGATATACAATCTCTGCGTTCCAGATAGGTGGTATCGGGCAATACCAGATCCGCGAACGCCACCATCTCTGAATTAAAGGCATCCGAGACGACGATAAAAGGGATCTTGTATTCACCATCCCCACCCTTTTGCCGCAGCATGTCCCGGGTCTCGCTGGTGTTCATGCTGGAATTCCAGGCCATATTGGCCATGAACAACATCAGGGTATCGATGGGATAGGGATCGCCACGCACCGCGTTGCTGATCACCATATGCATCATGCCGTGCAAAGCCAGGGGTGTTTCCCAGGAAAACGCCTTGTCGATACGCAGCGGCGCACCCTCGGCATCGACCACCAGATCTTCTGGCGCAGTGGGAAACCCCAAAGGCGCAGAGGTCAGGGGTTGGCCGGGGATCATCTCTTTGGCTGGCTTGACCGGTGGTGGAATGTGTTTTGGAAAAGGCGCTTTGGCGCGATGACCGCCGGGCACATCGATGGTCCCGAGCATGACTTGCAAAATGTGCAGGGCACGGCAGGTATGGAAACCGTTGGCGTGGGCAGAAATACCACGCATGGCATGCATGGAGACCGGGCGGCCGACAAAGCGATCATGTTCACGTCCTGCCCAGTCCGTCCAGTGGCACTCGATCTCAATCGTCTCCTCGAAAGCCACATGGGCCATTTCCAGGGCCAGACGGGAAATCGTTTCCGCCGGTACCCCGCAGATTTCTGCGGCCTGCTGCGGTGAGTACGCCTGGTCCAGAAAACGCTCGGCGATCAGGGTCATGGCTGTCTTTACACAGCGTCCGTCTGCGGTGGTGTACTCGCCGAACAACGCGGCCCGGGTGTCCACCTGATTCGCGGCGCTAAACGCTTTGGCATCCAAATCATAGATCTGTGGCTGGCCTTCGGCGTCGCGCAGAATCAGCCCATCGCCTTTTTGACCCGGGGTCTGGACAACGAGTTGCGGGGCGTTGGTATAACGCAGCAAAAACTCACGATCGAACAGATCATGGCTCAGCAGCACATGAATCATGGCCATCGCCAGCATGCCGTCGGTACCAGGACGGATGGGTACCCACTCGTCAGCAATGGCCTGATAACCGGTACGCACCGGGTTGATGGCAATAAATTTGCCACCGTTGCGTTTAAGCTCCTCTAGCCCCAGTTTGATGGGGTTGGAGGCATGGTCTTCGGCCACCCCCCACATCATGAAATATTTGGTCCGCGGCCAGTCCGGATCGCCGAACTCCCAGAATGAGTGGCCTAAAGTATAAAGCCCGGCTGCGGCCATGTTGACGGAGCAAAAGCCCCCATGGGCGGCCCAGTTGATGGTGCCGAACTGCTGCGCCCACAACCCGGTATAGGCCTGCATCTGATCCCGGCCGGTAAAATAGGCAAGCTGTTTCGGATCGGTCTGGCGAATGTGTTGCAACCGTGCCGTGAGGATATCCAGCGCTTCGTCCCAGCTAATAGGCTCAAACTCGCCATCGCCGCGCTCACTGCCGACTTTACGCCGCAGCGGTTGGGTCAATTTCGCCGGGGACTGCTGTTTCATGATCCCGGCATTGCCCTTGGCGCAAAGTACGCCACGGTTGACCGGATGGTTCGGATTGCCTTGAATAAAACGAATTTTGCCGTCTTCCAGGGTCACTTTAATACCACAGCGGCAGGCGCACATATAACAGGTGGTGTATTTCACCTCCTGCTGCGCGTGATCTTCGAATTGTGGCAGTTTGGCCTGGATTTTTGATGTGCTCATCAAGTACAAGTGGTTGTGTATTATTTGAACCCGCGACATCCTACTGGCTGACGGGCGCACGCGCCATGGACTAGATGATAATTTATCCCAGTGGTCCTATAACTGTCTGTCGACTGGACCCACGGCGGGAGTAAAGATTGCACATAGGTGAGTTCTTGAGCGAATCTGTGCGCGAGGGCCGGGTGTTGGTACCAGAAGACGCCGTAAATACATCCTTGTAGGCTTGGATGTGGCATCCTTGCCACATACACTTCTTATACCAGCATCCGGCCCTCGCGCACAGATTCGCTCAAGAGCCCTGAAGGATTGCAAGCGCATGGAAACATACCTCGTTGGCGGTGCAGTGCGCGATGCGTTGCTTGGTCTGCCGGTCAGTGATCGAGACTGGGTGGTCACCGGTGCCACCTCTGAGGATCTGATCAGCCAGGGATTCAGGCAAATCGGTAACGACTTCCCCTGCTTTTTGCATCCTCAAACCCAGGAGGAATATGCCCTCGCCCGCACCGAGCGTAAATCCGGCTCCGGTCATCAAGGCTTCATTTGCGATTTTGGTCCACATACGTCTCTTGAAGAGGATTTATCGCGGCGGGATCTGACCATTAATGCCATTGCCAAGGACAACAATGACCGACTCATCGATCCCTACGGCGGTATCGATGACTTGCACAACAAACTGTTACGCCATGTTTCACCTGCCTTCCGCGAAGATCCATTGCGTGTGCTGCGCGTAGCTCGGTTTGCCGCCCGCTTCAAACACCTGGGCTTTACCATCCACAATCAGACCTTGAAGATGATGCGGGACATTGCCGACAGCGGGGAACTGCAAACCCTCACCGCAGAGCGAGTCTGGACTGAAATCCAGCGTGCACTCGCCGAAGCAAGTCCCTGGGAATTCTTTGCCGTGCTGCAACGCTGTGCTGCGCTACGGGCACTGCTGCCAGAACTCGGAGAGCTGGCGTTGGATAAATTGCCAGGAGCTTCGACCGATCCTCTGATCAATTGGGCCATCCTCACACACCATTTACCACCTGAGGTTGCAGGAACCATTTGCCGGCGGCTCAAAACGCCCCGGGAATACCTCGATCTGAGTAAGCTGGTGACTGTCAGTTTTGCTCACTTCAAAGTCATCATGCAAATGGATGCCACCGCCCTGCTGAAACTCATCATGACCGTTGATGGCATTCGCCGCCCACAACGCCTGGCAACATTCGCCTGCGCCTGCGCCAGTGCAGCGCCAGCCACCACGACCGATGGCGCAAAAGCGGATCCCCGTGT
>CAZAWX010000240.1:0-5856 GCA_964488985.1 uncultured Ectothiorhodospiraceae bacterium
GGCCAGCATAAACCCGGCTCGGGACCCAGTATCAGTTTCTACGAAAAAGCAGCAGCAGCAGGTGATGCCAATGTGCAGGCACAACTTGCCTGGTTATACGATTCCGGCACCGGCGTCGATCGCGACTACAGCCGTGCCTTCAAATGGTATCAACAGGCAGCCCTGCAAGGCCACGCCGATGCCCAGGCCAGTCTCGGTTATATGTATCAAACGGGACGCGGTGTCGACAAAGATTTCGAACTGGCTAAATTCTGGTATGAAAAAGCGGTTGCCCAGGAGCAACCCGTTGCCCAGAGCAATCTCGCCTTTATGTACCTGCAAGGACAGGGAGTAAAGAAAGATTATGACAAAGCACTCGCGCTATACCGCCTTGCTGCAGCCCAAGGCAGTGCTCATGCGGCAAATAATCTGGGCAATATGTACCAGGCTGGCCAGGGAATAGCCGCAAATCCTCAAAAAGCCCTCGAATTTTTTCGGGCTGCTGCTGAGCAGGGATTACCCCAGGCTCAAACCAACCTTGGCTACGCCTATCAAATTGGCAGCGGCGTTGAGAAAAATTTAACCGCTGCAAGTGCCTGGTACACCAAGGCGTCAAAACAAAAATATCCTCATGCCAGTGCCAGTCTTGCCTACCTGTATCAACAAGGTTTAGGCGTCAAAGCAGATCCAAAACACGCCATGGAATTGTATCTCCAGGCAGCTAAAACAGGCTCTGCATACGCACAGCGGAACTTGGGATATCTCTACGAGTACGGTGTTATTGTGGAAAAAGATCCTTACCGGGCGCTGCAATGGTATCGTCAGGCTGCGTCACAGCGAGATCCAGTGGCGATAACCGCAATAGCCCGCATAACGGCCCAGCTCAGCGGGCAAAACTGAATCCCCTTGCACAATTGTATTGTTTCACAAGTTTCATGCTATTGAATGAGGATAAATACCGAGCCACTTCCGCGCCTGATTTTCAACAATAACGCCCGGCCACTTTTCGTCACGGCGGTAGATAACTCATCGAGATTGCGAATCAACATTCGATTCGCGCCGACAATTATATCGCCTGCCCTTAATCCATATCGCCAGGCCGGACTGCCTTTTATTATTTGCGCTATGAGGACACCGTTGGTTCGTCCATATAATGGCGAATCCGGACCGATATCGCTGAACATTGCTCCAGTCAGGCGCTCATTAAGACTACCGGCACTTATCTCGGCCTTTATCTTACGTCCTACCCGGGTGTCGACAATTTTCTCGCGCCCATCACGAACGATTTTCAGGCGAATGGGCTCGCCAATGGAAAGCACTCCAATCGCATTACGCAGATCAACATCGCGTTTGATTTTACGACCGTTAAATTCCGTGACCACGTCCCCTGCCTGTAAGCCTGCATCAGCAGCCATGGACCCGCCCTGAATTTCAACAATGACAGCGCCTTCGGTATTTTTCAAACCAAAGGCTTTGGCCAGATCTGGGGTTAAATCCTGGCTGGCAACGCCTAACTGGCCACGGCGCACCGAACCATGGGTGATGAGTTGTCCCATCACCGTACGCACCATATTCCAGGGAATCGCGAAGCCTATACCGATACTGCCGCCGCCACGGGCAAATATTGCGCTGTTAATTCCCACCAGTTCTCCGCGCAGATTCACCAATGCTCCACCAGAATTTCCTTCATTGATCGAAGCATCCGTCTGGATAAAATCCTCGTAGCTACCAACGCCCAGACCACTACGCCCAAGGGCACTGACAATGCCTGAAGTGACGGTCTGGCCCAACCCAAACGGGTTGCCTATAGCCACCACGAAATCCCCTACCCTTAATTTATCGGAATCGGCAACCTTGACCTCGGTCAACCCTTTTGCGGATACCTGTAACACCGCTACATCGGTGGCCGGATCTGTTCCTAACAGTTTGGCTTCCAAAACACGTCCATCACGTAAGGCAACTTTTATTATTTTAGTATTGGCGATCACATGATTGTTGGTAATGATATAACCTTTGTGCTTATTGACGATGACACCCGAACCCACGCTTTGAATTTTGCGCGTCTGGCGTCCGGGACTACGGCGAAAGAACCGCTCGAAAAACGGGTCATTGAACAACGGACTGCGGCGCACGACAACCTGACCACTCGCGGCAATATTGACCACCGCCGGTGTTACCTTATCCAGCATGGGGGCCAAACTCGGAATCGGTTTGCCTTGTGCTGATGGCGGCAGTACAGCTCCGGCCGGTGCAGGGACCAACCACATTGGGATGCACAAGAAAACAGCAACAAACACTTTTTTCACTCTATCCAAAACATTTTGATTTTCAATGCCCCCACATAGGCGATGACGCTGGATTTGTTGTTGTGTTTTAGACATGGCAGTTGCCCATTTTCTTGCAAAGTGTTCGAATAGCGAATAGTGACACAGGGCATACGCAGGTGTCCCGCAGTTATGTCTAATGGCGAACGGCTCAGGGCGAACAAAACATCACACAGCATCACAGACAGCACCCCATGATGACGCTTGGCTCTGATACATAAGGTTAAGTTCTTAAATGTAACCATGTGGATTTCACTGTAAACACGAAGAACCGCCAAAGCATAAAATATTTTTCACGGATTTTTGGTTACAGACACTTGAATTTTCTCCCAGCGGGTACATTTAGGCCTCTCAGGGGCTATTTCCCACCATCTTATGCTTGCACATTGGTGGTACTGCCCTTACCTTAGGCGGCCGTTTAAAGGGTTACAACAGGCATGGCAAGCAAACATATTTACAAGGTAATTTTTCACCAACAGGGCAACCTCTACGAGCTATATGCACGTAGTGTCAGCCATGGGGAGATGTACGGTTTCCTGGAAATTGGCGAAATAATTTTTGGCGAACGCTCCGCCCTGTTGGTCGATCCTGCTGAGGAGAAACTTAAAGCCGAATTCGACGGCGTCAAGCGTACCTATGTGCCCATTGGCTATGTTGTACGTGTGGATGAAGTAGAGAAAGAAGGGATCAACAAGATCCATACCGGCAGCGAAACGGATTCAAACGTCAGCCAATTTCCGGTCGCTAATTTCGGCACTAAAAACCCTGCCACACCCGGCAGTGATGGCAGTGGTTCATCAACCTGAACAGCGCTTGTCGACTGCCTGTACTTATTTTAAAGGCCCGGGCAAGCCAATGAAATAGCCCTGCAGTGCATCGAACCCAGCCGTTTTAACAGCCTCAAGTTCAGCTTCATTTTCAATAAACTCCGCGACCACTTTCAAACCCAGGCCGTGACCGATACTGACCAGCGAACATACCAGTTTGTACTTGTCCCTGTCCGTATCGATTCCCTGGATCAGCGCCCCATACAGCTTTACGTAACTTAACCGAAGCTCCCGAAGAGCCCGCATCGACACGTCACCAGCGCCACAATGGTCAACCCCGACACGGACACCCAAAGGCTCTACGACATCGATCAATTGACACAATTCTTTATGTCTCCTGGTGGCAAAATGTTCCGTCACCTCAAACGCCACACGCTGGCGCCGTGCCAGCGGCTCATTGTCAAGACGTCTGTGTAGCCAGCGAATGAAATCCGGATCCTGGACTGCACCCGGGGAGAGGTTTATTGCGTAGCACTCCTGGCTTTGGGATCGCGCAGACATGTGGTCCAAGACTTTTTCAATAATGATCATATCAAGCGCGGCACTGAGGCCAAGGCGTGCGGCCATGGGTATAAATTTAGCTGCGGGGATCCGACCCAATTCTTCATGATTAAATCTGGCTAATACTTCAAAGTGCAATGTTTCACCCGTTGTTTCCTGGACGGGTTGTGCCTCCAGGAGCACATCGCGCTTCGTCACCAGATTCTGCAGTATTTTCGCCCACTGAGCCTCATCGTGGATCGCATCCACCGTCACCGTCTCAGAGGCCTGCCAGGTATGCCATTGGCCCGGTCCATTTTGTTGTGCGTTACGTAGGGCTGCCTCACATTGGGCATTCAATTCAGCAGCGGATTGTGCGGTGCCATGAAAGGCGATCCCGACATTGGCCTCGACTGTTGCATTATCATCCAGGTGCAGCACACGCAGATTCTCAATGAGCCCCTGAGCCAGTCCTTCTACAGCATCACGTGTCACGTCAACCATAGTAATGGCGAACAAACCGCCGCCGTGACGGCCCACGCTTGAGCGCTGACCTTCGATCCGTTGCACAATGATGGCTGCGGCTTGCCGAATCAGGTTATCACCCGTCTCATAACCACGCCGGCGGTTCAGCTCATCAAGCCCATTGACTGCCACCAACAGCAATGCACCGGTAGACACGTCCACCCCTTCCCTTACCAGTTGCGTTATATCCATTTCAATTGCATGGCGGTTGCGCACGCCCGTCAATGTATCGATATAAATTTCCTCGCTGAGATGGCGTGCCTGTTCCGCCAGATCTTCAATAATCTTCTGCACACTGTGGGTCATAAAATTCATGGCTTCAGCCACCCTGCGTAATTCTCGGCCGCTCGGGAGGTGCTCGATATTCGGGAAACGTCGCTGCGCGACGGCCATGGCCTGGTGTTCGATCTCCCGCAAAGGTCGTAATAGCATTCTCAGCAGGGCACTGAATATCAGCAGGGCAAAAAGTACAAATCCAAGTGCGGTCCACAAACTGCGCTGGGCCGAGCGCCACAATTGCTGGTAGGCATAACCCGGGTGGCTTTTTACCAGAACCAGTCCGCTACGTTTCCAGCCCGTTGTTAAATCCGCACTTCCCGTGGGAGTCTGCAATGGCATCAGCTTGATGAACCATCCGGGAATTTCGGTGGGGGCCACCGGGTGCTCCCGACGTAACTGTACCCGCCCCTTCAGATCACGGAGTTCGATACGCGCATAATCCCCACTGTCAAACATTGCGTCGACAATGCTTTCACTAAACAACGAGTCACCATTGGCCAGATGCAAGGAAATTGACAGGCCCAGTGAACGTGCAGAATCCCTGGCATGGGATTGCAATTGCTGATTCAAATAGTCGCGCATTTCAAATACGGTCATGACGTTGCGCACCCCGAAAGCAAACATAACGACCAACAACATGGCGAGGGTCAATTGTCGGGCCAGAGTCATGAACTGATTCCTGTGCGGGCAATGTGTTGATTCATAGCCATCCCATATCTTGCCATTTGTAGTCAACCACGATCCGAAAATCCTTCCAGGCGCATGCGCCTGGAAACATCACGCCAGGCTGCCAGCCGCGCCGACCCGCCAATTCGGCGAGTATCTCCGGGTGTACCCACCGCCCATAATCCGGAAGTATTGAAACTGTACACGGGGATCAGATCCCCTCGTTTTGAGGCCGGCAGTATCTGTTTGTTCAGGTTATCCAAAATGAGCGGATCTGCATCAGGTGTCGGATAATAGGCAAGCACCATGTGTGTTTGACGCAAGCGCGGTGCACGTACATAAATCATACGTAATTTACCCTGATCTATCCCCATTTTAAGCAACGTGATGTATTTTGCGATTGAATAATCCTCGCAATCTCCAGCATCGACACCAATCATCTCCAGTGGCGTTGCCCAATAATCACGAGCGCCCCAGATTTCCTGATCGGTTAACCACTTGAATCGGTTGAAAAAATCATTCGTCTGACGTAATTGCTCATTGGCTCCAATATTTACGCCAGACAGCATTAATTGTTCCCATGAAAGCAGACGCTCTGTCGCCGGTCGGCCATAGCGCACTTTAAAGTTATCTACAATCAAATCTGAAAACAGGCCCTCCCGGGCCACGGCCAATTGCACGATAACCAGGAGGAAAATCAGCCAGTACGCCATTTGACCACTTGGACGAATATCACCCAACCGGCCCCACTCAACCTGGGGTTCCGCGGCTACCGC
>CAZAWX010000241.1:0-5856 GCA_964488985.1 uncultured Ectothiorhodospiraceae bacterium
CCATGGGTTGTAAAACAGCTCTGAAATCTCCTCAAGCATGCCGTGAGGTCATCGCCCGCAGGCGCCGGGGCAAGCGTGGGAAATAGGCCCCCACCTGGCGTTGGTAGGCGCGATAACGGGCGCCGAAAATTCTCAGCAGCCGACGTTCTTCGTAATAGCCGCCAATGAACATGTAGGTGGCGTACATGCAGGTGTAGCTGAGATTGTTCAGGGTGGGTGCGCTACTGAGGAGAAAGCCCAGCCCCCCTGCCAGCATGGGGTGGCGCAGCCAGGCGTAGATGCCACTCACCACCAGCCGCTGGGTGCCGAATAATTGCGGATCAAGGGTCACTCTTCGCCCCAGCAGAACCATCAACCCATGCCAGGCCTGGCGCAGCCCGAGAAACTCAAGGTAATCACTCTGTATAAACGCCAGGTAGATGACACCAATGGTACACAAATGCACCACCAGCAATGCCAGCCAGAGCCAGTCCGGGTAGTCCAGCAACCAGCGATCATTGTCCGGGTTGTGCAGCCAGTGCAGGCTGGAAACGATGAAGTACAGCCCGGCAAAACTTAGTGTGTTGTAAATGATCCGCCAGTAGTGAATGACGAAAAATCGCCCCGCATAGTGACTAAGCCAGGCCTTGAAGGGTTCTTGCGCACAAACCGAATGGGCAAGCCCGAACGCACTGAAGGCGAGCAGTGACTTCCAGTAAGCGGCAAACAGCGCAGCGGTTTCCATCATCACGGACCCTGCCAGGCGAGTGGCGCCAAGCCTGGCGACACTCGCCCGAAAAAGCCTGATTCAGCCCGCCTGGTGTTTCTTGATGGCCCGGTCCAGATCCTGATATTCCTCGCAGCCGGTACCGCACAGTTCCTGGAGTTTGCCCAGGCGCGCCCTGGCCTGCGCAAGTTTACCGGTCTGTACATACAATTCGCCCAGATATTCGTTGGCGCCGATATGATCTGGATTGATCGCCAACGCCTTGTTGTAGGCCGCCAGGGATTCAGCATAGTGCATGAGTTTGCGATGGCTGAAACCGATGTAGTTCCAGGCATCGGCATTGCCCGGAGATTTTGCCACCACCTTGCTGAACAGGCGCAGGGCGCGGTTGAAATTCTCACTTTTCACAGCCTTTACCGCCTGGGAGTAGTTGTCACCCTGACTGCTGGCGATCGAGGAACTGGAGCTGCCCGCGGCATACACATGGGTGGAAATCAGCAGGCTCCCGGCCAGGAGCACAAAAAGGGTTCGATTCGTCATGACCTCACTCCTTAATCTCATTCATGGTTCGCGTAGCGACGGCTGAACAGTCGAAGTGGATACGCTGACGGGCTTGGACTGTCATGCGGGTAAATAGTTCCCAAGCCGCTGTGAATAAGGAATCTCTGACAGGCTCACCCACGGCATTTAATGTAATGCGCAGATTGACCCCATCCAGGGGGCCGACATAGAGATCCAATGCCTGTTGCGGAGTCCGGGCGGGAAACCAGATGATGTAATTGATCTGGCTCAGAAGCTCACTTTGGAAACGCGCAAAGGACAGCCGGGAATAAGTGACAGGTTGCTGAATTTGCACAGCGGGTTGTCCAGGCCGACGCCAGTAGGGTGCGCCGATTTGGTCATCCTCAGTTTGCTGTCGCACCTCTCAGATCGATGCGTAACAGTGTACGACACCACTGGAATATGCGCTCGCAAGCATACAGCTTCGTTTTCACTGACCGGCTCCAGCCGCGTACAGAGACCGACGGCGTATGACCATGTCGCGTTCCCAACGGGCGCCATAGGTCAGAAAATCGACCATGCCGCCACGCCAGGGGATCTCGGCCCAGAGACTGGCACCGAGAAAATCAAAATAGGCCACCTGCGTGACCCGTGTCGCTGCACCCTCTGTCTCCAATTGAATATGACCATAATGGAATCTCTGACCAACCTGCTGTGCATTCAATAGCTTGAAGTCAAGACGATGGCGAGATGGTGAAAGAATGGTCTGCCAGGTAAATCGCGCTGCGGGGAGTTGGCTGTAACGATCCTCAGTGACGACTGAGTTCTGTTGGCGGGAGATCAGCCGATGCGCTTTAATGTAGTCGTTTTGAAGTAAAAAATCATTCTCGAAATCGGTTTTGAATTTCCACATGATAGCAACTGGCACAGGCACCCGATAACTCAACCGATAGGCCTTACCTCCACGGCTGTCCGGGGGTAATCGGCTAATGCTAATGGCCATACGCCCGATAACAGGCGGTGTTTGATCAGGCAGTTCCTGGGAGACACTGGCCGACGCCAATCCGCAGCAGAGTACCGACAAAAAGAGCCGTTGCAGACTTTCGGTAAACACCATACCCCTCCTTCAGAGTGACTCCCGATGCTAAGACCCCAGTCAGTAGTTTGAGTTCACACCAGCACCGGCAAAGTTGTGGTAAGTTTGCCCCATGTCCGGCCAGTGCATCCAAACCCCCTGCAGGTGTTTGCGCACTTGCGTTAGCTGTTGCACCAGGTTCTGGTGTGAACGCAGCAGGTCACGGTCCTGGCTACTGAGTTTCTCCCCAACGCTACGGGTCGTCAAACATGGACACGAGGGGGAAAGGAGCATTTATCTGTAATGCTTGTCGTTAAACGATATATATTATATACTCCAGATGATGATCAAGAGCTTCGGCAACAAATACACCGAAGCCCTGTTTGCGGGGAAGTGCCCACGCAAGTGGCTGGGTTTCCGTGTTCAGGCGGAAAGAAAGCTGGTCATTTTGCATGCGGCCCATTCGCTGGCATTTTTACGATCACCGCCAGGCAATCGGCTGGAGGCTCTTAAGGGTGATCGTAAAGGTCAACACAGCATCAGAGTCAACGATCAATGGCGGATCTGCTTTCTCTGGAAGGATGGAGACGTCTTTGAGGTTGAGATAGTGGATTACCACTAGAGGTTGCGCGGAATGGTAAAGAGCAAAATGCGCCCGATTCATCCGGGAGAAATTTTACGGGAAGAATTTCTAGTTCATCTCGGCATGAGCGCCAATGCCCTGGCGATGGCATTACATGTGCCGGCGCCAAGAATCAATGATGTCGTCCGTGAACGGCGCGGTATCACACCTGATACCGCGCTCAGGCTGGCACGTTACTTCGGAGGTGACGCCGAGAGCTGGATGAACCTGCAAACGTCTTACGAACTTGGCCTTGCAGAGAAGGCCGTTGCCGGCAAGATCAAGACAGAGGTCAGCCCAAGAGCTGCGTAAAAGCAATATCCCTGTGCCGCATCGCCGGGCGCCAGCGAGCGGCCCTCATAGATGGCGTGCAGGTGCATTTCCTTGCTTACGTCACCCTGAGAGGATTTGTGAAAAAAATTTCAATTACAACGCTGTCAGGTTTTGTGGGGTTATTGTCACTTGTCATGCCCGGGTTACTGGCAGCGCAAGTGTGCCGGCCAATATTCGAACACGTGATTGTC
Source organism: uncultured Ectothiorhodospiraceae bacterium (assembly GCA_964488985.1). GTDB lineage: Bacteria > Pseudomonadota > Gammaproteobacteria > HK1 > HK1 > CAZAWX01. Next base: position 3,429 of record CAZAWX010000241.1, read on the forward strand.
GTGATCGAAGAAAACCATGGTTTCAAGCAGATAATCGGCAATCCCAACGCGCCCTATATCAATGCCTTGGCCGCGCGAGGGGCGTTGTTTACCAATGCCCATGGTGTCGATCATCCATCTCAAGCCAATTACGTGGCTTGGTGGAGTGGTTCGACCTATAACATTCGTGATGATGTTGTGCATGAAAAGGTGATTTCCGGCGCCAACCTGGGCACGCGCCTGGCAACTGCGGGCAAACTGGTTAAGGCTGTCGAAGAACCTCCGGTGGTCAACAAACATGCCCCGTGGGTGTCGTTCAAAAATAACGGCTCACTGGTGCGTACGGATCAATTGACGCCACCTGAGAAGTTGAACGCGCTGACGTTCATCATTCCCAACCAGCACAATGATATGCACAGTGCTTCGGTGGCCCGCGGAGATGCCTGGCTGCGCGATCACCTGCCCGCCTGGATTGAACGCCTGGGGCCACAGGATCTCCTTGTCCTGACGTTTGATGAAGACGATTTTACCCCGGTCAATCACATTCCCATGCTGTGGCTTGGTCCGGCAGTTCGCCCAGGGCGCTATGGGCAGCGGGTCGATCACTACAATGTGCTGCGTACGGTGGGCCAGGGCCTGGGAATTAAGCCGCTTACTGAAGCCTTGCCCATCAACGGGGTTCTGGACTGTAAGGGCTCTGGTCAAAACTAATTTGCGGCTGCCTATTGTTCGTTTGCAGACAGACGCTTTATGGCGCTGATAAACCGCTTCAGAGTACGGGAAATTTCGCCGCGTTCGAGTATGATTTCGATGAGTTGAAAGCGGTCATCGGCAGCATGGGCGCAATTTAGAGCGCTCTGTAATTGCTGGCGGGTGTGCACGCGCACGCCCTGGCCGCCGAGAGCGGCGGCGGTTTCGGCAAACTTCCAGTCATCCAAATCATAATAGTGCTGTTCAGGCTGAAAGGTGCGGAGCATTTCCCAACTCTGGTTGTTAAACAACAGCACAATCGGATTGAGTCCGTAGCGTCGGCAATTGCCCAGTTCCCAACCGGTCATCTGGAAAGCCCCATCGCCCACCAGGATCAAGGGTCTGCGTCCGGACGCAATTTGCAAACCAATGCCCGCCGGAACCCCGGGGCCCATGGTGGCATAGTATCCCGGTGCGATGAGTTCGGTGTTTTCGATATCCATCGCCGTGAACAGGCAGTCCCCCATGTCTGAGGCGATCGGCATCCGTCCATGTTCGGCAAACATATCATTGACAGCACAGGCAATGTCAGTCGGGGTGATGGGGTGTTGATCCGCGCACAGATGCACAGGGAAATCGTTCTGGGTTTGGGCCCTCGCTGTACCGATAGGCGTGGCAATATCCAGCAGGGCAGTGATCAGCGCATCCAGCGAGACCCCCGGATACACCTGATAGGCGAATCGCACTTCACCATCGAAGGCATGCACGGCATTGCGCATATCAATTTCACGTTTTGAGACGCCGAAGTTGGTATCCGTGAGGATCACCCCGAGCATCAGCAACGCATCGGAATTTTCAACAATTGCGCGTACATCTTCATGGCCGGCGAGGCCCAGATAGGTGCCGATGAGTGGCGCTTTACCATCCGTGAGTATGCCCCGGGCCAGGAAACTGGTCGCAACCGGGATTTTCAAACGGCTGGCAAGTTCGGTAAGTTTTTGTTCCAGGCCAAAACGTCGCACCTCGACCCCAGCCAGGATTGCCGGTTCGGTCGCAGATTTAAGTTGCTGCATGACCTGCCGGGCACAGGCCTTGGCGGCGGCGTGGTCGACGGGACGTGGACTGTATGCAGGCACAGGTAAGCAGGGTTGTGCCACCATGTCTCTTGGCAGTTCGATGTATACGGGCCGTGACTGTTGCTGGCACAAATCCAGCACACGGGCCAATTCCTCCGGCGCAGTTGCCGAATCATTGAGAATCATCTGCGCGATGGTGATTTCCCGGAAGATGATCATTTGCGAAGAAAAACTCTTGACCTGATGATGCAGACCCAATCCGCGGGTTCGTTCCAGTGCCCCGGGGGCACCGGAAATGACAACTAAAGGCGATTTTTCCACATAGGCTTCAGCCACCGGATTGACCATATTTAACGCCCCTGCGCCATAGGTGACGGCAGCAACGCCCAGGGTGGAGTGGTAGCGGGCGGCGGCATCGGCGGCAAAACCTAATCCCGGTTCATGACTGAGGGTATATAGCGGCAGGATAGCTGTGTCTTCGAGGACTTTGAAAAAGGGCAGGGCAAAGTCTCCGGGGATCCCGAATACTTCCCTGGCACCACGGTCTTTCAGGGCCTGAAAGAGTTGTTCTGCGATAGTCATAGCTTGATTCTCTGTTAACGGGCGCCGTTTAGCATTCCTTCATAGGTTAGTTCTTAAGCGCAACCCAGTGGAATCGATGGATATTGGTCCCAGAAGACGCC
>CAZAWX010000242.1:0-5791 GCA_964488985.1 uncultured Ectothiorhodospiraceae bacterium
TTTCAATGACTTATTTTCCTGACAATTGGTAATACCATGAAAAATGCCATGCTCAAAAATTGCTGCTAATCGAGAGAATTTTTTTCAAAACCGGCATCAAAGCCCTTACCGTTTCCGGTACATCTACGCAGCCTTCATCTTCACGGTTTTTCCAATCCGAGCCAGCATATTGACCAGTTTGTCGATAGTAAACTTGTCAATCTTGCCACGCATCAGATCACTGATTCTTGGCTGGTGAACACCAAACACCTCTGCAGCTTCTTTCTGACCGAGCTCTGCATCCTCGATATACTGACGCAGTGTAATCATCAATCCTGAACGAATCTTCAGGTTCTGCGCCATCGCCGGGTCATCCTCCAGCGCCTCAAACACATTGCGGCAACCTTTTGAAATCGTCATTGTTGTTTCCTCTGTTCTGCCAACGCCTTGTACCTGGTTTTCGCCAGTTCTATATCCGCCTTGCGTGTTTTCAGCGTCTTCTTTCTGAAAAGCATGCAATACGTAAATAGCCTCTTCGAATCGAGCGACATAGATCACCCGGTAAATACCATCCTTATCCTTAATCCGGATTTCAACAGCCCCCGCGCCAATGGTATTCATCGGCTTCCAGTCACTTGGCTGCAACCCGGCCTGGACATTACTGAGCTCAAAACCCGCTTCGCGACGTGCGCCTGCCGGGAAATGCCTGAGATCGTCCAATGAACTGCCCACAAAGCGCACGTATTTCATAAGCGAAATTATACAAACTTTTATATTTATATCAAGTTTTATATATTTTGGCAGATCGGACGTCGGTCAAGATGTGCTCGATTACAAATACCATGAACAGTTCGACGCACATGACATGGTTTTGCGGGCTGACTGCGTATTGATGCCAGCCAGTGCCAGATCTGGCCTATTCCCACTCAATCGTCGCCGGTGGCTTACCGGAAATATCGTAGACGACCCGCGACACACCGGGGACTTCATTGATGATGCGGCTCGATATCTGTTCGAGAAATTCATAGGGCAGGCGTGCCCAGCGGGCGGTCATAAAATCGATGGTTTCCACGGCGCGCAGGGCAATGACATGTTCATATCGACGCACATCACCCATGACGCCAACGGACTTTACCGGCACATAAACGGCAAAGGCCTGGGAGACCTGCTGATAGAGATCATGGGCATATAGTTCCTGGATAAATATATCGTCCGCCAAACGCAACGTCTGTGCGTATTGAGCGACGACTTCGCCCAGAATTCGCACCCCAAGACCCGGGCCCGGAAACGGATGACGGTAGACCATTTCCCGGGGCAAACCGAGTTCCACACCGATGGTGCGCACCTCGTCTTTGAATAATTCGCGTATAGGCTCCACCAGTTGCATGTGCATGCTGTCCGGCAGGCCGCCGACATTGTGATGCGATTTTATGACCTGGGCCTTGCCTGTCCCGGTGCCGGCCGATTCGATCACGTCGGGGTAGATCGTGCCTTGCGCCAGCCAGTGGGTGTCATCGAGCAAGCTGGCCTGTTCCTGGAAAATTTCGATGAACAGGCGGCCAATGCATTTACGCTTTTGCTCAGGATCAGTCATTCCGGCCAGGGCGGCAAAATACCGTTCGGCCGCATTCACACGAATGACCTTGACGCCGAGATGATCCTGGAAGGTCTGCATGACCTGATCACCTTCATTGAGTCGCAGCAGGCCCGTATCGACAAAAATACAGGTCAACTGCGCACCGATTGCACGGTGCAGCAATGCCGCCACCACAGAGGAATCCACCCCCCCTGACAAGGCCAGCAGAACCTTATCCTGACCAACCCGGGCGCGGACTTTGGCGATGGCATCGTCAATGATATGCGCCGGTGTCCAGAGGGCATCACAACCGCACAAATCATGCACAAAACGACCAAGAATCGCACCGCCCTGCAGGGTGTGGGTGACCTCGGGGTGAAATTGCAATCCGTAAAGGCCCCGATCTTCATCGGCAATACCGGCAATGGGGGCGTTGCTGGTGGAGGCGATCCGCTTGAATCCGGGCGGCAGTTCACTGACCCGGTCACCATGGCTCATCCACACATCCAATAACCCATGACCCTCGGCATTGCTGTCGTCCTGAATGTCCTTGAGCAGTTTTGAATGCCCTCTGGCCCGGACCCGGGCATAACCGAATTCGCGTTTCGTGGCCGTTTCCACCTGGCCGCCAAAATGCGCTGCCATGACCTGCATACCGAAGCAGATCCCGAGCACCGGGACACCAAGTTCGAAGACCACATCACTGGCCCGGGTCAGCACATCTTCATGAACCGAATCTGGCCCACCGGAAAGAATGATCCCCCGGGGATTGAACTCTTTAAGTTCGCTGGCGCTGATGTTGAAACTGCGCACTTCGGAATAGACCTTCAATTCACGCACCCGCCGGGCGATGAGTTGAGTGTACTGGGAGCCGAAATCCAGAATCAGGATCCGATCTGAATGGAGATCTGTGGACACGTTCACGATGACTTTAATTTACAAACAAAATAAATCCGCAGGACTCAGACCCTGCTGCCTACCGGCACTGCCCTTATGGCAGGCACTCAGGCAACAGACGGTCAAGGCTACTGGGCCCGGTAATTTGGCGGTTCCTTGGTAATGCTGACATCATGGACATGACTTTCACGCATCCCGGAGCCGGTCAGGCGAATGAAGCGGCTATTGCGCAAACGCGCCAGATCCGCACTGCCGGTATAACCCATGCTGGCCCGCAAACCACCAATGAGCTGGTGAATGACCGCGTTCAGCGTACCTTTGTACGGTACCCGCCCTTCGACACCTTCTGGAACCAGCTTTTCCAACTCCGTGGTTTCGGTCTGGAAGTAGCGGTCTTTGGAACCATGCTCTTTGGACATCGCGCCCATGGAACCCATACCACGATACGATTTATAGGAGCGGCCCTGATAAAGTTCCACTTCGCCGGGAGATTCTTCGGTACCGGCAAACAGGCTGCCGATCATCACTGTATACCCGCCCGCCGCCAGCGCTTTGGCAATATCACCCGAATAGCGGATCCCGCCATCAGCAATCAATGGCACTTCACTGTCTTTGAGCGCCTTGGCAACATTTCTGATAGCGCTCAATTGCGGCACGCCCACACCGGCAACAATTCTTGTCGTACAAATAGACCCGGGGCCAATCCCAACCTTGACGCCATCCGCGCCAGCCTGGACCAGTGCCAGTGCGGCATCACCCGTGGCAACATTACCGCCGATGACCTGCAAGTCGGGATAGCGTTGTTTAATGGATCGAACCCGGTTAATGACGCCCTGGGAATGCCCGTGGGCGGTGTCCACCACAACCACATCAACCCCCGCCTCGACCAGCGCATCCACTCTATCGTCTGTGCTGGGGCCGGTGCTGACTGCTGCGCCGACCCGTAGCTGTTCTGAGTCGTCCTTGCAGGAATTGGGAAACTCGTGTGCTTTCTGGATATCTTTGACCGTCACCAGCCCCTTCAGCATGAAGTCATCATCCACCACCAACACTTTCTCAATGCGGTGTATATGCAGCAGATGCCGTATCTCGCCTTCCGATGCACCTTCACGAACAGTGACCAGCTTGTCTTTGGGCGTCATGACACTGCTGATGGGACCCGTGTACTGAAGTTCGAAGCGCAGATCGCGACTGGTGACAATTCCGACCAGGGCACCGTTGTCGACCACTGGAACACCGGAGATGCGATTCAGGGCCATGATTCCCATCACCTCACGAATGGTGGTGTCCGGTGGGACACTGATCGGATCCTGAATGACCCCGCTTTCGTATTTTTTTACCGTGCGCACATGCTCGGCCTGGCGTTCTATCGGCATATTCTTGTGCACAATTCCGATCCCCCCCTCCTGAGCCAGGGCAATGGCCAGGCCTGATTCCGTTACCGTGTCCATGGCCGCCGATACAAGGGGGATGTTCAGCTCGATGCCCCGGGTCAGATGAGTATATAGTGAAACCTCCCGGGGCATGATTTCAGAATAACCAGGCACCAGTAAAACATCGTCGAAGGTCAGGGCTTCCTCGATTACCGGCATGCTGTGCTCCTTAAAATCACCAAGCTGAGGTAGCCGATCATTATATCCGTTTGTGTAAAGTGCGTAAATGTACGACTTGTCCAATTTGAAATGAATCTGAATCTGATCGGGCATCCATCCATGATGGGCGCACCAAAACCACAAGCACCGCACACAGGTAGGGTATTATTTCCATTCGGCAAACCGGGTTCCATTGAGGCATAACCGTTGATTCTTTACAGCGTCACTGAATTGAACCTGCAGGCCCGGGAACTGCTTGAGGGCCACTTCGGCAATCTTAGTGTCGAAGGCGAGATCTCAAACCTGGCCCAGCCGCGTTCCGGACATCTGTATTTTTCACTCAAAGATGCGCAAAGCCAGGTCCGTTGCGCCATGTTTCGCATGCACAACCGCAGGCTTGGTTTCCTGCCCGAAAACGGCATGCAGGTGCAGGTGCGCGGCCGGGTCAGCCTCTACCCGGAGCGAGGCGATTTCCAGCTGATTGTCCAAGCCATGGAAGCGGCCGGGGCCGGGGCTCTGCGCCGGGCGTTTGAGGACCTGAAGGCCAAACTCGCCGCCGAAGGGTTGTTCGAGCCCGCAAACAAACGCCCATTGCCGGCGCTTGCACAACGCATCGGGGTGATCACTTCACCAACAGGGGCTGCAATCCGCGATGTCCTCAGCGTCCTGAAGCGGCGTTTTGCGCATATTCCGGTGCTCATTTATCCGGTTCCGGTACAGGGCGCCGAGGCGGCCGGGGCTATCAGCCAAATGATCGATCTGGCCGCCCGGCGCAACGAATGCGATGTGCTGATCCTGACCCGGGGTGGCGGCTCTTTGGAGGATCTGTGGGCCTTTAATGAAGAAATCGTGGCTCGGGCCATTGTCCGTTGTCCGCTTCCGCTGGTATCGGCGATTGGTCATGAAGTCGATTTCAGCATTGCCGATTTTGTAGCTGACCAACGTGCCGCAACCCCATCAGCGGCAGCGGAACTCGTCTCCCCCGATGCCCGGGAATGGCGCCAGCGCAGAGACAACGCATTACGCCGGTTGCAATTGCTCATGAACGGACGACTGCGTGAAGATCGCCAGTCCCTGGCCTGGTTACTGCGCAGGCTGCGCCACCCCAGTCGGCATATATTGCTGTTGAGAGAACGCCACAACACGCTTTCAAAGCGCCTGAGACGAGCCCAGGCAGAACATCTAGCCCGGCGCCGGCAACGTCTGAGCGAACTACTGCTTCGCCTGCGGGGCAACGACCCACGGACACTGCTCAACGCCCGGCAACAGCAGGCCAAAGAACTCCTGGCCCGCCTGCAACGCACGATGCAGCAGTTCGTTTCAACCCGTCGGCAAACCCTTCAGGCACACATTCGCACACTGGAAACCGTCAGTCCCCAGGCGACCTTGGATCGTGGCTACGCCATCGTCACCATGGCCAAAACCAATCAGCTGATTCAATCCGCGCAGCAAATACACTTAGGTGATCAACTCAATACGCGTCTGGCCCGAGGCCGGTTCGTCTCAACTGTGGACGCCATTAAAGGGTCCGCCGCAGAATAACTGCGCGGAGATGGCACCCGCATTGGGGTTAGATTTGGACGATCCGATTGAGCAAAACCGCAGCACTAGCAGGGCTAATGCGAGGATTTTGTGATTGAGGATCGTTCAAAGATGGCCCGAAGGCGGCTTGCCAGATTGCGCAGTTATTTTGCGGCGGACCCTAAGGGTCCGTGGCAGAATAACTGCGCGGAGATGGCACCCGCAT
>CAZAWX010000243.1:0-5757 GCA_964488985.1 uncultured Ectothiorhodospiraceae bacterium
CACATACACTTCCTTCACCAACACCCGTCTATTCCACTGGATTGCGCTTAAGAACCTATGTGGGCAGGCTATTCAACAATAGCTGTAATATTTCCAAAGGCTACGTGCAGGTTGGCGGTAAAATCAGGCAATCATGACCTACGACTACATCATCATCGGCGCAGGATCGGCAGGTTGCGTACTGGCCAACCGCCTGTCGAAAAATCCAGACAAACGTGTTTTATTGCTGGAGGCAGGTGGTCGTGACAGCAATCCCTGGATCCATGTCCCGGTGGGTTACTTCAAGACGTTGCATAACCCCAGTACCGATTGGTGCTATCAGACTGCACCTGAGCCCGCTTTGAATGGGCGTTGCCTGGATTGGCCTCGAGGCAAGACACTGGGTGGCTCCAGCTCAATAAACGGCCTGCTGTATATCCGTGGCCAGCGTCAGGATTACGACTACTGGCGGCAACTTGGCAATGCCGGTTGGTCCTATGAGGATGTGTTGCCCTATTTCAAGCGTTCGGAAAACCAGCAGCGTGGTGAAAGTGAGTACCACGGGGGCGGTGGCGAATTATCAGTGTCAAACATGCGCGCGCGCAGGGATGTCTGCGATGCTTTTATCGACGCCGCGGTGGAACTGGGTGTGCCACGTAACAACGATTTCAACGGTGCTGATCAAGAGGGCGCCGGCTACTTTCAGTTGAATGCGCGCAATGGCCTGCGCTGTTCTGCGGCTGTGGCATTTCTCAAACCGGCCAAGGCGCGGCGGAATCTGGACATTGTGACGCATGCGCATGTGGAGTCTTTGTGTTTCGAACAATCCGATCCCCTTGCCGTCAATGGTGTTCGATATGCGGTGCGCAGACAGCAACGAGAAGCTTTACTGCGTCCGGGTGGTGAGGTCATTCTCAGCGCCGGGGCGATTGGGTCACCACAGATCCTGCAGCTTTCAGGAATTGGCCCGGGTGAGTTATTGAATCCTCTGGGTATTCCAGTACGCAGGGAATTGCCGGGTGTAGGTCAAAATCTACAGGACCATTTACAAATTCGGATGATTTATCAGGTCAATGTGCCAACGCTGAATGATGAAATAAATCATTTCTTGCGCCGTATGCTGATTGGAATGAACTATGTTTTTCGTCGTCAGGGCCCCATGGCCATGGGTGCGAGTCAGGTGTGCATTTTTTGTAAAACCCGCGAGGAGCTTGAGACCCCGGATATTCAGTACCACTTTCAACCCCTGAGCGCGGATAAACCCGGTATCGAAATGCATGATTATTCGGGGATCACCGCCTCAGTTTGCCAACTCCGCCCCGAAAGTCGGGGTCGGATTGAAATCAGTTCCCCGGATCCCTATCAGTATCCGAAAATTTCGCCAAATTATCTCGCCACTGACAGGGATCGCGATACCGCTATTCGAGCCATGCGGTTTACCCGGCGTTTGGTTGAATCTCAGGCCATGTCTGCGTATATCGTTGCGGAAAAAGTACCGGGCCCCGTAGCAAAGAGTGATGCGCAACTGTTAGAGGCGGCCCGCAACATCTCCCAAACCATCTACCATCCAACCAGCACCTGCAAGATGGGTTCTGATGAGCAGGCAGTGGTCGATTCGCGTCTGCGCGTTCATGGGATCCGTGGATTGCGGATTGCAGACGCATCGATTATGCCGGCCATTGTGTCCGGTAACACCAATGCACCGGCCATCATGATTGGTGAAAAAGCCAGTGATATGATTTTGCGCGATACCCGCTGATTTGGGACAGGCGTAGTGAGGTAAAATAGCGGTTTCATCCGTACACAGGAATCGACATGGCAATTGAAGAAGGCAAAAGTGCACCGGCATTTACGCTCCCGGATCAGCACGGTAACAAGGTGGCGCTCAAGGATTTCAAAGGGAGAAATGTCATTATTTATTTTTACCCTAAAGACGATACGCCCGGTTGCACCAAGGAAGCCTGTGGGTTTCGCGATCTGAGTTCACAATTTTCCGATGCTGATGCTGTGATCCTTGGGATCTCTCCCGACGGCGCCGTTGCCCATGAGAAGTTCATCAGTAAATTTGATCTGCCCTTTACCCTGCTTTCGGATACGGATAAAAAAGTCATGGAAAAGTATGGCGCATTCGGGGAGAAGATGATGTATGGCAAAACGGTGATCGGCGTTATCCGCTCGACGGTCTGGGTGGGGGGCGATGGCAAGGTCGTCAAGCACTGGCGCAAAGTACCGAAAGCAGCGGATCACCCGGCCAAAGTGTTACAACAACTTTTAGCTGCGAAGTAAATCGGCATCAAGGAGTCTGAATGGCTGTGCATAAATCCTGTTCACTCCAGGTTTGCGGCGGACCCTTAGGTCGGAAGTTCTTTGGAATGAGCGGTTGTGCTGTTGAGAGGATTCAGTAACCACGTCCAGGATCGACGATTTTCAGCAGTTCTTTACCCACCAGCCAGCGTTCAAGATTGTCGGCGAAAAACAGTGCAAACCGTGTTTCCCAGTCACTGACCGAATCCATCATATGTGGTGTGATGACAAGATTCGGGGCACTCCACAGTGGACTGTCTATCGGCAACGGTTCTTCGGCGAAGACATCGAGGTGGGCGGCGCCAACTTGGCCGTTATGGAGTGCTTCAATCAGTGCGGCTTCATCCATGACGCCGCCACGGGCTGTATTTATGATCAATACGCCTTGCTTCATTTGCCTGAAAGCGGTTTGATCGAGCAGGTTGCGGGTTGAATCGAGGAGTGGCACATGGACGCTGATAATGTCGGCTTGTCCGAGAGCTGTGGGTAAATCTTCGCGGGCAAAGCACTCATCGACTTCGGCCACCTTGCCGCTACCACGGCGCATACCGAGGATCCGCATGCCGTGGTAACGGCAGTGGGCAGCGACCCGCCGGCCGATTTCGCCGAGACCGATCACCAGTGCGGTTTTACCCTTAAGTCCTGTCCAGGGTTGTATTTCCCAGTGTTTGCGGCGTTGCTGTTGCAGGTAGGTGAGCGTGCCGAAATTCAGCATCAAAATAGCACCAAGGACACTTTCAGCCATAAATTCGCTCAGCACCCCGGTCGCGTTGGTGATCATCACATCATCGCGTTGCAGGGGCAGCAGGTGTTCAAAACCTGCGCCGCAAACCTGTAGCCATTTAACACTTGGGTAGTGGGCAGCGAGGCGATGGACCGGGCCGGGCATGCCTTCGCATTTCAGACTCATGACGACTTCGGGGTGGTGCGTGTCCAGCATAGCTTGGGCTTGTGACGGGTCACGGCAGACGCAGAAGTTCTGATTGGGGAACCGTGCCTGTAACTGGTGCAGATATAACTCAGCGCGGTCGTGCAATATGAGCACCGGGGAGGAATTTTTGAACGACATAATGGCTAGGCAGCAATTCCAGCCAGTGCCTGATCGAAATCACTCAATAGATCATCGATATATTCAATTCCCACAGCGACTCGGATCAACTCGTCGCGAATGCCGACTGCCTCGCGTTGTTGTGGTGTCATTCCCGCATGTGAAGAGGCTGCAGGGCGGGTAATGAGGCTTTCCACGCCGCCCAGACTGGGCGCGGGTGCCGGCAGGTGCAGGCGGCTGATGAAGTCCTCGGCAACCTTGGTATCACCCTTGGGTTCAAAACTGAGCAAGCCGCCATAACCGGCAAACAGTTCCTGGGCTCTGGCATGTTGCGGATGAGTTTCAAGGCCGGGGTAATAGACTTGGCGTACCCCCGGGTGGTGTTCGAGCATTTGTGCCAGGGCCAGGGTGTTGGCATTTTGCTGGCGTACTCTGATGCCGAGTGTTTTAAGTCCACGGTGTAATAAAAAACAGGAGTTGGGATCCAGGCTGCCACCGAGATGGTCAAGGCGTTGCTTGACTAACCTTACCCACTGCTCCGATCCGGCAACGACGCCTGCAACGATGTCTGAATGGCCGTTCAGGTACTTTGTCGCACTGTGCAGCACGACATCATAGCCAAGTGAAGCCGGTGTAAAATTTACCGGACTGGCCATGGTATTATCGATCAGGGAAATCAAATCATGGCTGCGGGCAAAGGCCGTAACGGCCACATGATCGGCGACCTGTAACAGCGGGTTGGTCATGGATTCCACGTAGACAGCACGGGTATTGGGTTTGATTTTTTCTTCCCAATCTGAAGGATCCCGGGCATCGAAAAAATCGTAGTCGATGCCGAACGTCTGCAGATCTTCGGTAACGAAATTGTGCGTGCCGCCGTACAGCGTGTTTTGGGCCAGCAAGTGATCCCCAGTATGTAAAACACTCAACAAGGTGGTGGTGATTGCGGCCATGCCACTGGCGGTCACCAGGGCTGATTGCGTGCCTTCCAGATTGGCCAGTTTGGCTTGCAGGCTAATGTGGTTGGGGGTGTTGCTGAGGCGGATATAGCCCAGGTCGTGATAGCCCGCGCCTGCTGCAATTTCATAGGTTGAGGACTGAAATATCGGTTGCGTGATGGCACCGCAAATCCGTGGCCGTGGTTCCCCTGCGTGGATGCTGCGGGTATCGAGATGTTGCTGGTTGGCTGTTTTGGACATGGTGTTTCCTGTATTTTGTTATGCCAAGATACGAGCGAGGGTTTCAGCAGCCTCCACCACATCGTTCCGATCCACATCCAGATGTGTCACAGCGCGCAGGCAGTTTTCATTGGTGATTCCGATGCGTACCCCTTCGTTCAGTAACCTGGCACTGATGTCACTGGCATTGAGGCCGGTCTTTTCGATGTTTATGAAGACCAGATTGGTCTCGACCTGCGGATTTTCCAGGCGCAACCCGGGGATTGCACTGACGTGTTCGGCAAGGATCCGTGCATTGTTGTGATCTTCGGCGAGGCGATCGACATGGTGATCGAGGGCGTACAGGCCCGCTGCAGCAAGAATTCCGGCCTGGCGCATGGCGCCGCCGAGGCGGTGTTTCCAGGGCCAGGCCTGCTCGATGAAGTCATTGGAACCGGCCAGTACGCCGCCGACCGGACAACCCAGCCCCTTGGACAAATCAATCCACAGACTGTCCATGGTCTGAGCATAGTCCCGGGCCGGGATCCCACTTGCGACCACGGCGTTGAGCAGTCGTGCACCATCCATGTGCAGGGCCAGATTGTTGTCCTGGGCGGTTGCGGCAATTGCCTGCAGGGATTCAATTGGCCAGATATTGCCACCGCCGCGGTTGACGGTCTGTTCTACACAGACCAGACGGATCGGCGGCACATTGCGTTTGCTCGGGCGTAAGGTGGATTCGACCTGCTGCGCGCTGAAGATACCGGCTTCACTTAGTAGTGGGCGGATTTGTGCTCCGGCAAGCGCCGCCGCCCCCGCCGCTTCGGTGCTGATAATATGGGCGACATCGGCGGCAATGATTTCATCCCCGGCCCGGCAATGCACCAAAATCGCAGCCATATTACACATGGTGCCGGAGGGCAGAAACAGGGCTGCCTGTTTGCCGAGCAATTCCGCGACCCTTTGACACAACGCGTTGACACTGGGATCCTCGCTGCGTTGTTCATCCCCGACCGGGGCTGCGGCCATCGCCTGGCGCATCGCCGCAGTAGGCCGGGTCTGCGTGTCACTTTGCAGATCAATGCGAATGGTGGTGCTCATATCGATTTCCTGTTGCCGTCCGCTACCTCAAGTGGCACCGGCATTCTTTGTTGAGTGTAACCTGGATGATTCAACTTGCCGGATTAAGATCACAGCAATAGAAATGGAAACACCATGAGCATCCCTTTTCAACGCGATTATCCGTTTGAGTATGGCAAGTTGGAGGTA
>CAZAWX010000244.1:0-5756 GCA_964488985.1 uncultured Ectothiorhodospiraceae bacterium
TCCCTTGAGCACTACCGATGTGGCTGCCGTGGTGGCGGTGATATCCGTCCAGCCTACATCGGAAAAACGCACACTTTTACAGGCGGCCGGATCACCGGCACTGGCATTTCCCATTGTAACGACGCTCAGCGCGGCGGCCCACAACAACTTATGAAGGATGCGATCCACTGTATTTCCCCTTTGGTTTCAAGGCCCGGAACACTAAATCCGGGACCTGTGGTTTATTTGTTGATATTTGCCCGGGCAATATACACCGATTTACCGATGGAATGAAAAACTACTCAATGCTCAGCGGCTTTTCGATCGCGCACCCCAGACATAGGCATCCTTGATATCGATGTCACACTGACAACATGAAGATCCGCAGGCTGAATTGGCCCAGGATTTACGCAGGTGCCAGACTGACCATGTTATCCGCCCCAACGAATCAATCCGATGAGTGCTGATGCTGCATAGAAAAATTGAAGACAAAGAAATGCCCAGCGCTTATCGATTAACGCCCATGCTGCGAATAATCCAGAAGATATCAATAACAGAGAAAAACCTAATGATTCATTGCCTGTATTTGAGGCGATTAAAAGCGCATAGGCTATCGCCAGGGCGGAGCCAGTCATCTCGAAAAAGCTAATATACTTATATTTATTCATGCGCCGTAGAGTACAGCGCTTGAGAGGACATATTGTGCAGATAAGCTTTTAATCTATGCAGGCCGGCTTTTATTGGGGTGCTTAACGTTGCTTGTATTTACCCGGAGAGATGCCATGATAATTTTGGAATCGTCTGGTAAAGGCAGACTGATCTGTATACCCAATGCTCTCAGCGATAATGCGTATTGGCATATCCGTATTTGCGAGCAGCGCTCTCGCCTTTTCCATCCGTAACATTAGCAAATACTGGCCAAGCGTCTTTCGCGTATGTTTTGCAAACAACACCTTAAACTGACTAACACTCAATGACGAGATGTTGGCCAGATTTTTCAAGGTGTGCTCCTTACTTATATCATTGTCAATGTAATCAAGCGCCCGGGAAATACGTCGATCAATATTTGGCAAATAATCCTGCTGCGATAATAATTGTTTAAATACAGCAATCAGGTTGTCTTCGAGGGCGGTGTTGATCTGCGAGCTAAGTTGGATATCGACGAACTGACAAAAAGATTTGCAAGCAGTTGACACAATCGCAAATGGACAATCCAAAGCTTTAGCTGACTCGGGTAATTCAAGGAGATCAGCCACCAGAAAACGGGCTTGTTTTTTTGCTCTAAAGCGATGTTCAACGTGCCGTTGAATAATGACACAATGACCCACAGCGATGGAGCCATTAAATTCGTTTAAACTGATCTCGATAGTACCCCTCAATGGCACTACAATTTGGTGAAATTGGTGTGAATGAGTCCGCTCTGTAGATTCATAAGCACGAATTGATAAACGTTCTCGCATGCGGGAGCATTCTACCCGGGAAGGTGCAAAGGTGCATCAATTCAGGAACAACACTGGCGACTCATATAGAGGCAACAATGATCTATCAAAGCATTCTTGAAACGATTGGTAAAACACCGATAGTCAAAATTCAAAAACTCGCACCGCAAGGTATCGATATTTACGTGAAACTCGAAGCCTTCAACCCAATGAGTTCGGTCAAGGATCGCCTCGCCATTGGAATTATCAATGATGCCGAACAACGGGGATTGCTTACACCTGGCCAAACCGTGGTCGAAGCAACCTCAGGCAACACCGGTATAGCACTGGCCATGGTGTGTGCGGTCAAAGGCTATCCTTTTGTTTCCGTAATGGCCGAGTCCTTTTCGGTTGAACGTCGTCAGTTGATGCGTTTTCTCGGCGCAAAAGTTGTCTTGACACCCGCTGCCGATCGCGCCACGGGTATGGTGCGCGTTGCCGAGGCGCTGGCCGCCAGGCATGGCTGGTTTTTAACCCGCCAGTTTGAAAACGAGGCCAATCCTGCCTATCACCGTAATTCGACTGGACCTGAAATCCTGAGTGATTTTGCTGGCCGCAGGCTGGATTATTTCATCAGCGGCTATGGCACAGGCGGTACGATTACGGGCACCGGGCAAATGATTCGACAGGCGCGTCCTGAAGTAAAAATTATTTCTACCGAACCGGCCGGTGCGGCTCTTCTTGAAGGCAACGAATGGCAACCACACAAGATTCAGGGCTGGACCCCGGACTTCCTGCCTGATGTCATGGACCGTGCTGTCGCGCATGAAAACGTGACCGTGACGGACGAAGAATCCATTGCGGCGAGCCAGGCGTTGGCCGTCAATGAAGGTATTTTCTGCGGTATCTCTTCGGGAGGAACATTTGCTGCTGCGCAGAAAGTTGCAAAGCGGGCTGAACGCGGTGCGGTGCTGCTGGCAATGTTGCCCGATACCGGCGAGCGCTATTTATCCACGCCGTTGTTCGCCGCTGTCCCTCAGGGCCCGGATGATGGCCAGGACTTGCTCGAGGGGCTTGAGTATTAGCCCCGGCTAACCTGGGTGGGTCCCAGAGCGTCGTGGGTGATCACACGGCATAGCGCGGATAGTTCGCCCGCATAGGTGTCGTTGCCCCCATTTTGCAGTGCAGCCTCAGGACAGGAATCGGCTATCAGCTGAGAATACCCGCAGTTGCTGCCAGATGAATTCGGCGAGCTGCGAACGAGGTGCGGCGATGCGTGCAGCAACAATATTCATCCGCGCAATACCAAAGCTGTCATCCAGTGCCCGCAGGGCACCGGACTGCACGTCTTCGCGGCAGGCGCTGCGTGGCAACCAGGCGATACCGGCACCGGCAAGCGCAAGTTCAAGCACTGCGGGCACCAGAGCAGACTCACAGGTCACATGCAATCGATGCTGTTCCTTGAATGCGGGCAAAATATCTCGCGCAATGACGGCGCCCAGAAACACCTCATGAGGGAACATGATGGCAGGTAATGGCCCGGTTGCAGCTTTATCCAAACTCAATTCTGCAGCCAAATCCGGGGCGGCAACCGGACACAGAAATTCTTCTTTCAGGACAATTTTTTCCAGCAAGGTTTCGCTGGCCGACAAAGGCAGCGCAACTGTTTCATGGGCGACGACAATTGCCACCTTGCCCGTCATCAGCAGTGAATAACACTCCTCGCGGTTGTCTGATCGCAGGCGCAGCGAGGCGTGTGGCATGTGTTCGTGCAGGGAAGCCACGAAGCGCGGCAGGAAGCTTGTCAAGATCGAATGTTGGGCTGCGATTGCCAGGCTGCGCTGGGTTTGATTCCAGTCACGTATGTCGCTACGGATCTGGCGCATCCTGGCGGCCACTGCACGAAGTTCCTCGACCTTGTCAGCAAGTGCAGGAGTGATCTGGGCCGGGCGTCGGGATCGGTCAAGGACGGGGGCGCCCAGCCATTGTTCAATGCGCTGGATACGGCGGGAAAAGGCCGGTTGGGTGAGGTGGCGCTGCTGTGCAGCCGTGGTCAGATTCTGCGCCTCGTACAAGGCCAGCAAATCCTCAATCCAGTTAAACTCCAGATCCATGTATCACACCTATATATGCGTATTATGCATACTAATAACAAAAATCAGCATTGTACAACCGATTATTGCTGACTTAACCTTTTATTACGCATATTAGTTGCGCTGCAATGATGCGAGCGCTAGCCCTTGACCCTGGAGACATTTGTCTTATGAACCTCACTCGATTTCCCCGTGTTCGACTAGCTCACCTACCGACCCCACTGGAACATCTACCGCGTCTGTCCGAAGCCCTGAATGGCCCGGAAATCTGGATCAAGCGCGACGATTGCACTGGCCTGTCCAGCGGTGGCAACAAAACCCGCAAGCTTGAATTTCTCATGGGTGAGGCGTTGGAAATGGGCGCCGACATTGTCCTCACCCAGGGTGCGACACAATCCAATCACGCTCGTCAAACCGCGGCAGCGGCCGCGCGCCTGGGCATGGATTGTCACATCCTGCTCGAAGACCGCACTGGCAAAACCGACCCGGACTACACGTCCAACGGTAACGTCTTGCTTGATCACCTGCACGGCGCGAGTGTGGAACATTTCCCGCTAAACCCTGACATGAATGGCGAGTTGGAAGTAGTGGCCGCGCGTCTGCGCGCGGAAGGCCGAATTCCCTATATTGTCCCCGGTGGCGGATCCAACCCCACCGGCGCACTGGGATATGTGAATGCTGCGGTGGAACTCGTCGTACAGGCAAATGATCTCGGACTGCGTATCGATCACATCGTCCATGCGACCGGAAGTTCCGGCACCCAGGCGGGCCTGATCACCGGTCTTTGCGGCATCCATGCAGGGATACCTCTGCTCGGTGTGGGCGTGCGGGCACCCCAGGACAAACAGGAGGCAAATGTCTATGCCCTGGCCTGCGAAACGGCTGACAAATGTGGCTGCCCCGGGGTGGTTGCGCGCGCCGATGTTGTCGCCAACTGCAACTACGTCGGCGCAGGTTATGGTTTACCTGCGCCTGATACAATCGCTGCGATACAGATGCTGGCGCGTACTGAAGGCATTTTGCTCGATCCGGTCTATTCCGGGAAAGGCATGGCCGGACTTATCGATCTTATTGGCAAACAATTTTTTACCAAGGGTCAGAATGTTGTTTTTGTACATACTGGCGGATCGGTAGGTTTGTTCGGATATACCGACGATTTCGGTTATCGTAGCGCCACGGCCACGACGGCCTGAGACGTGAATTAAGCCAAATGCTCAAAGCCAG
Source organism: uncultured Ectothiorhodospiraceae bacterium (assembly GCA_964488985.1). GTDB lineage: Bacteria > Pseudomonadota > Gammaproteobacteria > HK1 > HK1 > CAZAWX01. The sequence continues at coordinate 4,715 of CAZAWX010000244.1, forward strand.
TTTCACACAGCAGGAACCCATTCCCGAGGAAGCCATCGCCCATGCCGTGGAGGTGATGCGCAGCGGGCGTTTACACCGCTACAACAGTGTGCCCGGCGTAGTGGCCGAAACAGCGCTGCTGGAACAGGAGTTCCGTGATTACATGGGCTCGAAGTATTGCCTGGCAGTGGCGTCGGGTGGTTATGCCCTCACCACCGCGTTACGTGCCATGGATCTGCAACCCGGCGCAGCGGTATTGACCAATGGTTTTACGCTGTCACCCGTGCCCGGGGCTATCGTTGCTGCGCAGGGCCGGCCGGTGCTGGTCGAGACGACCGAAGACTTGACGATTTGCCTTTATGATCTGGCAGCAAAAATTAAATCCAGTGGCGCACGGGCGTTGATGCTGTCACATATGCGCGGTCATATTGTGGATATGGATGCGCTCATGGCCCTGTGCAACGAGGCAGGGGTACTGGTCATCGAAGATTGCGCACACACCATGGGCGCGAGTTACAACGGAGTAAAATCCGGCCGTCATGGTCATGTGGGTTGCTATTCGACACAGACCTATAAACACATCAACAGCGGTGAGGGTGGACTGCTTGTCTCCGACGATCCGGCATTGATGGCACGGGCGACGATTTTGTCCGGCTCATACATGCTTTACGGCCGACACCCGGCAGGACCACCTGAAGATGTGTTTGAGAACATCCGCCTGCAAACGCCCAACTGCTCCGGGCGCATGGACAACCTGCGTGCGGCCATACTGCGACCGCAACTTTGCAATCTTGATGACAACGTCAGACGCTGGAATGAGCGCTATCAGGCCGTGGCAGATGAACTGTCTGCTGTTACAGCAGTAAAACTTCCTGCACGTGCAGAGCGCGAGTATTACGTCGGCAGTTCCATTCAATTTCTGCTGCCGGATTTCTCAGCCGAATCCATTCGGGACGTGCTGGCCCGGTGCATTCAACGCGGCGTGGAGCTTAAATGGTTCGGTGAACCGCAACCCGTTGCCTACACCAGCAGCCATCAAAGCTGGCGTTTCCTTGAAGCCCAG
>CAZAWX010000245.1:0-5739 GCA_964488985.1 uncultured Ectothiorhodospiraceae bacterium
ACGGATTGATCCGCGTTTGAAGTAAACCGAACGTTAGACGCCGGTCGCCGAAACATGTGACGATCCAGTAGGGTTCGACTTTGAATCCTGAGGCGTTGATTTACCGTCCAATCACACGCTGCGCTGTGTTTGCAATTACGTCCCAGAATGGCCGGTTACATGTGCTCAGCTACGGAGAAGTTGCCACTCAGATCGACAAGCCTAAAGCGGTACGCGCAGTTGCGTCAGTATGTGCAAAAAATCGGATCGGGGTGTTAATACCTTGCCACCGAGCCTTGAGAGGTGACGGAAGTCTGGGTGGATATCGTTGGGGATTGGAACGTAAACGGACATTGCTTGATAGTGAAAGATACCGCCAGGTTTGGTGGCCTTAAATAACAGGGATTCTGGCCAGTCTGAGCAGCAGGCTGGTTTCATATAATGGCAAGCCCATGATCCCTGAGTAACTGCCTTCAATGTGTTGGGTGAAGCTGGCGGCACGGCCCTGAATGGCGTAGCCACCCGCCTTGTCCAGCGGTTCCCCGGTTTTCGCATAGCGCCAACATTCATCGAGGCTCAGGGACCTGAAGGTGACGGAACTGACGCTGATACAACTATGGCAATGCTGATGGCATAACGCCACGGCGCTGTAGACGTGATGAACGCGCCCGCAAAGGCGTTGCAGCATGGTCACAGCGTGGTCGGCTGATTCTGGCTTGCCGAGAATCTGTCCGTCCACCACCACGCAGGTATCGGCACCGAGGACCGGTAAATCAGTATGCTGCGTATGACCGGCATTGGCCTTATCGCGGGCCAAGCGTTCGGCATATCTCAGCGGTGCTTCGTCGCTGTGAACCGACTCATCCACCTGTACTGAGATACGCTGAAAGCCGATCCCTATCTGATCCAGTAATTCACCACGACGCGGTGATGCCGAGGCCAGATAAAGTTGCGGATCCTTGCTGTTCATGCAGTGTCAGTCCCGGTGATAGGGGTGTCCCTGGATGATGGTCCAGGCCCGGTAAATTTGTTCGGCGACAACAATCCGTACCAGGCCATGGGGCAAGGTCAGGGGTGACAGACTCCAGCATGTATCCGCTGTGCGCTTACACTGATCGCAAAGACCGTCCGGGCCGCCGATAAGCAGGGCGATATCTGTGCCAGCGCTCAGCCAGTGGCGCAATTGCCTCGCCAGAGACTGGCTGGAGAATTCCCGCCCATGCTCATCCAACGCGATATGGCGGGTATTTGCCGGTATGGCTTTGAGCAGACGCTGGCCTTCTTGTTCCATTCGCCGCTGCGCGGAGTTGCGCCCGGCGGGTCTGGCCAGGGGGATTTCCTGTAGCCGCAAAGCGCATTCCCGGGGCAGACGCTGGGCATATTCGGTAAAACCCGCTTGTTCCCATTTCGGGCGACGATTGCCGACGGCGAGAAGATGAATGCGCATCGCTCAGGCGTTGCTGTGTAGTTCACCAGGGTGTGCATGGCCGGTCCAGAGCTTTTCCAGTTGGTAGTACTCACGAACTTCAGGTTCCATGATATGAACGATGACATCGACCAAATCCACCAGCACCCAGTCGCCGCTTTTCTCGCCCTCGGTACCAAGGGCAGGTGATCCCGAGCGCTTGGCGGCCTGGACGACGTTCTCGGCAATGGCCATGACCTGGCGTTTTGAGCGGCCACTGGCGACAATCATGTAATCGGTGACATCGGTGAGGGTGCGCACATCGAGCTCGACAATATTCTCACCTTTCATGGCTTCAATGGACTCAATAACGAGCGTGGTCAGGGCGCGGCTATTCAGTGGTTTGGCTTCAGTCATTCGTCAACATCCGTAGAATTCTCTCTGGTACTAAAAAATTAATACTGCGACCGGCAGCAAGCCGGGCCCGGATATCCCTGGCCTGAATGTCCAGTCCCGGAATATCACAGATAAAAACCCGACCCGCAGGCTGTGTGTGCAGATCAGCACTGTTCTGTGTCAGGCGTTGCTGAATGAATGCCTGCACTGGACCATGGGTGGGGAACTCATTGCCCGGGCGGCGGGCAAACACCAAATGTGCATAATCATTCAGCTGCTGCCATTCGTGCCATTGCTCAAGCCGCGCGGCAATATCGGCGCCGAGAATCAGGCACAGGGACCGGGTGGGAAATTCAGCACGGAAACTGCGTAACGTATCAATGCTGTGGGTGGGGTTGCCCTGCCGGGATTCACGATTGTCGACGCTCAAGCCGTCGATCTCCGCGATGGCCAGTTGCAGCAGCTGTAATCGTGTTGCCAAATTGCGCCCTGGTTCGCTGTCACGCAGACGCGGGTGTGGCGCCGGCAGTAATCGCACGGCCGCCAGATCCAGATGCTCGCGGACTTCCAGTGCCAGCCTCAGGTGGCCGATGTGAACGGGATCGAAGGTGCCGCCAAGCAGGCCGATAGGCTTCAACGGAGCGCCGCTACAAGTTGCCGGACAAAGTGTATCGCAGGGCTGAACACTACGTGCGGATCTGCCCGTCGCCGATGACCAGGTACTTTTCCGTGGTCAGGCCTTCCAGACCGACCGGGCCGCGTACATGCAGTTTGTCGGTGCTGATGCCAATTTCCGCGCCCAGGCCATAGACAAAGCCATCGGCGAAGCAGGTCGGCGCATTGAGCATTACGGAACTTGAATCCACCTCGGCCAGGAAGCGTCTTGAATTCGTCACATTCTCGGTGACGATGGCATCGGTGTGTTGTGAGCCATAGTTGCGAATGTGGTCCATCGCTGCCTGGATGTCTTCAACAATGCGAATGGAGATGATCGGCGCCAAGTATTCAGTGTGCCAGTCCTCCTCGGTTGCAGCGTTTATCCCCGGCACCAGAACACAGCTTTGCTCGCAACCGCGCACCTCAACTTCGGCGGCAGTAAACTTTGCCACCATGGGCGCTAAAAACTGCTCAGCAATGGCAGCATCGACCAGCAGTGTTTCCATCGCCCCACAAATCCCATAACGGTAGGTTTTAGCATTAAAGGCGATATCCGCTGCTTTATTCAGATCAGCGTGGCGGTCCACAAAAACATGGCAAATGCCTTCCAGGTGTTTGATGACCGGTACCCGGGCATCTTCTGAAATACGCTTGATGAGGCTTTTACCGCCTCTGGGAATGACGATATCGATACTCTCGCGCAGGGTAATGAGCGTGCCGACAGCGTCGCGATCCGTGGTCGCGACGACTTGTACCGCCGTATCCGGCAAGCCTGCTTGGCGTAATCCCTCTTGGATACATCCGGCAATGGCCTGATTTGAATGTTGAGCTTCAGAGCCGCCGCGTAAAATAGCGGTATTGCCGGATTTCAGGCACAGTGCTGCGGCATCCACGGTGACGTTTGGCCGCGATTCATAGATGATGGCTATGACGCCCAACGGCACGCGCATACGGCCGATTTGCAAACCACTTGGGCGGGTGGTCATGCCATTGATGGCACCCACCGGATCCGGCAGAGCCACAATCTGGCGCAGCCCCTGGGCCATGGCGTTAATTCTTGACGGGTTAAGTTCCAGGCGATCCAGCAAGGCGGGACTGAGCCCGGACTGACGGCTGAATTCCAGATCCAGTTGATTGGCTTGACGAATCGTTTCGGCGTTGCCTTCTATCGCACCGGCAATGGCACTCAAGGCGTCGTTTTTGGCTGCGCTGCTGGCGCAAGCCATGGCGGCGGCTGCTTTGCGGGCAGCCTGACCCAGTGCCACGACATACGCGTGGATGTCGGCAATTTTCGCCAGTGGTTGTGCTGAGGTTGTCATGAGGGGTATTTAAGGGGAGTCGGTAGCCAATGTCCAATCCGCTTACCAACTCACCCAGGCACAATCATTATCCAGTTGGGGTCCGTTTGGAGGCTGGACGAACACCACATAGCGCCAGGATCAGACTTTCCAGTTCGCTCCAGGCCTCCATTGCCGGGTGCGGGATACCACTGTTGAGGCGTCCGATATGGCCCTTGGAGCGGCGTTCCACACTCCCCGCCCGTTGTATAAAACGTCCCCAGCGCCAGGCGGGATGGCGTTGGGTGGCTGCGCGCATAAGCTCCAGCTTTGCTCCGCTGCGCCAGGCACCCTGTCGCGGTCCCAGGGCGCGCTCCAGGCTGGTGCCCTGGGCAATGGCCGCCGCGACCTCGCCAGCACTACGCAACGCCCAGGCCAGAGCACCGATAATTTCCGGGATCACATGACCTTCCTCACGCAAGACCCGCAGGATGCGTACGGCTTTGGCCGCTTGCCCGGCAAAGCAGGCATCCACCAGATTAAAGGCGTCGTAGCGGGCACTGTCACGAGTCGCTTCCAGAACCTGGGTCACCGTCACAGTCTGTTGTGGATAGAGCAGACTCAGCGTCTCAATTTCCTGGGCACAGGCCAGCAGGTTGCCTTCGCCACGTTCGGCCAGAACAGTGAGGGCATCTTCTTCCAAATGTAAACTTCGCTGCAACGCTCTGCGCCGGACCCAGGCGGGCATTCCAACGCTGTTGATTTGCTGGGCGGGAATATGCATGGCGTGCTTTTCCAGGCTGGAAAACCATTTACTGCGCGCCGCTGCGCCATCGATACGGAAGCCAAACACGATCAGGCTGATCGTGTCATCGGGCAGTTTTGCCGCGTAGTCCACCAGGGCTTTGCGGCCTTTATCCTCAAGCTTTCGTTCGATCCGCACCTCGACAATACGCAGGTTGGCGAATAGCGACAGGCTGTCGCCGAATTCGCGCAGCACTGCGCCATCGAAGCCCCGTTCCGCATGAATCACCGTGCGCTCCTCATAGCCTTTGGCGCGCGCTGCGGCACGTATCAAATCCAGGCTTTCTTCACGTTGCAGCGGTTCATCGCCACTGAGAAGGTAGAGGGGGTGGAGGGCTTTGTGCAGGTGGGTGTCGAGTTTTTCTGTGTTGAGTCGCATGGCAGGAGCCGGGCTTTATCAACTGCTCAGGGCTGTCCGCAGGCGGTAGAGGATCTGCTGTATGGCGTCGCGGCGCATTTCCGCCTGTAATACCCCCTGCTCGCGACTTTTACCGATAATCGCATCCTGATCGAAGACGTAGTCGCGCTTGATGGACAGATTACTGGAATCAACCAGGGTTTTTCCACTGGCATCCTGGGCGTGGTAATTGAGAGTGTAAGTGAGTTCGAACTCACGTTCTTTACCGGTTGCCTGATCAACACTCAACACCCGGCGATCGTAGCGGTCATTGGACAACGTCAGAATCACATCTGCGCTGTTGCGTTGCTTGACCACCTGGGTCGAAGACCCCGCCAGGTTGATCTTGACCTCATCGAGCAGGTGACCGGGTGCCTGAACGTAGAGATGATTCAGATTTGCCGGCAAAACATTGGCGCCGCGCAACTGAAATCCGCAGGCGCTTAACAGGGCGCTGAGAACAATGACAAATATGATACGCATGGCGCCAAGCGTACCCCATAACGATGCGCACGTCAGCGGCAATTTCACCGCTACACCCGTTTGTCAGTTGTCCTGACGGGCCCGTCATTTGATCACGATATTGAATAATGCAGGCTAAATAGGTGCGCATAAATCCAGATCACTGTAGCCAGTAAGAGGGGAGACAAGACCGTGAGCAGCACGGAGGCTGCGACCGAGCCCCCAGGGAGAGGTTTACGGCGTGTCTTGTGAGGGACTTCTCCCCTCTTGCTGGCGGGCGCCCCACTGCGATTTTCTGAAGTGGATGTATGCGCAGCTATTTGGCTCATTGCAGGACGACTAACCTATGAGTGCAGGACCTA
>CAZAWX010000246.1:0-5727 GCA_964488985.1 uncultured Ectothiorhodospiraceae bacterium
GACAGCCTTCTATATAGCTGCGCATAAATCCACTTCAGAAAATCGCAGTGGGGTGTCCGCCAGCAAGAGGGGAGAAGTCCCTCACAAGACACGCCGTAAACCCCTCCCTGGGGGCTCGGTCGCAGCCTCCCTGCTGCTCACGGTCTTGTCAGTGACTTCTCCCCTCTTACTGGCTACAGTGATCTGGATTTATGCGCACCTATTTAGGAGCTATTCATAGGTTGGTTCTTAAGCGCAACAATGTGGAATCGATGGGTGTTGGTGGAAGAAGTGTATGTGGCAGGGATGCCACATCCAAGCCTCCAGGGACGGATTCACGGCGGCTTCTGGGACCAACACCCATCGATTCCACATTGTTGCGCTTAAGAACCAACCTATTCAGGAGCCATCAGGGCTGCAGTTGCAGGGCGAATATTTTCGGCCAACGCTTGCCTGTGACCAGCAACCGGCGTCCTTGTGGATCCCAGGCGATACCGTTCAGGACATTCTCCTTACGCATTGGCGTATACAGGCCGCCAAGCTTTAACCAGCCAGTGACGTTACCTGTAAGCGGATCAATGCGGGCAATCCGCGATTGATGCCAGACATTGGCAAACAATACCCCATCGACATATTCAAGTTCATTGAGTTGATCGATAGCCCGGTTACCATCTTTGACCTGGCGTCGTGCAACGAGCGCATAGGTCGTGGGATTCATAAATCGCAAGGTATCGCTGCCGTCACTCATAATCAAATAACGGCCATCAAAGGCCAACCCCCAACCCTGGCCTGAATAATTAAATTGCGCCACTGGCTTTAAAAACGGCAAGCGGTAGATGATGCCCGTGCCGGCGCGCCAGGTCAGTTGATATAAAAACTGATCGATGCGTGTCAGTCCTTCAGCAAAAAGCTGCGGTGGTAGTGCTTTGCGCGCAATCAGTTTTGCTGTTTCCAGATCAGTCAGGCGTAGTTCGGATTTACCGTAAAGCCCGGTACTTTCAAACAGCTTACCCTGCAGATAGAGCAGGCCCTGAGTGAAACTGGCGGTATCGTGGGGATACGTGGCAACCAATCGATAGTGAATGTCAGGTGCGCCCGGCCCGTCCTGTGCCGCCCACCCCGCTAGCGGCAACAGCGCAGCCACGACGGTCCATGTGAGTTTGACCGTCAGCCGCCGGAGCGTTCTTTGCAAGCGACACACAAGCGGCTCTCGGGGATGGATAATAATCGGGCGAAGGGGATGGCTTCGTCACAGCGGCTGCAAAAACCATAATCGGGCTGTTGCAGCAAAGGACGAACAGCCTGTAAGCGCTGCTGGCGAAGCTGCGCGGAAGCCAGTGCCTTTTCATTTACCGCAAGTTCGTTAAGCGATTCCAGTCTACTCAACCGGCCTATCGAAACATCAGGGGAAACCGGCTGCGTGATCAATTTCAAATGCTTGATTTCACTTTCCAACTGCACCAGACAACGGCCGATATGCTCGGCCAGTTGCTGGCGTTGTGCGTCAGTCAGTTCTACCGAACTCACTCGTCGGTCACACAGCCTTGCGAGGCAGTCTTGACAGTTTTTATATATTTATACAGGGTGCCACGAGTAGCTTTATAATCGGGCATTTCCCAGCCCGCCGCTCTGGTCTTGAGTTCATCCTCGCTGACCTCGACCGACAGATTGTTCTTTTCAGCATCAATATTGATCACATCACCATCGCGAATCAAAGCAATCGGCCCGCCTTCCTGGGCCTCCGGTACCACGTGGCCAATAATGAACCCATGGGATCCCCCGGAAAACCGTCCATCGGTGATCATGGCCACATCCGCACCAAGGCCGGCCCCCATGATGGCGGAGGTAGGGGTCAGCATTTCCGGCATTCCCGGCCCACCTTTGGGCCCCTCATAGCGGATGACGATAACATCGCCCTTTACAATGGCATTGTTTTCCAGTGCGTGGAGCATGTCTTCTTCCGAATTATAGACTTTAGCCGGACCTGAAAACTGCAACCCTTCTTTGCCGGTAATTTTTGCCACAGCACCGCCCGGAGCCAGATTCCCTTTGAGGATGCGTAAATGGCCACTGCTCTTGATCGGTTTATCCAACGGGTAAATTACTTTCTGGCCTTCTTTGATGCCCGGAACATCAGCGAGATTCTCAGCCACAGTTTTACCAGTGACCGTCATGCAATCACCATTGATATAGCCATGCTCCAACAGGTGTTTCATGATGGCAGGGATACCACCGAGGTTATGCACATCTTCCATGACATAACGGCCGCTGGGCTTCAGATCCGCAATGAAGGGCACCCGGTCGCTGACCGCTTGAAAATCATCCGGAACCAGTTCAACCCCCACCGCCCGGGCCATGGCGATAAGATGTAAGACCGCATTGGTCGAACCACCCAGTGCCATAACCATAACCATGGCATTTTCAAAAGCCGCCCGGGTCATGATGTCCCGAGGTTTAAGATCCAGTTCCAGCAAGTGCCGTACGGCAGCGCCGGCTTGCAGGCATTCATTTAACTTTCCCTCATCGGTTGCCGGTAATGAGGAACTGTAAGGCAAGGTCATCCCCAGAGCTTCAATGGCCGTCGCCATGGTGTTGGCGGTATACATGCCACCACAGGCACCGGCGCCCGGACAGGCGTGGCGAACGATCGATTGTCGCTGGGTTTCGTCAATGCTGCCGGCAATAAACTCACCGTAGCTTTGGAATGCGGAAACGATATCGAGCACCTGCTCTCCCACATGGCCCGGGCGAATACTGCCGCCATAGACCATCAGCGAAGGCCGGTTGAAACGGGCCATGGCGATGATGCAACCGGGCATATTTTTATCGCAACCCGGGATGGAGATATTCGCGTCATACCATTGGCCACAGGTTACCGTTTCGATGGAGTCCGCTATTAAATCCCTCGACTGGAGGGAATAACTCATTCCTTCCGTGCCCATGGAAATTCCATCACTGACCCCAACGGTATTAAACCGCAAACCTTTCATACCTGCAGATTCAACGCCTTCTTTTACCTTTACCGCCAGGTCCAGCAGATGCATATTGCAGTTATTGCCTTCGTACCAGACGCTGGAAATTCCGACCTGGGGTTTATTGAAATCCTCATCCTTGAAGCCGGTGGCATAAAGTTGCGCCTGGGAGGCGCCCTGAGATTTGGGTTGGGTAATGCGTTTACTGTAACGGTTCAAAGGCTGGGTCATTGTTCACTCCTCGATCAATCCCTGAGTTAAATCTCTACCTCCATAATACACCAGGAGAGGCGAATTGACTCCGGAGTTTCGGCCTACCTAAAAAAACCCCGACCACCAATCGGTGGCCGGGGTTGGCCTTGCTCATTAATAATCCAAGCTACGATTCCAGATATTGAACCTTCGCAGTGGCGTTATTTTACCTTGACCGCCTGAATCCGCGCTTTGACACCGAATCCAACCGTCATCGGGAATGACACAAAGTGGCCACGCGTCGTGATGTTGTCATCATGAATCGCGAAACCCATGTTGTATACCTTGCCTGGCATCAGCGCTTTGTCGTCTGCATTTTTCAGGTTCAATTTTCTGGCTTCAACCATGGTCCATTCATGGTCTTTCCAGACACCTTTGGACATGTTGTTGTCACCAGCCGAACCCTTGGTGTCGACACGGCTCAGCAGATATTCCGGAACCATATCACCGGCTTTAAATTTCACGCTCGGATCAAATGGCACGGCATTCTTCTCACGAATCAACGCTGTGGGTATTTTTCTGATCTGGTCCATGTGCACGACACTGCTGCCAAACTTGGCCGCATCGTACATGTACTTCGGTTGATGCTTTTTCTTGTCCCAGTTCTTCGAGAAGGGTCCCTTGCCGGAATCCTGATTGCGATACTCGAGGACATAGAAGTCATCAGACATACCAACCGGATTGGATCGATGCCCACGCCACTGGAACAAATCCAGGAATTTCCCTGCCGCTTTGAGTTTAGCGATTTCAGCTTTACTCTTGGTGTCATTCCAGCCACCACCGTTGCGGGTCAATTCCAGGTACTTGCGTACATCGTGCTTTTTCTTGCCCATATCACCAAGCACCGGGTTGGCCTTGACTGCGGCCTTGCTGGCCAGGTTCGGCATATCGCGTTCACCGTTATGACAGGTCAACCAGCAACCCTGTTTGGCAAAACCGGGCACAGAACCGTCATCCACCATGATTGAGAAACGATCCTCGTAGATCCCCGGTTGTTTGCCATCCTGGACTACTTTGTCCAGTTTCGGGTGACCATAGGCCTTCCACTTCTTGCCGTCGAAACGGAAATAAGGGTGTGCATAGCCTGGATAGGCATTCTGAGTTTTCCACCGTGCGCGGAAATACGCATAGTCGTCGTCATACGCCACCTGTAAAGCCAATTCTACATGGCCGTTTTTGCCTTTCACCGGCATCGGCTCAAGACGTTTGCCAGAGACCAGTTTATCACCGATTTCTGCCTCCTCACCCTCATGACAGGATTCGCAGGCATCACCCCGGGCCACCTTCTTGTTGGCGCGTTTGTGTTTTTTACTCAGCAACCACTCGCGACCGGACTGAGCCGGAAAAAAACAGCGTCATCTTGGTCACCGGTATGCTCGACCAATCTGCGGGCGCCGCCGCCTGTGCCACCGGTGCCGTACTCAGCGCGATCAGGAAACCACCCGCCAAAGCCACGACCTGGCGGCCCACTGCACGGCTAATCCGGTTACGGGCAAAGCCGCAACTATCAGCGCGTTGAATTTTGTCTTTGCTGAACATTTAGTATTCCTCCACTCAATTGAAATGTACCAAGGGGTCCCAAGCACCCCAATATGTGTAAATCACGATTACGTTTTAATTCTCATTTGCGAAAATAAAACTGATGGTGATCAGCTTTTTATCGATCAGTTAAATTATTTACTCACATACATAAGGTGCGAGTTTGACTGGATTATTAAACAGGAAAATATTCTTGACGCTGATCAAGATTGTTTCTGACTTGTCTGGAATTTCCAGCTTTTACCATTAATAGTGTTGCTGTGAATGATTAGGTTGACTGCGCAGTGGATTCGCTTTGAAAGGCATGCTCAGCTCATCGGTTCGGGATGTTTTTATGCGCAACGATGGAAATGACGTCAAATGAAGAAATCAACAAGAGGAATTATCGCCACAACGCTTCTGATCGCGACCACTAGCGGAGTCGGAGGTTTGTTGCTGGCCTTTGGTGCCGAAAAACTTGATGAACATACAAATTCACAGGAATTCTGTACCTCCTGCCATGCCATGAAGACCTATATAGAAGATACTGAGCTCTTCAAAACAGCATCTCATCAGACCACCAGTTTTGGCGTACGGCCAAAGTGTTCTGACTGCCATATTCCCAAAGGCTTGATTGCTGCGACGTATACCCATATCGTCAATGGCATCGGTGACCTCTGGGGTGAATTCACTCTCGACTACAAAGATCCAAAGGTCTGGGAAGCAGAGCGGCCCCGACTGGCTTACGCAGTTCGAGACTGGCTACGCGCCAACGACAGCGTCACCTGTCGCTCCTGCCATACTCAGGATGCAATCAAGCCGAAGAAAAAACGCGGCCAACGTATGCACAAGGAAGCAAAAGAAACAGGCATGACCTGTATTGATTGCCATTACAATCTGATCCACGAAGAAGTGGAGGCACGTGACAGCTTCCTTGACAGCGCAGGCAACCAGGCTAAATAGGTGCGCATAAATCCAGATCACTGTAGCCAGTAAGAGGGGAGAA
>CAZAWX010000247.1:0-5724 GCA_964488985.1 uncultured Ectothiorhodospiraceae bacterium
CTTGATCAGACACTACGGTGGATCAACTTCATGCACACTGCCGCAGGGATGGCTAGTGTAGATTCGCGCGTTACCGTAATATCCAGCTAAAGTGTCACGGGTCATCAATACAACTGCGCCCGCGAATATGATCGAAGCCTGGATTCCCGTTACGTTATTTGCCGCCTTTATGCAGAACCTGCGTTCGGCGCTGCAAAAACATCTCAAATCAAAGTTATCCGATGCCGGTGCAGCCTATGTGCGTTTTCTCTATGCCTGGCCCTTTGCCCTGCTGTATTGCTGGGGTGTCGCCAGCATCGGCCAATATGACTATCCCGAGGTCAACACGACGTTTCTGATTTACAGCCTGTTGGGGGCAGTGGCGCAGATCCTGTTCACCTTTCTCCTTGTCTACCTGTTTTCCTTTCGTAATTTTGCCGTCGGTACCACGTTCTCAAAAACAGAAATCATCCAGGTCGCCATCCTCGGCTACCTGTTACTCGGCGATCAACTCAGCCTGATGGCTGGCATTGCCATTGCTTTGAGCCTGGTCGGTGTCATGGCCCTGTCACTGGCCAGCAGTCGGGTATCGATTACCAATCTGTCCAGCGCCCTGACTGAAAGGTCAACCCTGATCGGTCTGGCCAGCGGCCTGACCGTTGGCGCTTCAGTGGTGTTTTTCCGCGGCGCCGCCTTAAGCCTGGAGGCAGACAGCGTTATCATGCGCGCGGCCTTTTCCCTGGCAATCGCCGTCACCATGCAGGTTGTGATCATGGGCAGCTATCTGTTGCTGCGCGAGCCTTACCAATTACGCGCAGTCCTCAAGCATTGGCGCTGGGCCCTGCCTACAGGGATTGCCGCCCTGCTCGCCTCCATCGGCTGGTTTACGGCCTTCACCCTGGAAAATGCCGCCTACGTTCGTGCAGTTGGCCAAATCGAGTTGGTGTTTACGTTTATCGCCTCGGTATTTTTCTTTAAAGAAAAGACCAGCCCTATGGAACTGACCGGCATCCTCATGATCATAGCGGCAATTTTAATCCTGGTGCTGGCCAGGTAGATATCTGGGTTCAGCGTAAAATCAGTTGCCAGATCAATAACTTATTAAAGAGTAGTGTCCCAATTACTGGGTAATACAACTGCGTTCTTACTCCTGTGTTGACGTAACTCCGGCTTTGAGTAGTATTATCAGAGCAACCCGACTCGGGGGTGATCGGTTATGCGAAGACGTTTTCTGCTGGTTTTGCCGGCCATGATGTTTGTAATGCAGCCTGCTGCGGCGTTGAAACCGCAGGCGGTGATTTATTACAAACTACCGTTCGGCGGGCAAACGAAAAAATCCAATACGCCAAAATTTGGTTTGCAGCTTAACTCGCGGCGTAATACCGATATCGTCCGCAAACGCCCGTTGCTGGGAATGGAACTGAGCAATAACAGTATCGATAACATCCGTTTCCGGAATCTATATCTGCTGGGTAAACGCCATAAATACAAACGCAGGGATCTTAGCGGTGTTGATACCACTTATGATCTCAAGACGCCTAGTCAGGGTGACTTCACTGGAACGGCACCTCTGGCAACCAGGCAAATCCCCGCCAAATAAGCTGTTTTAACCCCTATCGCGCAATACCCGATTATTCCAACTGCATGGCTGGCGTCATTTCGATGAGCGTGGGCCGATCCGTTCGTAGCGCATGGCCAATCGCCTGCTCCAATTCTTCCAGGTTTGCAGGTTGCGTGGCACCACAATCATAGGCTTTTGCCAGAAGTTGGAAATCCGGATTACGCATGGTAACCGCCGTGGGTTCGATGCCTTTATTCAACATATCGGCCTGGATCGCGCCAAGGCGGTTGTTGTTCCATAACAAAACCGGGATCGGCAGTCGATGTTCTGCCGCAACCCCTAATTCTGGCAGTGTAAACTGAAAACCATAATCGCCAAGCAGTGCCGCTACCGGGCGCTGCGGCGTGCCGAATTTCGCCCCAACCGCTGCCGGTAGCGCATAGCCCAGGGTACCGAAACCAACCGGATGCAACCAGCTACGGGGTTGATAAACCGGGAACTGCTCATTGGCCTGGTAGGCAATCAACGTCATGTCACTGCACACCAAGGCATCCCGTGGCAAGGCACGGCGTAATGTTGCGATCACCGGCCGCAACAATTTTGCGGCGTCGCTTTCGTTGTTCTGCACGGTGTCGCGAAGTACCGTCATTGCCGCCACTGGATCCTCCCCCGGACTGGGGCCTGAATCTGCCAAATGGTCGGCCAGGGCGGCCAGGGCGCTGCGGGCATCCGCCTGGATTGCAACAGTGGCCCGATAGCGTCCGGCCAATGCATTGGGGTCAAGATCAATTCTGATCAACTTGCCAGGCAGGTCAATTCGTTCCACCCAAAAATCAGTTTCTGACATTTCACTACCCACAACCAGCACCACATCGGCGTTTGCCAACAACTCCCTTGTGGCCTGCTGTGGCAATAATGCGCCTAGATTCAAGGGGTGGTCCTCAGCGATAACACCCTTGCCGGCAACGGTTGTGATCACTGTGGCATTGAGGCTATCGGCAAGGCGTGTCGCTTGTTCGCCACACTCCAATGCACCACCGCCCAGGATCAGCACCGGTCTTTGCGCCGCATGTAACAATGCCGTTGCCGCATCGATTGCACTGGCACATGCCTGTCCAGGAGATGCTGGCCTACGGCACGACCAGCCATCCCCGGCTGGCATTTTTAGCACATCAATCGGGATTTCGATGTAGGCCGGCCGCGGTCTCGAAGTTGTGAATCCAGACCAGGCCTTGGCGACTAATTCAGGGATGTTCCGTGGCGCTGTGGCGGTCATTGCCATACCTGTGACGGTAGCAGCGGCATTACGCTGGTTCTGCATTTCATGCAACCGTCCGGCGTTTTGTCCCAGGTCTTTCACATCCAACGTACTGGATATCACCAGGATCGGCACGGAATCCGAGTAGGCCTGGCCTACCGGGGTCATGATATTGGTCAGTCCCGGTCCGGTAATGGTAAAACACACCCCCGGTTTACCCGTAGCGCGGGCATAGCCGTCTGCCATGAATCCTGCCCCCTGCTCATGGCGTGGCAGGATATGGCGGATCCGGGACTGCTTCAGCCCCCGGTACAACTCGACATTATGAACGCCGGGAATCCCGAAGACCGTCTCAACACCATAACCTTCAAGCAGACTGATTAACGCCTCACCAGCGCTTTTCCCTTGCGTGTCAATATACACATTGATTCCTTTACCGACAGTTACTTTGGTAATGCAGTCTAACGGCCAGACTCAAGTCTTCCACAACCAGGCCGTTAACCCCTTGATGGAATAGTGTAAGTGAATCTGTCGGCCTTGTGACTGCTCTACGGGGCATTAAAAAAGATTATCATTCATGGCAGTTTTAACATGAAACTGAAAACATTGATGGCCATTGGCATTGTGTTCTCCGTGGCACTGATCGCGGGCATGGGGCTTGGTCTGGCTCATGTGAACCAGCGCTATCAGCAGAACTTCGATATCCTCGAACTGGCCGAGCAAATCAATACCACCATCGGTCAAATCGGCATGCTCACGACTGACTATGTTTTACACCCGCAGCCCAGTAAAAGTGTCCTCTGGCTATCCCATCAAAAAACGCTCATAGCCTTGTTAAACAAGGGCCAAAGCCAGGTGACCGATCCTGAGTTCAGCATACTGTCAAGCGAAGGCAACAAGGCTCTGCAATTGTTTCAGCGGACACTGAACTCCCACAGAACCAGCAGCCTGGTTAATCCGCTCGCACTTGATGTCACGAACGACGAACGTGCCATCATCGATCAACTACAAGCCCATATTCAAATCATGGCCTCTCACGCAGCCAATTTGCTGTCCCACACTGAAACGTATTTTCAGGATTCAGTTGAACAGATGCGCAAACTTATGACCGTAATGCTACTGGCATTGCCAATACTGATTGCGGGCCTTTGGTTAATCATTGCCTTGCGGGTGATTCCGGCTATCAGGTTTATGAGTACAACGCTGCCTAAGTTGGCTGATGACCCCGATTTTAGAATCACGATGTCCAGGAAGGACGAAATCGGTGAACTGGCAAAAAACTTTAACGCTCTGGCGGCCCGCCTTCAGAACACCCGGGTTTCGCGTGACGAACTGGCTGCAGAAGTGGCAACCCGTATGTGTTCAGAACGGGCCCTGCAAAAAAGTGAAGCGCAATTACGATTGGCGGCCAGTGTTTTCGAGCATAGTACTGAGGCAATTGTAATTACTGATGAGAACAAACGGATCATTGATATTAATCGCGCCTTTACATTACTCCTTGGTTATAAAAAACAGGAAATCCTGGGACATTCACTCAACCAACTGAAGTCAGAACGGCACGATAAAAACTTCCACGATGAGCAACAGCGCAGCCTGGACAGCAGCGGCCAGTGGCAGGGAGAGCTGTGGAATTGTCGTAAGGATGGCACGGACATCCCCGAGTTGGGCACTATCAACCGAATCGAGGATGACCAAGGCAAGGTGACCAACTATATTGGAATTTTTACAGATATTAGTGAAATCAAAAACTCTCAACAAAAATTGCACCAACTCGCTCATCATGATTTCCTGACGGGCTTACCTAATCGACTGCTACTCGATGAACGCCTGGAATGGGCCATCAAAAGCGCTGGACGTCATCGCACAGGATTGACTCTGGTGTTTTTGGATTTGGATAATTTCAAGAACATAAACGATACCTACGGCCATCCTGTCGGCGATAAAATTTTACAATCAGTGGCAAACCGACTGACTTCGGCATTACGCGAAAATGATACCGTTGCCCGCCTGGGGGGCGATGAATTTTTACTGTTACTTGAAGATGTCAATGATCGCAGTTATGTCACCGCAACAGTTGAAAAATTACGGCTTGCACTAGGCAAACCGATTGTAATCGGAAACCAGATATTGATCGCTAAATCAAGTATCGGTATCAGCATATACCCAGATGATGGTAATGATGCCGTGACATTAATTCGTAATGCCGATATCGCCTTGTATCACGCTAAAACTCAGGGCAGAAACCACTTTTCATTTTACGCTCCAGGTTTAGAAACGTCAGATCAACAAATCCTGAATCCAGAGGCTGAATCCAGAGGCTAAACCCAGCGAGAGGAATTGAAAGAGTTACAACGTTTAGGGGGAAAATTAAAACGTGTCAGGAGCATTATAAATTGCGCATGATCAGCATAATTTTTTCAAATTTGTGACGTCCGTGCATCAATGGAAGCGTATTTCGTTATATATTTTTAGTCAGAGTTGACACATGCAAATGAAACCAATTGGGTGCTGCCATTATGATTGCCTTAAATTACGCTACTGAAAAACGTTTCTTTCCAAGAATACAGCTGAACAAACCCGTACCCGTTCGCTTGCCCGACGGGCATGTACTGGAAAACAACGTCCAGGACATTTCAGAAATTGGTTTTCAACTCCTTTGCGATCGAGCCACTGCGTTACTGATTCACCCGGAACAAAGCGCCATCAACGATTCACACTCACCCAAAATCAGACTTGCAATCCATCTTCCTTATCCCGAAAACCTGCCGCCAATTGATATTGATTGCCGACTGCGATATATCCACGTTATCAGCTCGGATGAAATGGCCTTTGGCATTTTATTCGAAGAATTTCTCGACGATGGTGCGAAGCACTATGATCGATTCATTCAACAGTGTCTTATGCCGGTCTGCCCTGCATTAATCTA
>CAZAWX010000248.1:0-5715 GCA_964488985.1 uncultured Ectothiorhodospiraceae bacterium
TGAACATCAGCAATAAAAAAACGAACACTATGAATCTCATAAAAAATCTCTCTCGTCCTGTCTTTGCTCCCGCGGGGCGTCTTCGGTGGATCTTCGTTGCCTGAAAAAATCTTTTAACAAGCGGGAACACGCCTGCGACAGACAACCACTTTCAACCAATGGGGCGTGATTGTGAGCCGGGTTTTCCAAAAGGTCAAACTGCCCACCTGCAGCACCTGTTTTCGGATCGTTGGCAGCAAACACAATACGCTCCAGACGGGCATGGATCATGGCCCCGGCACACATCATGCAGGGCTCCAGCGTGACAAAAAGCGTACAGCCCTTGAGACGGTAGTTTGCCAGTGCATCGCCGGCTTCGCGCATGGCCAGAATCTCCGCATGTGCACAGGGGTCGTTGAGGACGATACTCTGGTTCCAGCCACGCCCTATTATTTCACCATCCTTCACGACCACAGCACCGACCGGCACCTCACCCTGAGCAGCCGCCTTTCTTGCCAGTTGCAGGGCTTCGCCCATCCAACGGGTATCCTGCTGCCGATTGATGTCAGTCATTCCTGCTCGATGATTAACGAAACGTTTTCACACTTTTTTTCAGTGTTTTATTGATAGGTACAAATCATAATATCATGAAAAACATCCCGCCCAGTTGTATTGTTGCTCAAGAAAAACTTGTTCAAAACTGCCAACACATTAAACCAGGAGCGGCACAATTGACAGGAAATGACGCCAAAGCGACCCGTCCTGAATTTGGGGTACAGTTTTCTCAAATTTAGTGGGACAAGTTGCTCTAACGACACGGAAATCTGGTAATAGAGTGTTTTAACGGCCTATACTCGGCAAATCCATGCGCTGGGTCCGGTTCATCAGTCACGCTTGCTGAACAGCAGCAGGAAGTGTCGCCTGCAGCGGCCCGATGGCAGAATGGCCGTGCCAACCGGGCAAGGCACTGCAGTCTGTATTTTTTGAAGAGGAATACGTTAATGAATAACAAAATCGTCTGTTTGGCACTTACGTCACTACTGGTCGCATTTTCTTTTACCGCCAGTCCGCTCTTGGCCCAGGGCACCAACCAGGCTGTAGCTGAGTACGGGGCATGGATTGGAGTTCTCGCCGACTTCAGCAAAGGCGTGGAACTTGATGAATCCAACGTTCAGGACATTATCGAGTACGGGCCGCAAATGGACTCGCTTGATTTCCTGGACGATGACGAAGACGTAGCGGCGGACAAATTCGCTGAGGAACTCGCGGAACTACTCGACAATGCCCAATACACCACCTGGGCCCGCAGCAATGGCCTCGATCCCGAAGACTGGTTACGCAACTGGATGCGCTACTCAGCGCTGATGGTGAAGCGCCAGATGGAGGCCACTCAGGTGAGTATGCAAGCCAATCAAGAAGTCTACCATGCCCAGGTGGAGCAGGGTTGCAAGCAGGTCGATGCCGCCACCTGCAGCGAGATGCGGGATGCCTACGCCGAGTCTGTCGCCATGAGCAACGCCATGGTCAAGGCAGTCGGAAAACTGCCAACGCCGACAACCCGTGAAGCAGCCCTACTCGATCAGTACGGTTCGCAACTCGAAGCCATACTGATGGGCGACGAGGAAGATGACGCGGACACCATGAATCACGGCGAAAACTACGATGATGGGTGCGAAAACTACGATATGGATTGTGGTGGTGATTACGACGAAGAGTACCAGCAATAACGTGCCTTAAGCGGTCCGGCGGGCCGCTGAGCCAAATATTCGATCCTGTTCTTTAAACGAATCGACAGGGTAGGCCGTACTCTGCATTATTGACAAGCCAACTGGGTGAGCCAATAATCTGATAATCCAATAAGAGCTGCCATACATTATTGTCGTGTAGTTGGCAATCTAGTGTCATGTCAAGCCTATAGTGTGAGGTTCAGAGCTGCCAAGATGGTCCAAGACAAGACGCAGTCTGCAAGAAATGGCATGTCCTTTTCAAGGACTGCAACGCTGTATTGGGGCATCTGGGTAGCTCCCTTCGGGCGAGCCGTGCAGCGGTCGTTCGCGGTGTTACGCCTCTGGGCAAGGAACATGCCTAGCGGCTAATCACTTTGCGTCTGGCTGAGTGTGCTATGTGTATGATGCAGTACACTAGAGAGGTGAAGCGTCATGAATATATCCGCAATTGCAAAAATCAGTTTAACGGTGTCGGCGATGGTCGTACCGCTATCGGCCGTAGCGTATGACGAAGGGGGGCATCTCCCGCCGGGCATCGAGGTGTACGGGGTTGGTGGAAGCATTGAGGACAGCAGCGGTTTTAATGTTCACATCATTTATACGAACGATGCAGCGGAAAAAGTGATGGCCTTCTATCGAAAGACACTGGGTACGGTGCCGGTGCGAGGGAAGACATTTTATGTCGGAGATGACAACACGAACTCCGAGGCGGGCGACGGCGGACCCATTTACCTGACGGTTGAGCCCGCTTCGGAGCGGAACGATGTATCGATTTCTGAAACCGATCTTTTTGACACCCTGCAGGAGAACCAGCGCAGAAGCCGGATGATGGGGAACGCGGAGCACAGCGAGCGGGAATTTCAGCAATTGAAACAGCAATATAAACACCTGGCCAAGGGCTGGTATCCGACGATCGATGTGCAGGATAAGCTGGATGCCTGCACAGATGAGGAATCTGCATATTCGGAGGATTATGCTGATGAAAGTAACGCAAGCGCGACTAGAATCCAGGAATTGGTAGCCCAGGGGAAATTTGACGAAGCAACAAATCTCGTCAGCGGAATGGCACAGAAAGGAATGGGTGTCCAGGGCGAGAACACCGCCGACGTTTGGGATACCTGGGTCAGTTGCCTGGAAGAACTCGACCGCCATGACTACCAGCTTCAGGTGCTGATTGGAAAGGTTCACTACCGCTTTTCACCACCAACTCAAGCAGGACGGGAGAATGCGATTCGGCTAATGAACTAACTGTGAGACGGTCATTACCACGATCGATGTCCCCTGGCGGGCGAGGAACCAACAACTGGAACCGGTAAGGCGTAGGATGTGCGACAAAAAACAAAATAGTTTTGCGGCGTTTGCCGTTCACTCACCCAAAGCCATCAGCAAAGGTGCATTCCTGCCGCCGGTGGGTGCACTGCTGATATTGGTATCATTCGTTTTTCCCACCAGGACCCTGGCACAGGACAGCATCAAGGCTGTTGCGTCATGGCGGGGGCATTACGAGGCCAGCGCAACCACCAAAATGGACAACCTTCCCGGATCAAAGTTGAACGAGTCGCGCAAGATCAGTGCACGGCTGGTTCTCGACAAAATGACGATCGATGAAGAACTGGTGACATGGGCGGGTACCGCGTACTGCGACAGCTCCATCAACCGTCACGAGATCGCCATGGTGATACCGGACACCCCCATGCGCACGGACATTCACGTCGAGGATTCCCGTGCCTACAAAACACCGGCCATGTTGCAAGTCGATGTCGAGGATGGTCAGTACTACATCGAACTGTGCAATGAATCTTTTGAAATGGAATCCCAGGTGACGGCGGTGGTTCCCAACGAAACCGGGGGCTTTTCGACGATTCAGGAAACCGATTCTTTCGAAGACAATCCGATGGCTGTCTCCTGGGCGAACCTGACGCCCGAAGGAACGGTGCCGGAGCGGGGCGTGGCGATTTCAGGATCACGCACCTTGCCAGGCCATGCCGCCGAGGGTGACGATGCCATGTCGATGCAGATCGGGGCGGCATTGAGGTCAGCATTCCAGAAAACGAACATGGATGTTTCCGGAATTGTCCAGTGGGAGTTGTCACCCGACCGGTGCTCAAGCGGTGGGCAGTACAGCGTGTCCATCTGGTACGCGAAAGAAATCGATGAGCTGGTTTTTCGGGACGGCAAGCTGAAGGTCAAGCGAGGCAACCCTGGGCCCTTCAAACCGGACGCCATCAATTTCGAGGCGACGCCATCCAATGGCGATTATCAGGACATCAGGTGGACCCCACCAGAGATCCCGGACAGCAGACGCGAGCAAGAGCGATTTGAAAAACCGGCAGAGGACATCAGTGGAATCGCCCTGAACTACACTGGCACACCGCAGAGTAACGAAGGATTCGGAGAGTACAAAATCCAGGCCACTCTGGACTCGGCCGAGCAATGCACCGAGCCGGGAAAGAAAACTATGCGCGTCTTTTTCGAGCGGGATGGCAAGGACTCTCCCGCTGACGAGCCCAACTGGTATTACTACTGGTTCCACACATCGGCAGGACAGGGGCTGTACGAGCATGCCAGCTTTGACAGGACGTGCCAGAAGGATACGCTGGGCTATTATAACGCTTGGGTGGACCCGGACCGGATTTACATCTGCGAGGGTGCCCAAATCAAAGTTGTGAATGAGGATTGGGGTGTCAATTACGAGGGAATTGATGGGTTCGCCTCGACCGTGAAGCACGAGTGGCAGCATAAGCTGGACCGGGATGGTTGGTGGGGCGAATTCGACCGGAAATACAGGCCCCACTCGAAATGGGATTACCAGGCACCGGAGTGGAATGAATACGATCGCAAGCGGCGCGAGGCCGACTCGGATTCAGACCATATTCCGAACTGGGCGGACGATAATCCACAGGATTCGGATGCCGATGACGATGGCTACAAGGATGTCGAATCCTCGGCTTATGCGGCTGGCAAGCGGTGGAAAAGAGGTTCGGCAGACAAGGAGGACTGGGCATGCCCGGGCAAACAGTGCGAGGACTAGCGCTACTCCTGCTGACAGGGTTCCTGTTCTGCGGAGGTTGCGGGGAAAGCAAAATTGATACACCGGCGCCTCAACAGGCGAAGACATCCGCAGGGAATGGTCAACAACTCGTTGCGCAACCGCCCGCAGTGGATATAGCCACCTGGCAGGAGGAGTTGGAAAATCGGCTGCGCTCCAACGAAGCCGCCGACCGGTACAAGGCCCTGGTATTGCTGGGCGATGACCGCATCGACGCGGAGACGAGGGTGGCATCGATGGTCGACGCCATCAGCCGGGAAGAGGCGGATCCAACCGTCGGGGACCTGCCGGTCGAAGGGGTTTCGCTGCCCGCCAGCGAGTTCATGCTGCTCAGGCTGAGCAGGAAGATGGGCGACACGGCCTCGAAGGAGACCCTCAAGGATGTCGCCAATGAACAATCCGGCGCAGTAAAGGAAAGGGTCGTCTTGTCGCGGGGCTTCGGCGGCGACCGCGATGCCGTTCCCGAACTGGAACAGCTGTTGCAGGCGTCGGAATCCGGCTGGACCAGGGCACACGCGGCATTCCTGCTCGGAGAGCTTAAATCTCACAGCTCCGAGCAATTGTTGCAGGCTGCCTTGAAGGACACTTTCCGCATCCAGCGCTCAGATCATGGCACAACGATCAGGGAATACCCGGTGCGAGTAAAGGCACTGACTGCTCTTCGGAAGCTGGGCACAGACCCCGGCGAGCAACCACTGTTGTTCGAGCCACAGGGCTGATTAATTTTCCCGTCGATGTAATCGTCCTCACAAAGGGTCCAGACCCGGGCCGCGCTGCGCTTGCCGACGAAGTCGCAAGAGATCGTGCAGGTTATCGAGACTGTACTGGCCAGATTTACTTGAGATCGCCTCACTGATAGTCATTGGCGAAAGATGAACTCGTAGTATTGGTATTCACTTATCGCAATTCACTGTTTGCACAGCGGAGCCGATCCATAAGCCTTCGCAGTGAAATAACGTT
>CAZAWX010000249.1:0-1891 GCA_964488985.1 uncultured Ectothiorhodospiraceae bacterium
CAAACGGCTCATCCAGGCGTTCGAATTTTGGCATGACGTTGGCTTCGAAGTGCTCGCCCGAACGGGTCTCTACATTGAATGGTGCGGTGAAAATCCGCCAGGACTGGGCCCGACCACTGGCGTCCTCGATATACGTGGGGTATAGCTCGAAGAAAAACTGGCGCACCCAACCGAAAGCGCCGCCATTCGGACGTGGCTGGTAGGTGATGCCGGCCTCGTACCAACGGGTCCCGGGACGCGGCATTCCATATGCCGTGCCAGTCAGTGGTCAGGTCCCCCGCTCCGGATACCAGGCCGTCGAGCCTTGCAGCCTGGGTGTCGCGGCAACCGCCAGGCTGGACAGGTCTGCTGCCAACAACACAATCATGAACAACAACTGCCCTGATATGATTATCAACAGCCGGGACCTCGATGTTGGCGGATTGCAAGACGACTTGAACATGAGTTCCTGCGAAGTATTTCTTATCTGCCTGCGATGGGCTTATTATGACAGTCTCTGAAGACTTGGAGGAGTGATATGCCGCATCTGCCACCACTACCAAGGGACGCAGTCCCGGAGTTCAAAGAACGCTTTGATCATTATGAAAATACACGGGGGTTCATCCCCAACAGCATCCTGACGATGCAGCGCCGACCGGCCATTGCAGCGGCCTTCATGCAGTTGAACCAGGCAGTGCTGTACGAGGGCACGGTGGCGGAGGAACTGAAAATGCTGGTCAGTCTTATCGCCAGCCAGGCCGCGGGTTGCCGTTACTGTCAGGCGCACATGGCCAATCTTTCTTCGATTTACAAGGCTTCCGATCAAAAAATTGCCGCGGTCTGGGAATTTGCCCACAGCGATCTGTTTTCCGATGCGGAGCGGGCTGCCCTGCAGTTGGCGGTCAACGCATCGATCATCCCCAACCAGGCGTGCCAGGCGGATTTTGATGAACTGGCCAAATATTTTGATGAAGCGGAGATTGTTGAACTGGTCGCGACCATCGCGCTGTTCGGTTACCTGAACCGCTGGAACGACACGATGGCAACCGAGCTTGAGGAATATCCTGCAAAAGTCGCTACAAGGGCCATCGGCCCGGCTGGCTGGGAACCGGGCAAGCATACCTGAACGACCCTGGGTGTGAATTCCAGCAACGTTGATTACGCCTGAGAGTGTGCCCGGCACCCCTTCACAAGCCGTTGTACTAGTCAGGGGTGTAAACGAAACCGGGCGAAACCGTCTTCCATGACATTGATAAAGCGCACGTGGTCGCTGGCATATGGTCGTGCCCCTGGCGAGGTTCTGAAGTAAACTGCTGCGTCCCCGGTCGTGGCTGCGATTTTCCAGTTTTGGTCCGCTGAGGGGTTGAAGGTTTTCAGGTCAAGAAAATAGGCTGCGATAACATCACGGTTTTTGTCCGGCGCGTCGATCACGATGGTGCTGCCGTCTAGGGCCGGGAAATGACCGCCGCCACCGGCACGGTAGTTGTTGGTGACCACCAGGAATTTTTGCGCCGGATCAAGCGGACGTCCCTGGTATATGACATTGCGTATGCGTCCGGCAGTGGGATTTTTATCACCCGTACCTGACCGGAGGGGTGGTTTGGTCACGTCGATCTCATAGCTGATACCGTCGATGACATCAAAGCTGTAGCCGGGCACATCTTCATTCACCAGCCATTGTTCGTCCGCGGACTGCGGGTCAATGGTATTGAAAACTTCCGCCGATTTTTCCAGCCATGCTACTACCTGGGCACCTGTAAGCAACACGATTTTCAGATCGTTGGGATAGATATACAGGTCGGCGACATTTCGCAGCGCAATGGGACCTGCCGGGATGTCCGTAAAGTAATCCAGACCGCCCCTGCCACCGGACTTGAACGGTGAGGCTGCCGACAGCAGGGGCAGCCTCTCA
>CAZAWX010000249.1:1991-5708 GCA_964488985.1 uncultured Ectothiorhodospiraceae bacterium
ACCCGGTGGGAATGACCGAACATGATGGCGTTGATACCGGCCACCTTTGCCAGGTAATAGACCACATTCTCGTCCATGCCCTGGCGATCATTTGCGTACATACCGCTGTGCGCAAGTGCGATGATGATATCGGCACCGGCAGCCCGCATTTTTGGGATATAGTGTTCGGCCGTAGCGACGATATCCTTTGCCTTGATCAACCCGCTCAGTTTGTCATGGTCCCAATCCATGATCTGCGGCGGGACAAAACCGATGTAACCGATATTGAGCTGGTGAGGGTTGCCATCGCTGTCAACAACGGTCCTGGCGCGGATGATATAGGGCTGAAAATAGGGTTGGTCATTGGCCTCATCGTCGTCACCATCATCGACAAAAATGTTCGCAGAAATATACGGAAAATCAGCACCGTGAAGGGCTTTCACAAGAAAATCCAGGCCATAGTTGAGGTCGTGATTGCCAACATTTCCCACATCGTAAGCAAGCAGGTTCATGGCCTTGTAAGCGGGGTGGACCTCACCGAAACGCAGCACCCGGCCACGGGCTACATAATCGCCCATGGGATTACCCTGCAGCAGGTCACCGTTGTCCACCAGCACCGAATTGGGTGATTCTTCCCGCGCCGTTTTTATCAGGCTGGCGGTCCGTGCCAGCCCCATAGTCGGATTTTCGCTGTCACGGTAGTAGTCATAATCCAGCAGGTGCATATGCAGGTCGGTCGTTTCCATGATACGCAGTTCCACCTCGGCGGGAAGGGCAGCGGAAGCGCCCAGCGCCAGCAGACCGGCAAGCAAAAGGTTGACCACTCGAGGCGGTGTTCGTCCAACGACCATTAATACTTGATTGATACTCATCTTGATGCCATTTCCAAAAAAAATCAGAATGTCTGTTCATTAAAACAGAAACGCGTAGGAAACGGGTACACTTAGTAACAGGCTGTTCCTTGATGGGCCGGGGTTCAGCCACCCTGTATTGAGTATGAGCATGGAAGAATTCCGCAACATCCAGTTTCCTGAAAAAGACCAGCCGCTGCGCAATGATGTCAGCCTGTTGGGACGTCTTGTCGGCGAGGCGCTGGTCGAACAGCACGGTGCCGGGTTATTGCAGCAGGTGGAGGCCGTGCGCAAGGCAGCGATCCTCAGGCGGGAAGGTGATGATGCCAGCGCTGAGGTGCTTGAGCGTACACTCGGTGAACTGGACCAGAGAGAGGTCCTGCACATCATCAAGGCGTTTTCCACCTACCTGAGACTGGTCAACCTGGCTGAAAAGACGCACCGAATCCGCCGCCGGCGCGCTTACCAGAAACTGGCTGCGGCAGCACAAAGAGGCAGCCTGGAGCAGGTCTTCAAAGGCCTGGCTGACGCCGGTGTCAGCGCGGCAGATGTTCAGCAGGCTTTGGCCACCTTGAGGATCCAGCCGGTCTTCACCGCGCACCCTACCGAGGCCACGCGCCGCAGTTTTTTAGAAAAGGAATACTCGATCCTGCACCGTCTCGTCGAACGCCTCAATCCTGACCTGACCCCGCAGGAAGACCAGCGGACACTGGACAGGATCAGCGATGCAGTCAATGCCGCCTGGCAGACCAGTACCGTGCCCAGCGAAAAGCCTGCGGTGGCTGATGAACTCGATAACGTGCTGTTCTATCTTACCGATATCCTGTACCGGGTGGTGCCGCCGTTTCATGCATCGTTGCAACAGGCATTCCGGGCGGCCTATGGTGAAGACTGCCCGCCTGAGGTTGCTCATCAACTGCTGCGTTTTGGTTCGTGGGTCGGTGGCGATATGGACGGTAACCCCTATGTGGATGCCACGACCATCCTGGCCACGCTGGCGACCCAGCGTAATGCCGTCATCCGTTGCTACCAGCCCGAGTTGAAACGCCTGGCCCGTTATCTCAGCCAGACGCAGGGCCAGGCCGGGTTCAGCCCTGCAGTGTTGCAACGGCTGGCTGAATATACTGTGTCGATGCCGGAGGTTGCGCAACTGACCCCGGCCCGGCACCGTGAAATGCCCTATCGTTGCCTGATCAGGCTGGTTCTGGCCAGGCTGGAGGCCACCCGCCTGGAAACTGCGAATGCCTATCCCGATGTCAGCTCTTTTGCCGCTGATATCGCCCTGATTGCGGATAGCCTCGAGCAAAACAAGGGCCGCCACGCTGGTCTGTTTGGCGTCAGGCGCTTGCAGCAAAGGATCGCATGTTTTGGATTTAACCTGGCGACGCTCGACACACGCCAGGACGCATTGCTGCATCGCGGGGTGATCGCTGAACTGCTCGGGCAGGCCAACTGGGCATCAGAGGACGCCGGAACCCGCGAGCGGACGTTGACCACGCTGCTGGAAGGCAATCAGGCAAGCGTTTTGACCTATCTCGACCAGCGCACCGAGCCATCAACGCGGGCGCGCGCCACGCTGGACGTTTTCAGCGCCATCGGCCAGGCGCGCAAACACTACGGCGATACCGCCACCGGCCTGTTTATCATCAGTATGACGCAGGGTGCGGACGATGTACTGGGCGCATTGGCACTGGCGAAAATCGCAGGTCTGGCCACGGCTGATGACATACCACTGGACGTGGCGCCTTTGCTGGAAACCGTTGCTGACCTTAAAGCCGGTCCACAGATTCTGAAAACACTGCTGGACAACCCTTTCTACCGCCAACACCTGGAAAAGCGCGGCCAGCGGCAGGTGATCATGATCGGTTATTCGGACAGCAACAAGGATTCCGGTATCGCCGCTGCACGCTGGGGTCTGTACGAGGCCCAGGCCAGGCTGGTCGAATGCGGTCGCCGGTACGGGGTATGCGTGCAGTTTTTCCATGGGCGCGGGGGTACCGTCAGTCGCGGTGGTGGCAACCTGGTCAAGGGCGTTGAAGGCGCGCCCGCCGGTAGTGTCCGGGCCTACCTGCGGGTCACCGAGCAGGGTGAGGTCATCAACCAGAAATACGGTATGCGGCCCCTGGCCCTGCGTAACCTGGAGTTAATGACCGGTGCCACCCTGCGCCACGGTCTGGTCGACACCGGCCAGCATGTCGATGAGGATATGCAGGCTATCATGGCGGAAATCGCGGCCCATGCACGCCAGGATTATCAACAACTGGTCTACGCAAAGCCTGAATTTATGACCTTCTATCGCAGTGCAACACCCATCGATGTGATCGAACGCCTCAATATCGGCTCACGCCCGGCAGCGCGGCGCAGCGGGGAGGGTATCGAAAACCTGCGCGCCATACCCTGGGTGTTTGCCTGGGCGCAGATGCGTGTCGGCTTCCCCGGTGTTTTTGGTGTGGGCAGCGCGCTGGCAAAAGTGGTTGAAACCCATGGCATTGAGCGTCTGCGTGAGATGCAGGCGCAGTGGAGTTTTTTCCAGGGTCTGATCAACGATGTGGAAATGGTGCTGGCCAAATCTGATCTCGGTATCGGGCAGCGCTACGCGGGTCTTGCGCCGGCCTCGTGTATCGACGTATTCGAACAGATACGCCAGGCATTCGAAATGGCGGAGCATTACATCCTCGAGATCAAGCAGAGTCCCGAGTTACTGGCTGACCAGCGTACGCTGCAGAGAAATATCCGCTTGCGCAACCCCTATGTCGACCCGATGCATATCCTGCAGATTGACCTGCTGCGCAGATGGCGCGCCGGCGGGCGGGACGACGACAGGCTGCTCAGGACACTCAAGGCAACCGTCAACGGCATTGCGCTGGCGATCCAGAATACCGGTTAA
>CAZAWX010000250.1:0-1770 GCA_964488985.1 uncultured Ectothiorhodospiraceae bacterium
GGGGGCCGCCGCCTCGCGGGACGAGACGCACTGCGAACTCTTGTGATCTTCGTTAATTGCCAAGGACCCTTAGTTCAGCGGCGAGTTTTACTGCTCTGGATTGGGCTTGTTTGAGTTGTTGCGGGGTAAGGTCCTGGGCGGTTAGATCGCGGTTTTTGACTGCATTCTGGTTGCCGTTTTTTGCGGCCAGGGAAAACCAGGCGTAGGCTTCGATATCGCTTTGCGTTACGCCTTCACCAAGGCCGTGCAAGATGCCGAGATTGTTCATGGCGCGGGCGTAGCCCATGTTGGCTGATTCGCGGTACCAATGGCTGGCGGCTTTGAAATCGCGTTTTGTGCCCTGACCCAAGTAGTAGGCCAGGGCCAGGCTGTACTTGCCGCGGGCACTGCCTGCCTGGGTTGAACGCTGGAACCATTGGAAGGCTTTGTCATAATCTTGAGCGAGTCCCTGGCCTTTGCTGTACATCAATCCCAGATTTTCGGCGGCTTCGGGGTGTCCTTGCTGGGCGGCTTGCCGGTACCAGTGGGCGGCCTGTTGGTAGTCGCGGTTTGGCTCGGGGGCGCTTTCATAGAGACCTGCGAGTTTGTATTGGGCCTGTATATCGCCTGTTGCGGCTTTTTTCTGCAATTGTTGCCTAATATCTTGTGGTTTAAGCAAGAGTCGACTGATGTCGATATCGGCGCATACAGGGGGCGTAAACAGCGCCAGCATAAAAATGACGAAACAATGTTTGTTATTCATGGTCAATCTGTTGTGGCGTCCTGTACATGGCACGAGGGGCAGCACTTCTTTAAGATACCCTGCTTTGTGATTATATCCATCCCGGAGTCGTAACGCTTGTTGGCAGCCATAACATGATCAGAATATTTCGCCACTACATTCCGTTTTCCTTGCTCGTACTCGGAGCGGCAGAAGCGTTGTTGATGTTTGGCTCTGTGTATTTGGGGCTACATTTTACCCTGTTTGGATTTAATCCTGCCGCGCATTTGCTGGTAGGTTCGTTATGGCCAAAGGCGCTGGCATTCTGTGTCGTATTAATCCTGTGCTTGTCCGCGACGGGCCTTTATCAGCGCGGATTGCGCGCAGGCACGCGTGATGTTGCGTTACGCATAACGACATCTTTTTTTGCCGGGTCGGTGCTGATATGGGGATCGCTGGTATTTTTTCCGCGGTATTCAATTGGCGATAAGGCGTTGGCCATCGCATTTGCAGGTTCCTATATTGGGGTACTGGTGATTCGGTTTCTTGCCTTCAAATATGCTGACCAACATCTGTTTAAACGCCGGGTACTGGTGATTGGTGCAGGGACACAGGCTGCGCAGATTCAGCAATTACGGCGCAAAAGCGACTGGTACGATGCGGAGATGCTCGGTTATGTGCATATACCAGGCCAGATCACCGCAGTCGATCAGGCCAATGTACATTACCTTAAGGGGCGGTTGCTTGAGCTCGCACGTTCATTAAACGTTGATCTGCTGGTGGTCGGGATCCGTGAGCAGGCCACGAACTTTCCCTTGGAGCAGATTTTGGATTGTAAGATGGCCGGTATTGAGGTCATCGATTTAATGGGTTTTTTCGAACAACTTACCGGCAAAATCAAGATAAATACCTTGAATCCAAGTTCCATTATTTTTGCTGATGGGTTTATTCAGGCGATGTTCAAGACCTATAGCCACCGGTTTTACGATATCGTTGTCAGCCTGGTGATGTTGATCCTGACCAGTCCAATCATGGTGTTGACGGCACTGCTCATCTGGATGGAGTCGGGC
>CAZAWX010000250.1:1870-5700 GCA_964488985.1 uncultured Ectothiorhodospiraceae bacterium
CGCGTTCGCCACCGTGTCAATCCGGGGATTACCGGCTGGGCACAGATTTGTTATCCCTATGGGGCGACTGAAGGCGATGCGCTGGAAAAATTGCAGTTCGATTTGTATTACATCAAGAACTACAGTTTGTTTCTGGATTTGATGATCATCATTCAGACCGCACAGGTCATTTTGTGGAGAAAGGGCGCGCGGTAATGGCTTCGTACAAAGCACGCTTGCGCTCAGGGTGTCTGTTATTGCGCGACACCATAGCGAATTATTGTCGTGACACTGCGAGCAGACCCGGTGCGAACAACCTCATGGTATTGACGCTGGGTTGTACATGCTGACGGTAAATGTGCCTGCGGTTTCCTATGGTCTGGCAGGGGTTCTGTTTGGCTTTCTGACGGTATTGTTGCTGACTGCCTGGCGTGGACGCCTGCAAGGTGCATTGCTGGCATGCGCCAGTGCAATATCCATGATCTGGAGTATCGCCCAGGCCAGTCACGGACTTTATACCTGGCCGCCGTTCTGGACGCTGCAGTTGCTGGAAGTTCTGCGCAACGCGGGATGGTTTGCCTTTTTGCTTGGTTTGCTGGGGTTTTGGAATGCGGGTAAACGCCGCAGACATATCCGCAATACCGGGTGGGTCATATTTCTCCTTTGCCTGAGCCTGATGGGTCTGGTGCTGGCGGCACGCTCAGGCTTGACGCTGGGACTGGATGTCCGGGCATTCAACCGTCTGGTGCTGACCAATAATCTGGCCCAGGCAATTATCGGACTGATGCTGGTTGAGCAGTTTTATCGAAATACTGCCCGTGATCAGCAATGGGCAGTACGGTATCTGTTTCTCGGCCTGGGTGGCTTGTTTGCCTACGATTTGTATCTGTATGCCAATGCGTTGTTGTTTACTCGACTGGACGCCGCCTCCTGGACAGCCAGAGGGTTGGTCAACGCCATCATCGTGCCATTTATAGCCGTCGCGGCACGTCGAAACCCGCATTGGTCTGTCGAAGTCTTCGTTTCACGCCATATCGTCTTCCATTCCGCGGCGCTGCTCGGGGCCGGTGGCTATCTGATGTTGATTGCCATGGCGGGATATTACATCCGCTACTACGGGGGTGACTGGGGTGGCGTTATCCAGGTGGCGTTTTTCTTCCTTGCGGTAATATTGCTTGCAGCCTTGTTGTTTTCCGCCCAGGTGCGTGCCTATTTACGGGTTTTTCTCAACAAACATTTTTTTAAAAACAAATATGATTATCGCGAAGAATGGTTGCGTTTTACCGCACGGTTGTCGGACCGTTCCCAGGGCGGAGACCTTAAAGAAGATATTATTCAGGCCTTCAGCGATATCGTCGATACCTCCAGAGGCATCATGTGGATGCGCCAGCAGGGTGGGGCGCATGGGGGTAAGTTTCGGCCGGTATGTGCCCTGAAGGAAGCGTTGCCCGAAGCAATGGAGGTGCAAAGCAGTGGTGCACTGATCGCATTTCTCGAATCGAGCGGTTGGGTTGTTTATCTGGATCAATTTCAACAACATCCTGGACATTATGCAGGCTTGGTATTACCGGACTGGATTACCCGATTGCAGGACCCGGGGATCATCGTGCCTCTCATGCAGGGGGATGAACTATTGGCGTTCATTATTTTTTCCCGGCCGAATACATACCGGGAATTTAACTGGGAAGACAGTGAACTGTTAAAGACCTGTGGTCGCCAGGCCGCCAGCTATCTGGCCCTGCTCAAGGCCACTGAAGATTTAAGTGATGCCCGGCAGTTTGAGGCCTTTAATCAGTTGTCTGCCTACGTGGTTCATGATTTGAAGAATTTGGTCGCACAATTATCATTGGTGGTTTCCAATGCCCGCAAACACATGCATTCACCGGGCTTCATCGAAGACGCGATCAGTACCGTAGACAACGCAAGCACCAAAATGAACCGCCTGCTGGTGCACCTGCGTAAAGGACAGGCGGGTGAAGATCATGTACGTTCTGTAAGTCTGGTCGATATACTTGGGGAAGTGGTCAAGGCACGCGGTGCAGCGCTGCCAAGGGTGGCGTTTGATGTCAAGAGTAAAGAATCATTACGGGTGGCTGCGCAACCGGATCGCCTGGCTGCGGTTGTCGAACACCTGGTGCAAAATGCCCAGGAAGCAACTGCTGATTCTGGTGAGGTGATATTACGTCTTTCCCAACTGGATCAGTTGGCCGTGATTGAGGTGGCCGACAACGGTTGTGGCATGGATGCACAATTTATTTCACAGCGTCTGTTCCGGCCCTTTGATACCACCAAGGGGAATGCGGGTATGGGGGTTGGCGTTTATGAAAGCAGAGAGTTCATCAATGCCCTTGGCGGTGAACTCGATGTACAAAGCAAGCCGGGCCAGGGCACCATTTTTTTCTTACGCTTACCATTGGCAGCAGGGAACGAGAAGTTACAACCGGCAACAAGCCATTGAGGAATGAATTTTGAGTCGAACCAGGCAAACCGCACCAAAACTGCTGATCATCGAAGATGATCAGGGTCTGCAGAGCCAGCTGAAATGGTGTTTCACGGATTACACTGTCGAGATCGCCGGGGACAGACAAAGTGCCCTGAGTTCATTGCGCAGGTTCGAGCCGCCGGTGGTGACCCTGGATCTGGGGCTGCCACCTGATGAGGCGAATGCTTCGGAGGGTTTGAATCTGCTCAAGGAAATTTTGCAAATGGCCCCGGAAACCAAGGTTATTGTGGTTACGGGCAATGACGATCGAAGCAATGCCGTGAAGGCGGTGGCCATGGGTGCTTATGATTTTTATCCCAAACCCATCGACCCGGAGATATTAAAACTCATCGTCAGTCGTGCCTATCATCTGCATGAATTGGAAGCCGACATCGGACGGCTGGAAATGGAGCAGGAAAAGTCACCCCTGGACGGTATCATCGCCGTCAGTCCACAGATGAATCATGTCTGTGAGATGATAGAGCGTGTGGCACCGACGGACGTCAGTGTCCTGCTGTTGGGTGAGAGTGGCACCGGCAAAGAATTGTTGAGTAATGCGTTGCACAAGCTCAGTGGCCGCAAACGCAAACCGTACGTTGTCATCAACTGCGCCGCAATCCCGGATACGTTATTGGAAAGTGAGTTGTTCGGGTATGAAAAAGGTGCCTTTACGGGGGCGCATCGCCAGCATAAAGGAAAAATTGAACATGCAGATGGTGGCACGTTGTTTCTCGATGAAATCGGCGATCTGCCCCAGGGTCTGCAGTCGAAACTGTTACGGTTTCTACAAGAGCGCATCATAGAACGACTCGGAGGACGTGAGCAGATCCCGGTGAACGTCAGGGTGATTTGTGCAACTCACCAGAATCTGCGTGAGCAGATTGCCACGAATGCCTTTCGGGAAGATTTGTTCTATCGGATCAGTGAGGTCACTGTCGATATCCCGCCGTTGCGGGAACGTTCCGGTGACGCGGTTGTTCTGGCCCGGGCATTTTTACGTCGATACGCCTCGGAGACCAATAAATCACCCCGGGAGTTTACTGATGAGGCCTTATTTGCGATCGAAAAGCATGCCTGGAAAGGCAATGCCCGGGAGCTTGAAAATCGGGTCAAGCGGGCAGCGATTATGGCCAAGGGCAGCAGCATCACCACTGCCGACATGGAACTTGAAAAAGTGGCGGGTCATCCGCAGCCGCTTAATCTGCGTGAAATCCGCGAACAGGCGGAAATTAGCGCTGTCAACAAAGCCTTGGCGATGAATGAACACCGGGTTGCACAGGCTGCGGAAGACCTCGGTATAAGTCGGCCGACGTTGTATTCACTAATGGAAAAACATGGACTTAAGTAATCGTGGATAGTGCTGCTGCGG
>CAZAWX010000251.1:0-5692 GCA_964488985.1 uncultured Ectothiorhodospiraceae bacterium
CGCTGGGGGGCGCGTGCGAAGCCTGCCTTCTGCTCCGGTTCTGGGCCACAGAAAGACCCCCGCCTGCTTTATCTGAATGACGTGACGCCGGTAGATACACTGAGAATAAGCGCTTCACAGGAGCACGAATTCCGAGAGGGTACGCTTTAGTCGCAATCCATAGGCGTCAACCACTGTCCTGTGTAAACTGAGCGAAGAACTCACGGGGTGTGTATGGCGAACAACAACCAGGGTGGTCTGCGACGGGTTGGTCAGGCCGCGATTTATTCTTTCCAGGGGATCCGTGCGGCGTGGCAACACGAGGCGGCGTTTCGCCAGGAGTGCGCATTGTGCGTGGTGATGATTCCGCTGGCCTTTTGGCTGGGGGTGACGGCCATCGAGCGGGCGCTGCTCATCGGGGTGTGTTTGCTGGTATTGATCACGGAGTTGCTGAACTCGGCACTTGAAGCGGTTGTGGATCGGATCGGCGATGAACCGCATGTGTTGTCGGGGCGCGCCAAGGATATGGGATCGGCAGCGGTATTTTTCAGCCTGCTGACGGCAGGTGTGGTTTGGGTGTTGCTTGTCTGGCAGCGATTTTTTTCCTGAAACCCAGGCCAGGTGGACTTTTTGGACGCTGAGTTTACTGGAGATACACGGTGGTGCAGTTAAAGCTTACAAATTTTGATTTGCTTGATACCGACGCGGGTTGTCTGCGGGCGGGTTGTGAAATGTTGATTGAGGACGGGGTGGTCAAAGCAGTGTCCGATCAGCCCGTCCATGCCCCCGACGCTGAAATTCTGGATCTCGGTGCCCGGGTGGTCATGCCGGGTTTGATCGACTGCCATGTCCATATTTGCGCCGAGGGTCTGGTGGCGCATCCACAAAGCCTGCCGTCTTTAACGACCGCGCGGGCGTCAAAAGTCCTCAAAGACACCTTGTTGCGAGGTTTTACAACTGTGCGCGATGCCGGTGGTGCCGACTACGGGCATAAACTGGCGGTCGAGCAGGGTCTGTTTTCCGGCCCACGGCTATTTGTTTCCGGCAGCCCTTTAAGTCAGACCGCAGGCCATGGTGATAACCGTCAGTGGGGCGAACTTTGTGAACCCTGTGCCTGTTCCAGCATCGCCGGTCTGGCGACGATCGCCGATGGCGTCACGGCGGTGCGAAAAGCAGTACGCAGTCAGTTGGGGCGGCGTGTGGATCAGATCAAAATTATGGCCTCCGGGGGCGTGGCGTCGCCTTCGGACCCGGTAACCAATGTGCAGTATTCGATGGAGGAGTTGCATGCGGCGGTGGACGAAGCCGAGCGAGCGCATACCTATGTCCTTGCCCATGCTTATTCTGCCCAGGCGATTGCACGGGCGGTCGAAGCAGGAGTGCGGTCCATCGAGCATGGCAATCTTATTGATGAGCAGGTTGCTGCAAAACTTGCCGCTGCAGGTGGGTTCCTTGATCCGACACTGGTGACGTACCGGAAGATTATTGAACTGGGTCCCCGTTATGGACTCAGCGCAGATCAACTGGAGAAAGCCTCCGAGGTTGCCGATGCCGGATTAAGATCGCTGGCCATAGCCGCACGTGCCGGGGTGCAAACTGCTTTCGGCACTGATCTTTATCTCACCCCGCTTGAGGACCAGAGTGAAGAGTTGCTGATTCGTGCCGAGGTGCAAACAACTGCTGAGATCCTCAAAAGTGCGACGGTAATAAGCGCCCGTTTGTTGCGTATGGAGGGCCGTCTTGGGCAGTTGATTCCAGGGGCATTTGCAGATTTGTTAGTGGTGGATGGAAATCCTTTGGACGATCTCGGTTTGTTGCAGAACCAGGGGGAGCGGATCGCGTTGATTATGAAAAATGGCGATCCCGTTAAAGATGAAATCAGGAGTCACTGAAAACTCGTCAGGCAGGCAAGATGTCCGTTCACTGACAGCGGTTTTTGCCACGCATATTGACGCTGAATTCTGCCGGTTTTACGACGAATTCCTCGCCGTCCCCTCCCAGGCCAAACAGGCCTTCGAACAGCGTAATCACCGCGAGTCGATTCGCCTCAGCGCCTTGCGATTACAACTCTATAGTAAAAGCGTCGCCGCACTGGCCGCACAAATTACGCCGGACATTGCGGCGGATATTGAGCACTGGAAGCTGGTTGAGCACGACTACCGGGAATTGATTGAAGGGGTCTACCACGAAGATCTGGCGTTGGCCTATCTGCACTCCGTGCGGCGCAGGATTTATCACGATGAATGGCGGGCCGATGACAGCAGTTTTCGCCAGGCCGGTGAGTTGGGGCATTTGCATGGGCACAAATGCGTGCAGGTGTTTGACTTCGATGTGGACACAGGGATCGATGTTCTTGGTGAGGTGCTGGGGATGGAAAATCTCGCCGTGGGCTATGCGGATCTGGGTCGGGATGCGCAACTCATCCAGGCACGATTGCAGGACACTTTTGCCGCAGATCAGCCAGAGCATGGTGGCATCACGGCCATTGAAATGTTCCAGGCCGGGTTTTATCGCAATCGCGGGGCGTATCTGGTGGGGCGATTAAAGTTTCGCCGGGGCCGATACCGGCCCTTTATTGTTGCCTTGCTCAATGATGATGACGGAATCTACGTCGATGCCCTGATTACCGGGTCTATTGATGCCCACAATCTGTTCAGCTCGACACTGGCAAATTTTCATGTCACCAATATCTACTACCACGAATTGTGTCAGTTCCTGTGCAGTATCATGCCCATGCGGCCATTGGGTCTGCATTATTCCACCATCGGTTATAACCATTTCGGCAAACTGGCGGTGATGAATGAAATTGAGCAGGAGCTTCGTGAGAACGATGAGCTGTTGAATATTGCGGCGGGTTCCAGGGGCACTGTCGCCATTGGTTTTTCATCGCCAGCTTCCGCTTACAGTCTCAAGGTCATCCGTGATACCCCCACGCAGCAGTATAAATGGGGGGAATTTGATGGCGTCGATTCGGTATTGGCCAAGTATCACCGAATTCATGAAATCAATCGCACTGGCAGCATGCTCGACAGCATTATTTATTACAATCTGAGCCTCGCCAAATCCTGGTTCCACCCGGATTTGCAGACAGAACTGCTGGAATTTGCCGGCGCCAGTGTCAGTGAGACAGATACGGCGTTGAAGTTCAGGTATTTGATCGTGCAGCGCAAAATGACCCCGTTGCCGGTGTATCTGGAAAGTGCCGGCGAGATTGAAGCCCATGCCGCCATCGTCAATCTTGGCCACTGTATTCGTAATAATGCAGCCGCGAATATTTTCAACAAGGATCTCGATGCGCGTAATTATGGGATCTCTGCATACCGTAAAATCTACCTGTTTGACTACGATGCGCTGGAGTCGTTGAGCGATGTGAACGTGTATTCCCTGCATGATCAGGAGGATGGTGAGGACGATGTGCCGGATTGGTTTTATGATGATGGGGTGGTTTTTTTACCCGAAGAAATCATTACCGGATTGTGCCTGCCATATCCGAATTTGCGTCGTTTGTTTTTAAAATCACATGCGCCTTTATTACAGCCCGCTTACTGGCAGCAATTACAGATGGAATTGCGCCAGGGCATCGTGCCGGGGATCAGTGTTTATCCGGACAGCGCCCGATTGTTGCAGGACTGATGCGGATCAAGTACGCAGTGTCCAGGTTCGGTTACCGTTGCGCCGATGAAAACCCCGGATATAGAGCAGGAACATTCAGCTTGACCCTGGGTTCAATTGGTTTGCGGCCAGACGCTCAGGCGGGTTCACGCACAGATACTTGCGCGCCTTTTAAATCGCCCGCCCCTGTGAACCTCTTCGAGGATTCGCTCGACCAACTCGAACTGCGACTCGCCATTGACGTCCTCGAAATACACATGGCTTGGCCACGGGTCCTTGACCCAGTTGTCTTCGGGCAGATCGATGCTTTCACACACCTGCTTGATCGCCGCGACGTAGGATCGGGCCATCTGCGCTATCTCCTGTTTGGCCGTCTCCTGATCAGCAATGCTGTTACGGTCGATCTGGGGGGATCCGATGCCGATGGTCAACGGTAGATTCCGCTCGATTGCCTGTTCGGCATAGAAGGACACATCCACCTTGTCTGCCTCCAGGCGCATGATGAAGCCGGGGTTCACGCTGATCTTGGCCTCGGTCAGTTCCTGCAAACTGATAACCGGCGCTCCGTCGCCCGCGGACCTGCGCCGGGTAGCGCGGCTCTTTT
Source organism: uncultured Ectothiorhodospiraceae bacterium (assembly GCA_964488985.1). GTDB lineage: Bacteria > Pseudomonadota > Gammaproteobacteria > HK1 > HK1 > CAZAWX01. The sequence continues at coordinate 4,196 of CAZAWX010000251.1, forward strand.
TTCTGGCCAGTGTGACATTGTCGCCACGGTAATTGTTGTCATAGACCCGGTCGGCATAAGGCTTGTCCTCCAGCATGTGTCGGATCGAGCGAATCGACATTTGCTTGCAATTCTGCGCGCCAATAAAGAAGGGCGAACCAGACGCATCCGACAGTTCAATCCAGCCATTCGGGAAGGTCTCGATGTGGTGGTCCATCCACGGACCCAACACCACATTGCCAAGATGATCGAGCAGCGCATTCACATTGTCTGGATCATGTACCAGGTCGATTAAAAGTGGTTCCTGCCCGTAAATATCTGCGGCCAGGCTGTAGGGCGCGGAGATCTGCAGAAGTGGTGCCATTCCGGTCAACTCTTCAGTGACCCGCATGATATCGTCGATGGCCCTGGGCGCGGCGGTATTGAAATCAGGTGTCTTCAGGTCGCGCCAGTTCTCCTTGGTGATCAGAATCGCCTCTGGATCCGCACCGGGCGGATAGCGATCGGGGTACATCATCTTCTGACCCAGTGGTTCGCAGGTCAGCGCATAGATCGCCCAGGTCATGTAGAACTTACGCACCCCCAGGAGGCGGCTGACGACCAGGTTTGCCCGTACATAGCGGTACGGTTCGGTTTTGTAATAGCTTTGCGAGGTGATCCCGTAGAGGTCAAACAACACTGCCAGTGCCAGCATATGCACCGATGCGGTAGCGTGTATTTCGTCCGGAGCCACCGACTCGGCGAAATTCGCGTCGAACACACCCGCAAGTGCCGCGTCGAAAATCGTGGTCATCTCGCGTTTCGCCCCCGGATCCCCAGCCTGCCAGCGCTGCAACAGACGCGTGCCATTGGGAAAGGCATAGTCGTCAATACTAATCATGGCCTGGTTCGCCTGCCGGAATGTTTGGGGCAATAGAAGAATTTTAAAGGCGCAGGCGGAGGTTTTCAAATAGATTCAAGCTAATGAGGTCTACCTTGGTATTTGCAGGCAGACGAAGCGACTCAATACAATTGAATGCCGCCTGGTCGCCCCTTTAAATTTGCCTCGTCGTAAAATCTACCTGTTTGACTATGATGCGCTGGAGTCGTTGAGCGATGTGAACGTGTATTCCCTGTATGATCAGGAGGATGGTGAGGACGATGTGCCGGATTGGTTTTATTACAGACCCCATACTGGCAGCAATTACAGATGGAATTGCACCAGGACGTCGTGCCGGAGATCAGTGTGTATCCAGACAGCGCCCGATTGTTGCAGGACTGATGCGGATCAAGTACGCAGTGTCCAGGTTCGGTTACCGTTGCGCCGATGAAAACCCCGGATATAGAGCAGGAACATGGAGATGATGGGGAGCAAACCTGAATTACTGAGTGTCGATGATGCGCTCGAACTGTTGCTGACACAGGCATTGCCGTTGACTGAGGTTGTCCAGGTCAATACGGCCGAGGCACTCGGCCGGGTATTAGCCAGAGATCTGCAGGCCGATGCTGATGTGCCGGGCTGGGATAACAGTGCGATGG
>CAZAWX010000252.1:0-5584 GCA_964488985.1 uncultured Ectothiorhodospiraceae bacterium
CGACCGAGCTTACATGGGCCGCTCATTCGCATCCATGCGATCGCGGCATTCGTGCCTCCATGCACATCACGTACTTGCGGCGTGTCTTGTGAGTCAGTCCTTACCCCGCGCAATGCGCAAACCTGGCATTGCCATATGTGAACAGGATTTTTCGTACAGCTATTCAGGCTCTTCCTGCCAGCGTGACTTTGCTGCGTTGTAGCAGACGCGTTGCAATTGCCAGGTTCAATATATTGAAGGCGAAAGCATTTAAGAACGACAACGTGTAGGAGCCGCTGAGATCGTATAAAACACCCGCCAACCAGCCGCCCAGGGCCATGCCCAGGATGGTGAAAACAAAGGACATGCCAATTCTTGATCCGGCTTCTGCAGCGGGAAAAAAGCGTCGAATGATGATTGAATATGAGGGTACGATGCCGCCTTGGGCGAGCCCGAAGGCGATGGATGCGAGATACAGAGCGCTCAGAGTATCGGCGAATATGAATGCGAGAATCACCATGGCCTGCATCGCAGACCCCAATATCAAGGTCTTCAGGCCGCCGATGTGATCGGAAATCCAGCCAGACAGTATACGGCTGAAAATTCCAAAGCCCAGCATTAATGACAGCATGCTGGCACCCTGTAAGGCGCTAAAACCAATTCCTGTAACATAAGGCACGATATGTACCTGAGGCATTGCCATTGCCACACAGCAGCCGATGCCGGCAATATTCAGTCTTTTTTGCAAGGTGCTTTTTTTCATCCCCAGCGGACGCTGCAGGGCATCGCGTTGGCCGTCAGTCTCTGCATCGTCCGTAATCTGTGGACGCCGGTACAAGGCCAGCACCAGGGGCAGCATAAGTGCAGCGCAAAGTATTGCCTGAATTTCAAAGGCATAGCGCCAGCCATACGTATCGATCCAGTGTTGCAGCAAGGGCGGCCAGATGGCGCCGCCCAGGTAGCTGCCACTGACCACAAGGCCCACCGCCAGTCCGCGCCGGGCTTTGAACCAGTGGCTGATATCAGCAACCAGCGGGCCGAGGGAAAAAGCTGAACCGAGCAGTCCGCAGAACAAGGCCAGCGTTATGCTGAACCAAAGCACAGACTGGCTTTGGCTGGCAAGGTACAAACCGAGAGGCAGATTTATGCTGCCGATCAGCGCAGGCAGGGCGACGCCATGCTTGTCTGCAAGGCGGCCCATGATGACGTTGCCGAGACCAAAGCCAATCATGAACAGTGTATAGGGCAAGGCACCGGCGCCATGACCGATACCAAACTCCTCAATGACTGGTTTGAGGACGATGATGGTTGCGAACATCGCGGATGACGCAATGGCTATCATCAGCAACGACGCCAGCAGACGAATCAGCCGGTAGGTACCGAGTTGCCTCGGGGCAGCATCAGGAAGACTCCGGGTCGGGTGTAAGCCGTTATCCAGATCCATCTCAGGCCAAGGCCCGATATGCGAGGCGTGAAGTTTTATAAAAGCGCTGCGCCAGTAAAATCATGGCAAGACTGGTGCCGAGAAAAATAGCCAGGACCAATGCCGGAGCTCCACCGCCTTGCTTAACACCAAAATAATATCCCGCCGGTACCATGACACCCCAGAATGACAAACAGTAACGTAGTGTGGCGGGCCAGATATCGCCTGCGCCTCTCAATGCACCCATTAACACCCCTTGAATACCATCGGGGATGATGGCCATTGCGGCGACCAACACACAGGGAACGGCAATGGCCAGAACTTCCGGATCATTACTGTAAAGCTGGGCAAAATATTCCGGCATCGTGGCATAACTCAGGCCGATTAGGCTGAGGATGACGGCGGTGATTGACACGGCCACCCAGCCCGCATTGCTCATGCCTGTTGGATCCCTCCGACCCTTGGCATTGGCGACTCGAATACTGGCCGCAGCAGCGATCCCCATGGCGGCCATGAAGGTTGTAGAAACTATATTAAAAGACAGCTGATAAGCTGCCACATGCAGTGTTCCCATCAATCCGGCAAATAAAACCATTGAGGCAAAGGCAGCGGATTCAATGCTATGTGCAATGGCCAGCGGAGCGCCGAAAATTAACAGCCTCCTGGATAGCTGGCGGCGGTTGATAATCTTGCCACTGAGTCCATGCAGTGAATGCTCCAGGGTATTCACAGCATAGACTGCCAGGGCGATGAACATGCTCCAGCGTACTGCGCTGGAAGCTAATGCAGCCCCCTGGGCTCCCATGGCGGGTGCTCCCCAGTGGCCAAAGATTAAAATCCAGTTAAGCAAAATATTCACCAAATTGGCAGCCAGCATAATCCAGGCCCCGGGCGTGGGTCTGCCGATCCCTTCGAGGAAAAAGCTGGTCGCAGTGTGCAACAAGATCGCGGGTATCCCCCAGGACAGCATCAAGAGCACCTTGCCGCCCGCCTCAGCCAACGCTTGACTCTGGCCTGTTAGCAGTAAAAAGCGTTCCCCCAAAAAGCACAACAACGCAAAACCACTCCCAATGATCAACCCCTGACGCAGGGCAATACGCCAATACCAGCCGGCCATTTTTACCTCACCGGCACCATCCGCCTGTGCACCTAGCACCAGGGTTCCCATGAGCAAACCAATGCCGAACAGCAGCATGGGGACCTGGGGTGCGACTGCCAACGCATAAGCGGCTAACTCGCCAGCGCCAGCCTGACCTGTCATGGCACTGTCGGCAGCGACAATCAAGAGCAGTCCTACCCGTGCCAGCATTACCGGCACGGCCAGTCGCACAGTACGTACTGCGTGCTCACGCAAACCCATGGCACCGGGGCGGAACGTTGTCGTCGAGGGCTTGGTTGTCATTCGCTGCGAAGGTTGGACACAAGTGGATTATATTGCGGTGTTCAGGCCCAGCACTTGTTTGGCAAAGCCGGGATAGACCTCGGCAATTCCTTGTGCAATCTCACCGCGCATCAGGTCCAACGTCTCGGCATCAGGCTGTGGTGTGTGGATATAGTCAGTCGGCACCCGTAGTTCGAAACCTGTCTTGGCAAGGATCTCATCAACGCTGTGACCCGGATGCACACTGCGAAGCGAAAAGCACCGTTCGTCAGGATCGAAAGACATAACGCAAAGATTGGTGAATAACAATTTTGGACCACCCGGCCGATAGATATTCGCGTCACTGACACCCGGAGCGCTGATGAAATCAACCTTGTTCACCAAAACCCGCGGTGAATGGTCAAGGGTCAGGAGAAAAATATTCGGGATTAGGAAATACAGATAGCTGGAACCGAAAGATCCGGGAAAGCGTACCTTGTTGGTGGGATATGCACCGATTCCCACTAGATTGATGTTGGCCTGGGCATCGATTTGAGCCCCGCCGAGAAAAAAAGCATCAATTCGGCCCTGGGCGGCGCAGTCAAACAATTCCCGGCCACCGTCAGTAAAACTGCTGTGTCTACGACTGCCAAGGATGGAGACTCGCAGCCTGTTGTTACTCCAATGCCGGGCCAGTAAGGCGGCAGAACCCGGAATTGGTGATGAGACACCGACTGCAACATGGTTGAGATCTTTAAGTTGCGCGGCAATATTGGCGATCAGCAACTCTTCGACTCGTGCCGGCTTCATACGCGCGCCATTTTGTAAACATAGCGTTGCAGGTAGTCCTGGAAACCTGCCTTGGTGACGGCCATTTGCACATAGGTGCGAAGATGATCAGCATCAGCTTCATAACTGGCACCCAACCCCAATGGCCAGGCACCTCGTTCAATTTCGCAAATTGCACTGACATATAACGCCGGTATTGTGCCTGCGGCCAAGGCTTCGTTTTCGAGAAAATTTTCATCGCATATTTCTTCAACGCTGACCAGAGTTTGTTTTGAGGCATGGGCCGCGAGCATCAATTCGCGTCTCACCCCGATCCAGACATTGCCTTCGCGGTCGGCTTTGGCAGCATGGAAAAGGCATACATCAGGCCGGATTGCGGGGAGCAATACAATGGGGTCGTGATTGGCAAAGGGGTTATCCATGACTTTCCAGTCACTGCGCTGGGTGAGTAAATCACTGCCTAACAAACCGCGTAGAGGCATGAACGGCAGACCTTTTTCGGCCGCCTGTAAGCCGGCATGGATGGCCGGGCAGGTTGCGTCGAGGATGTCGATTGCACCGTCCTGAATTGCGGCGGTGAAACGTGGGGCACGACCGAATTCGCCCAAGGTCACCGCAGCGGTCTCAATGCTGCTGACACAGCCGGCACCGATCAGCATGTCGGCCTGAAAACCCATTTGCGGTATGCCGAGGAGGCGTAAATGTGTAGTTTTCCGGCGCATGAGTTCAAATATAGCGGCCATTGCACAGCCTGAATAATCCGCTGCCAGGGCCAGGCTGTCCCCGGGGTTTATATGCTCAACGAGTTCTTGCAGTGTGGCATGCATCAGGTTCTGAAATGGTCGGGTTGGATATGGATATGGATATGGATATGGCTTTGGATATGAGATTCAGTTGCCCTATTAAACCATGAAGCAGCAGCACAATGTTGTCTGGCTGCAAAGATTGCAGGACATGGTGAGATCAAAAACTTTTGTCCGCTTAAGGCCAGCTCAGTTAGCATCCACGGCTGACTTATCTGATCCCAAAGACTGTATGCCCATGCCACCCACCCAGAATCCAATGCGCGGCATCCTCTGGATGCTGTTGGTCATGATGATGTTTGCCAGCATGGATGCTACGGCCAAGTACCTGACACAGTACTATCCAGTGGCTGAAGTCGTCTGGGCGCGTTACACCATTCATGTCCTGTTGCTTATTTTACTTTTAAACCGGCGCATTCCGAAGCTGATGGTGACCCAGCATCTCTATTTACAACTCGTTCGATCGTTATTGCTGTTTCTGACGACAGGGTTATTTTTTACCGGCCTTTCCTATTTGGCACTGGTCGATGCCAGTGTGATCATGTTCATGTCGCCTTTGTTTGTTACGGCGATGGCGGCACCGCTTCTGGGTGAGCACGTCGGTGTCAGGCGCTGGGTAGGTGTTTTCGTGGGATTTTTAGGTGCACTTGTGGTCATCCGGCCCGGGATTGGAAGCGTGCACTGGGCGGCTGTCTTTCCACTTACAGCAGCGGGTTCTTATGCATTGTACCAAGTGGCTACGCGCCGTTTGGGACATGCCGACAGCGCCCTTACAACGCTGTGCTACAGCGCCTTGTTTGGGGCGGTGGTGATGTCTTTGGTGGTCCCGTTTGTGTTCGTCATGCCTGACCTGGCGGATGCTGGATTGATGCTGCTACTGGGAATGATCGGTGGCCTCGGGCATTTTGCCTTGATCAAATCATTACAGTCAGCACCCGTTTCCGTTGTAGCGCCCTTTGGTTATACCAGCCTGATTTGGTCTACCAGCTATGGTTATTTGTTGTTTGCCGATTTACCTGATCGTTGGACACTGACAGGAGCGTTCATCATCGTCAGCAGCGGCCTGTATGTGTGGTATCGCGAACGCCTCCATACCCATAGTGCAACACCGTAGATGCTTCGCAGATCCGCTTCCGCAGCCGGGTGTTCATGAATAATGCAGGTTCATAGGTAGCGCCCATCCGGAAACTCTTTACGCTGTCATTCCCGCGAAGGCGGGAATCCAGTAAG
>CAZAWX010000253.1:0-5575 GCA_964488985.1 uncultured Ectothiorhodospiraceae bacterium
CTTCCGGCAGCTTTGAGGTGAACTGATGGAAATTGGACCCTACTTAAAACTGATGGTGGAACAAGGTGGTTCGGATATGTTCTTCAGCGTTGGTGCGCGGCCGAATGTAAAAATCGAAGGTAAAACCGTACCGGTTGGAAAGCAAGCCCTCGACTCCCAGACCTTGCACCGGCTGGCCAATGACATCATGGATGATGAGCAAAAGCAGTTTTTTGAAGAAAAACTCGAGTTGAATCTTGGCTTCAACCTGGAACAGATTGGCCGCTTCCGGGCCAACCTGTATCGCCAACGGGGTGAGGTGGCCATTGTGTTGCGTCATATCAAAGATCAGGTGCCGTCTTTAGTTGATCTGGGAATGCCGGCAATTCTGGGCGAGATGATCCTGGAAAGACGCGGTTTGATTTTTGTGGTTGGTGCGACCGGTTCCGGCAAGTCAACAACACTTGCCGCCATGCTCGATCACCGCAATCAAAAAGAATCGGGGCACATCCTCACCGTGGAAGATCCGATTGAGTTTGTCCACCCACACAAGAAATCGGTTGTTGACCAGCGCGAGGTCGGCATTGATACATTGTCCTATGGCGAAGCGCTTAAAAATGCCCTGCGCGAAGCTCCCGACCTCATCATGATCGGCGAAATTCGCGATGCCGATACCATGCAGCATGCGCTGCACTTTGCCGAAACCGGACATTTGTGCCTGACATCCTTACATGCCACCAATGCCAGCCAGGCCGTAGAGCGTATTATCAACTTTTTCCCGGAAGATGCCCGGGACCGGTTGCTACAGGATCTTTCCTTACATCTGACCGCTATTCTTGCCCAACGCCTGATACCCGGTCTTGAAGGAAAGCGTGTTGCAGCAGTTGAAATCATGCCCAAGACGCCACACATCGTTGAACTGATAGAACGCGGCCAGATCGGCGATTTAAAAGATTTTCTGGGTGAGCACAAAGATGAGCGTATCCAGACGTTCGATCAAGCGGTCTACAATTTATACAAAGAAGGTCATATCTCCCCACGGGAAGCGGTACGCAATGCAGATTCTCAGCACAACGTACGAATGAAAATAGAGTTCGAGGCGCCTGGAACCTTTAACACACTGAAAGAAACAGATTTGTCCATCTATGAGTGAGCCTGTACCGAAATAGCTGTGCGAAAATCCTGTTCACTTAGGGCTCTGGCCGAGGATGCGAATGAGCGGCCCATGCGTGAGGAATGCCAACTGCTAACCGTTACGGCATCAAACCCCAAGTTCCGTCAGGCATTCATCGATAATGTCCAGTGCCTGCTGCATCTGATCCCGGGTGGTAATGAGTGCCGGGTATAAACTGATGACCGAACCCATCGAGAGCTTGAAACTGAGGCCTTTGTGCAAAGCCCGGTATAGTACCTGTTCGGCCAAATCGACCGCCGGGGTTTTGCTGTCGCGATCTTCGACCAGTTCCATACCAAGCAGATAACCACGACCACGAACATCGCCGATAACCCTGTGGCAATCCATCATGTCATGCATCATCTGCAAAGCGAATGCGCCATTGACGGCAGCATTTTCCACCAGATGTTCATCTTTAATGATTTCAATGGTGGTGAGTGCGGCACGAGCAGAGAGGGGATTTTTTTCATGCGTGTAATGACCGATCGCATAGTCTTCACAAACATCGAGTTCGGCACGGCACAAGGTGGCTGCTATCGGCAACATACCTCCACCGAGGGCTTTTCCCATTATCAGTATATCCGGCACCACCTGATCATGTTCACAGGCGAACATACGTCCGGTCTTGCCCAGGCCGGTTGGAATTTCATCAAAGATCAGTAAAGTTCCAAATTCATTACAGGCTTCACGCACCGCTGCCCAGAATCCCGGCGGTGGAATATAGGGCACCGCCCGGTTAGGTTCGGCAATAAATGCTGCAACATCGCCTTCTTTTTCCAGGGTATACCGAATCAGACGGCTGACCATCTGTCCGACCTGTTCAGCTTTTGAATCCTCAGGGCGATGATCAATACCGAATGGATTTCGGTACGCATCGAAGGGCGGCACATGTTCAGTGCCCACCAGTAAAGGTCCAATTTTTCCTGACCGAAACAATTGTTCGCCACCCACTCCGGAAGCTGCAAAACCAGCGCCGTGAAAGGCATCCCAGAAGGACAATGTTTTGAAGCGTCCGGTAGCAGCACGGGCGACTTTGAGGGCGATTTCAACCGCATCGGAACCACCCGTGGCGAACAATACCCGGGACAAGTCCCCGGGAGAAATTGTTACCAGCTGCTCCGCCAGTTCGACCGCCGTTTCGCAGGTAAAGCGCCGGGGCGAAAATGGCAAGTCATCCATCTGCTTGACAAGGGCAGCTTTCAGGCGCGGATGGCCATAGCCAATGTGGTGCACATTATTGCCATGAAAATCCATGTAGCGGCGACCATCGCAGTCCTCGATCCAGATCCCTTCAGCCTTGCGGATGGCGCTCAGGCAGGGGGTGGACAGGGACTGGCGTAAAAAGACCTTCCCATCTCTGTCCAACAACGACCGATGGGCCGTTCCATGTTGAGCCTGCCAGGCGCTGCGACGGGTGGACTGGCTACGCTCGCCTTCTGATGGGTGTGGATTGAATTTTTGCTGGCCCATGAGGGTTAAAACCCTGCAGCCAGACCATCACAACGCGGATCATTGGCCCCTTCAATCACCCCTGACGGGTGCAGCACAATGGCGCCCGCATGACCCATTTGCGAATTAAAATCTTTCACCATGCTGACCTCATGGCCTGCTCCACGCAGGGTCTCAGCCAGTTCTTCAGAAAATCCAGATTCCAGGCGCAAATCGGTGCGGGGATCTCCCCAGGTCCGACTCAACACCCAGCGCGGCGCGGTAATAGCGCGCTGCAATCCCTGGCCATACATTGCATAACGGGAAAAAATGGCTGACTGGGTTTGGGGCTGGCCTTCCCCGCCCATACTGCCATAGACCATGACGCGGCCATCATCGAGCAACGCCATGGCCGGGTTGTTGGTGTGGAAAGGCAGTCGCCCCGGTAGCAGATAGTTCATATTCCCCGCATCCAGTGAGAAACTACTGCCGCGGTTCTGGCATTGAATACCGGTATCGCGCAGCACGACACCGGAGCCGAACTCCCAATAAATACTGTGAATGAAACTCACTGCCCGTCCGGCGCCATCCACTGCGCCCAACCACACCGTATCTCCCGGCACCGCTGTTTGTGGCCATGGCAAGGCCCGCTGGGGGTTAATTTTTGCAGCCAGTTGCGACAAGGCTGAATCGGTCAGCAGGTCCTGTGGATTAACCTGCATGTAATCCGGATCAGTCACCACCTGGTTGCGGGTCAAAATTGCCTGCTTGGTCGCCTCAACCAGGCCATGCAGATAGCCAAAACTGTCCGCCACCGGTAACGCCAATCTATCAAACAGCGCCAGAATGATCAGCGAAGCCAAACCCTGGCACGGCGGTGGCATGTTATAGAGGGTGGCATGGCGCAATTTCACGCTTAAGGGTTCAACCTCAACAGCACGATGTGCCGCCAGATCTTCCAAGGTCACCGGAGCGCCTGCACGGGCTAAATCTGCCGCCACTGCCGCCGCCAGTTCACCCTGGTAAAAATCCTCAAGTCCGGCCTGTGCCAGGCGCTGTAACGTTCCCGCCAGGGCGGGTTGCTTGAACAACTGCCCGGGCTGATAGGCTTTGCCGGCGTTCAAAAAAGTCCCCGCCCAGCCCGACACACCCATCAACTCAGCACTTTTCGCCACCGTATTTTCATACTGACTCTCAGTGACAGCGATGCCCTCCCGGGCATAGAACTGAGCGTCTTCCAGCAGTCGCGACAAAGGCAACTGCCCACCCCACCGGGCACTGATATCAAGGGCCTTCGACCAGCCGGACAAGGTCCCGGCGACCGTATTTGCGGCCAATGGACCGCGCTCGGGGATTGCATCGAGGCCCTGGGAGCGGTACCAGTGTTCATCAATCCCCTGTGCTGCCCGCCCGACCCCCTGAATACCAATCGGTGCCCGCCGATCCGGCGTGCTGATCAGCCAGAAACCATCACCACCGAGACCATTCATGTGCGGATAGACCACAGAAATTGTCGCGGCAGCAGCGACCATGGCCTCAATGGCATTGCCACCTTCGCGCAGAATCCTCAAACCGGCCTGGGCAGCCAGATGGTGCGAAGAGGTGACCATTCCACGGGTCGCTTTCATGGATTGCAACATGTGATTTCCTTACGGCTAAAACATAACTAAAGATGAATTTATGTGTCGAAGTTTCTGCCAGACACACTGGCTCCAGAGTGACTGTGCAACTCGATTGGGCACAGTATAGCGCCAGACATCGGCCCTGATAGACAAATTCACCTTGCCCAGACCTGCGCCTGAGGAACGAAAGCAGGTAAGATCCACGGCCTTTTAAATCGTAGCCTCGAAATTCATTTCGCAATACAGGACGGTCATCATATATCATGGAATTTGTCATCGGTCAGCGCTGGGCCAGTCACGGAGAAAAACAACTTGGGCTAGGCGTCGTAACAAAGGTTGACTGGCGGCGAGTTACCATCACTTACCCGGCGGTGGAAGAATCCAGAATCTACGCCACTGACAATTCACCCCTGAACCGCATCCGCTATCAGCCAGGCGATCACATCAAGGACATGGAAGAGAAGACCTATAGGGTCGAATCTGTTCAGGAACGCGGTGGCTTGTTAACGTACCTGTGCCTGGATGAATCCGGCCAGCAATGCTCAGTGCCGGAACTTGAGCTCGATTGTTTCGTGCAGTTCACCACCCCGGCGCAACGCTTGTTCAGCGGCCAGTTCTCACGCATGGAAACCTATTTGCTCAGGGTCCAAACCCTGCTCCAGCAGCACCGATTACAGCAATCGGATGTACATGGCCTGCTCGGTGCCCGCACCAATTTACTGCCGCACCAGCTTTACATCGCCAATGAAGTCGCTTCCCGCTACGCCCCAAGAGTTTTGCTGGCCGACGAGGTCGGGCTGGGCAAGACCATTGAAGCGGGTTTGATCACTCATCATCAGATCCTCAATTCCCAGGCTGACAGAGTTTTAATCCTGGTTCCTGAAACCCTGCTTCACCAATGGCTGGTGGAAATGCTACGCCGATTCAACCTGGCCTTTGCCGTGTATGACGCAGCGCGCATCGAGGCCATGCTTGATGATGAACTCAATCCTTTCGAGGCCGAACAGCGGATCCTGTGCAGCCTGGAAACACTGGTGGAAGATCCTTCTTTGCAGGCCCTTGCCGTGGCTGCAGGCTGGGATCTGCTGATTGTCGATGAAGCCCATCACCTGGATGGGTCACCGCAAGCGGCCAGCCCGCAATACACCTGTGTCGAAGAACTTGCGACGACCAGCAAAAGCCTGCTGCTGTTGACCGCAACACCGGAACAACTGGGGATCGAAAGCCATTTTGCCCGCTTGCGACTACTGGACCCGGCCCGTTTTCATGACCTGCACGCTTTTCGCCAGGAGCAAACCGGCTTTGCAGCCATCAATGCACTGGTCATGGAAATACAACACAGCGACGATCCTCTGCCCGCCGATCTGCTGGC
>CAZAWX010000254.1:0-5562 GCA_964488985.1 uncultured Ectothiorhodospiraceae bacterium
TGCGCCCGAGCCCCCAGGGATGGGTTCACGGCGTGTCTTGCCAGGCTATCCCCCCCTCTATAGCCAGTGACAAAACCTGCGGGGATTACCCTTAAGAATCAGGCATTGGCGCTGTTTAGGTGTTGCTGAGCTTCGGCGCGTAGTTTGGCGCCGATATACTCGCGGTGGCGAAGGTGCAGTAAGTCGGCCACTTTTTTTACCAGGTGGGCTTCATTTTTTTCCAGTTGCCCATCCGCGTAGGCGACGCGCCACAGATGCTCGACAAAGCGGACTTTTTGTGGCTGGTCGAAGTTGTGGTTCAGCAAAGTGGTAAATTCAAACAGTGATGTTGCCTCATCGGCATCCTGCTCAGCCAGGTCCAGCAGTTGATCAATTTCATCACGGTCAAGTTCGAAGCAGTCACGTAAGGCGGCGACGATACCGACACGCTCCTGGTCGAGGATCTGGGAATCTGCCCGGCTCATCTCGATGCACAGTGCAGCGACGGCCCGTTGCAGGGCGAGGTCATCATTGCCGTTGTCCGTTTGTACCGAATCGAGGCTGTCCTGAAAGAACTTTTTCAGAGAGTTGAGCATATTGCTGTCCGCAAATGAAGTTATGGCAAATGAGTTTATGCGGCAATGATATCAAGGCTGGCTGTAGATAGACGAATCCGGGTTAAAGGCCAGCCAGGCAAAGGCAAAATGCACACCGGATGGCACGCTTGCCAGTTGCTGCCCGGTCAGCGGGCCGGCTACGGCAGTGCCCAGTACACTCCATTGGCTCTGGGTCTCAAGGTCGATGATCTTGCCATCACGGCGCTCAAAGTGGAGAACTTTGCCGTCCAGTGCCCGATTCCATGCCGTTGCGGAAGGAATTGTTCGTGAATTTTTAATGGTCGTGTCATCAAGTACCGACAAGGTGCCCTTTTTACTGAACACGACAACCGGCGTCTTGTCGACCTGATCATTGATGACGGGGACTTTATTCAGTCGCTGGAAAGGATAGAGGCGATTTACTTTACCCAGGGATATGTTCAGAACTCTTTCCATGGCGGGCAGACGCCCATCCACCGTACCGGTGAACAAAAAGGGATGCTGATCGATGGAGTCATAGCCGCCGTAGGGGTTATTGCCATAACTGCGTGAATAGCCAGTCTCTGTGGACAGTACCGTACCGTCAGGGTGGCCCTTGCGAAAATCTTCAAAAGCAATGATGCTGGCGGGAACGCGTTTTAGAACATTGCCCAGCATATCGCCAATGATGGCCCGGCCGGTAAACTGTTGCCACCAGCTTTCGGTTTGCCTGTCGTACATGATGAGGTCGCTGTTGCGTAATCGCCCGGTGGTGCCAAAGTCCAGTACTTTACCCTCCAGGCGCCGATCAAAGACGATGGCGGCATTGCAAAGCGGGCAGAAGGTCACAGTAATTGGGGTTCCGGACAGGGTATCGTTAACGATCTCGTGCCAGGTGAGGATTTGTAGTGGATAGGCACGGGCCATGGCGGACAGGACCACCACGATCACGGGCTCTCGGGGGTCCAGCCATTTGCCAGCGCTGGCCGTGGAGACAAATTTAGGCTGGTCAAGTGCCGGGATTCCGTCTTTGGGTGGACCGCCGGAAAGTATTTCGTCCATATTGACGCTATGTTTGTCAAAGTTGGTTTTTGGCCATTCAATGCTGATGGGCATTTGGGCATAAACGTAATTTTTGTAGACCCACCAGCCGAGTGTGGAAAGGACAGCGATTCGTGTCAGACGCAGATACCATGCTTTCGAAGTGATAACATTGACCATGATGAATTACCTGTTGTGCTCGCTGTCCAGATGAGGGCTGAGTTAGGATGCGATCCCGTATATGACCGCTAGACTCGCGATATTGTTTCCTGCCCGTAACCCTGTCTGGGTACGCTGAGCCATGTGGCAGCAATTTTTCCCATTCCTGCGCTGGTGGCCTGATGTTAACCGCCACAGCCTCAAGGCCGATGCCATTGCCGGAATCACCGGCGCGGTAGTCGTTCTGCCCCAGGGAGTTGCATTCGCTACGATTGCCGGAATGCCGCCCGAGTATGGTCTCTATGCGGCGATGTTTCCAGCTGTGATCGCGGCCTTGTTCGGGTCTTCCCGATTGCTGGTTTCCGGTCCTACAACGGCCGCCTCTATCGTTTTGTATTCAACTTTGAGCGAGATGGCTGATCCGGGTACGGCAACCTACGTCTATCTGGCCCTGACGTTGACATTCATGGTCGGCCTGATCCAACTGGGCATGGGGTTGGCCCGGCTGGGCCATCTGGTTAATTTTATATCCCATTCGGTGATTATCGGTTTCACTACCGGCGCAGCAATTCTCATTGCTGCGAGTCAGATCCGGCATTTTTTCGGCCTGTATATTCCTCCTGGGTTACCGTTTCACGAGATTATTCAGGCGCTGTATCGGAATTTTGAACACATCAATATTGCCACCACGATGGTGGGCATTGGCACTGTAGTGTCTGGATTAATCGCCAAACGTTATTACCCAAGAGCACCGTTTATGATCGTGTCTATCGTTTTCGGCACACTGATGGCGTATGTCATCAATAGCTTTACACATTATTTTGTAGCTCTTATCGGTATTGTACCGGCAGCTTTCCCACCATTATCAGTGCCAAATTTCAGTTTCCACACCTGGCAGCAATTAGCCCCCGCCGCCTTGGCGGTGACGTTGTTTGCATTGACAGAAGCCGTATCGATCTCCCGATCACTGGCGGCGCGCACAGGGGAACTGGTGGATGGTAACCAGGAATTTATTGGCCAGGGGCTGTCCAATCTGGTGGGTGCATTTTTCTCCGGCTATGTGGCGACGGGCTCATTTAACCGTAGTGGGGTTAATTATGAAGCCGGCGCCCGCACGCCGATGGCTTCGATATTCGCTGCATTCATGCTGATCGTGGTTTTACTGCTGGTCGGCCCATTGCTCGCGTTCTTGCCAAAAGCAGCCATGGCAGGGGTGCTGTTTCTGGTTGCTGCGGGCCTGATCGACATTGGCCATATTCGCACAATCCTTAAAGCCAGCCAGTCAGATAGTCTGGTGTTGGTTACGACGTTTTTTGCGACCCTGCTGCTGGAACTCGATTTTGCCATCATGTTGGGCGTTCTGCTTTCTCTTGTGATCTATCTGCATCGTGCATCAAGGCCGCGGGTGCTGGTCAGGGTGCCAGATCCGCGACAGCCAAAACGACGCTTCAATACCGATCCTGCTTTGCCGCAATGCCCCCAGATGAAACTGATTCGTATTGACGGGGCGATATTTTTTGGTGCTGTAAATTATGTTGGCGAGCGCCTGAGAATGATCTTCAAGCGCGATCCCGATCAAAAACATTTACTCTTTTTGGCGCGCCCAGTCAGCTTTATTGATGTGGCGGGTGCAGAGATGCTGGTGCGTGAACACCGGCAACGAAAAAATATCGGTGGTGGAATTTATTTTCATCAATTACAGGAACCGGCACAGGAGATTCTGCGCAAAAGCGGCTATCTGCAGGAAATTGGTGAGGACCACTTTTTTGATAACAAAGGCGACGCCATTGCCGGTGTTTTTGCAAGATTGGATCATGAAATTTGCAGGAACTGCAGGCGACGGATATTCAATGAATGCAAATCGGTGCCCAGGGATAACCTTAAGAGACGACCACCCCGGCCGATACCTGCAGAGACGAAATGACACAATTGATCCGCACAGCCATGCACAAAAACACCACCAGAGTATGTGAACTGACGTTCAATATCAGCGGACCTCCTCTGGTGGTGATGGGCGACGTGTGCCCGGCCATACTCATCCAAAGCGAGTAGCGGCAATGGACTGGCGAAGACTGCTGCCATTTTTAATTTGGTGGCCGGAGGTTAATCGGGAGTCATTGCGTGCCGACGCCTTGGCCGGTCTAACCGGTGCGATAGTGGTTCTGCCTCAGGGTGTGGCCTTTGCGACCATCGCTGGTATGCCGCCGGAATATGGGTTGTATGCCGCCATGTTTCCAGCGGCGATTGCTGCACTGTTTGGCTCTTCGCGACTTATGGTCTGCGGTCCAGCTACGCCTGCCTCTATCGTATTGTTTTCAACGCTGGCGGTTATGGCGGAGCCGGGCAGTGCTACTTATGTGAAATTAGCACTAACACTGACACTTATGGTGGGACTCATTCAGCTTGCCATGGGCATGGCGCGGCTGGGTTATCTGGTGAATTTTATCTCACATTCTGTTGTGGTCGGATTTACCGCCGGTGCCGCATTTCTGATTATCGCCAGCCAGTTGAAGTATTTTCTGGGTCTGTACTTACCTGCAGGGCTACATTTTTACGATACCCTTGCTTACGTGTATAAAAATATTGCCTATATCAATATTCCTGCCACATTGGTGGGGGTGGCGACGATGGTTATCGGCATACTGATGAAGCGATTCTTGCCGAAATGGCCATATATGATTGTCGCTATTCTGGCTGGTAGTGTGCTGGCGTTGCCAATCAACCATTTTAGTCAGTCCTATGTCGCGCTTATCGGCATTGTTCCTGCCGCATTCCCACCCTTGTCGACCCCGGATTTCAGTTTCAATACCTGGAAACAACTGGCTCCGGCCTCGCTGGCCGTCACTTTGTTCGGGCTCACCGAGGCAATCTCTATCGCCCGATCATTGGCAGCCCGCAGAGGCCATCAGGTGGACGGGAACCAGGAGTTTTTTGGTCAGGGTCTGTCGAATATCGCCGGCGCATTTTTCTCGGGCTACATCTCAACCGGTTCGTTCAATCGCAGTGGGGTGAACTTCGAGGCGGGTGCTAAAACGCCATTGGCAGCGATTATTGCCGCTTTTGGATTGGTGGTGGTGTTGTTGCTGGTGGGTCCTTTGTTGGCCTATATGCCAAAACCTGCGATGGCGGCTGTTTTATTTTTGGTCGCTTACGGCATCATTGACCGGCACGAGATACGCATAATATTGAAATCCAGCCCGGCGGACAGTTGGGTTCTGGTGAGTACCTTTTTGGCCACACTGCTGTTTAAACTGGACTTTGCCATTTTGCTCGGTGTGTTGCTATCACTGTTGATATATCTGAACAAAGCCTCGCGTCCATCCGTACTGGTCCGGCTTCCGGATCCACGCCAACCCAAGCGCCGTTTCAGCTCAGACAAACTGCTGCCAAAATGCCCGCAATTAAATCTGATCCGTATCGATGGTGCTTTGTTTTTTGGTGCTGCCAACTACGTTGCCGAGAAACTTCAGTTGATATACAAATACGATCCAGCGCAAAAACATTTGTTAATTCTGGCCCGCCCCATCAGTTTCATTGATGTTGCGGGTGCCGAACTGTTGATTCGTGAGAAGCGCCGCCGCAAGGCCATCGGCGGTGATCTATATTTGCACCAACTCCAGGAGCCGGCCCGCAACGTATTGCGTAAGGGTGGTTATCTCAAAGAAATCGGTGAGGCTAATGTTTTTGATGTGAAGGGTGAGGCGATCGGTGCAATTTTTAAAAAATTAGACCCAGACATCTGCAGGACATGTACGCGGCGGATTTTCAACGAATGTAAGACATTGCCTGAGCCGGAGCGCCCTTAGCC
>CAZAWX010000255.1:0-5533 GCA_964488985.1 uncultured Ectothiorhodospiraceae bacterium
TGGTAGTATTGGCCTTGAACGAATTCAACCTTCCGTGACGGCATAATCAGCTCCCTCGTGCAGGTGACCGGCACCTCCTCAACATTGTAGCATGCCCCACCTCCCGTCCCAAGTCAAATGGTTGCGCGAGAACTGACGGGGAGGAGGTGCCGGTCACCTCCTACGTCGGCTCACAACTGTCAGGTGACCGGCACCTTCCCAACATCGTACTCTACCACGCCACCTGGCAAGTTCAAGATGGTTGGCTCTGAAATGCGCGATGCGGAGGTGCCGGTCACCTTAGCCACCTCACCATAACGTCAACTGCCCACTCTGTCGATCCTTGAATAGCAAGTGCCGATTGATGTAGAAGCCGGATCGACCCCGCTTATAGACGTCTTCCAATTCCTTCAGCTTGAGTTTCCGTGATGGGAAGAAGCTCATCGAGAGCCGGCGCACATAGCGGTACCGACTGTTTGGGTTGTTCACCCGCTTCGGATCGGTCAGGCGTTCTGCTAATGGGAGCAGCATCTCCGCGATTTCGCAGCAGCCGGCCTTGGTGTTCCGTGCATCCAGGCACTGGGTCAGGCCGCCCATCAGGACATCGCAGAGCTGGATGAAATGGCTGTCCTGCGGGAAATCCGGTTCCTTGCGGTGGTCAGAATCGATAAACCGGATGTTGCCCGGCAGGAAGGTGATTCCAGGCTCGGCACGGTCGATGCGCAAGATGGCGTGCCAGTCGAAAAGGTCGTCGTGTTGCAGGTTGCTGACGTCGTGGAAGACGTGCGTGACGACGACGTTGTTTGCCCCGAAGAAAGTTTTCAGCACGTAGGAGATGGATGCGCGGAAGAAGCGGTTGTAAACGTTGCGATCCTGTTCGCGTCCTGTGCCGAAGGCGAGTTCCTGCAAGTTGCTCAAGTTCAGGCCCAGCAGGTGGAAGTGAAAGGTCTTGCCGTCATCTTCCAGCACGCGCTGCACCCAGCGGCCGGCAAGCACCGTCTTTTCATTATGGCAAGCAGCGTTCGAAGCGTTGTTTAGCTTGATGAAGTGGACTTCCCTGGCGTAGTGTGCCTTCTCTCGATCCTTTGCAAGCATGGAGAGGGCGTGACCATAGCCGCGTTCGGGGATTGCCAGAATCCCGATGTACATCCAGCGCTCGCCGGCTGCATTCCCTTGCTTCTGAATCTCATCGGCGTACAGCCGAACGCGGATCGGTTCTTGGGTTTGCCATCGTCCGGATAAGTCTAATTGCAAAACAACGTCCCTCCCTGCCCCAGAAGGTGACCCGACTCAGGTGACCGACACCTCGGAGGTGCCGGTCACCTGATGCCCTACATCTCGTCTTCGTCAGCTTCGACGTCGAGCGATGCATCAGCGTCGTATCGGTCCAAGATCCGCTCCAGCCACATCATGGCTGCCTCGCCCCGCTTCCGGTCGATTTCCGACGGTTCACGGTTGTGGTGTACGGCGTTACGCAGTGTCCGGTACGCCTCCATGTGTGGTTGGAACTGGTCCTTGCGATCGAAGAAGTCTTCGAAATGCGCCCAGTTCTTGAGGATAATCTTCTCGTAGTGTGATACATCGCAAAAATCCAACCGCTTGCGGCCAGGCGGGTACTGGGACCAGTCTTCATAGGGATGCCGCGAGATGTGAGTTGAGATAACCTGCTTGGTATCCGAGATCACATCGCCAGGCAAGGCTTCTTTCCAGTAGTGATTACCCATCACGGCGGTTAAACGGTGGTCGATGAAATCGCGGATACGGATTTCCAGTAGATCGACCTTGTCCGCCAGTAGACGCTTTGAGATCGTCTCCTGGGTCTGAGAGAACTCAGCGGGCGTGCTGTCGACCAGCTTCCGCAGTTCCTCTGCAATGAGCTTCGCTCTTTCTTCGAGAAAGCCCCGGAAGTCATTTCCCCAGACCGCGGCCCCCTCGTCGACGGGCAGCAAGTGGGACGCCGCAGCGGCATCGAAGTCGGGGTTTTCGTCCTTGTATTGTGCCAGATAGTCGGCCGGCGGACGGCTGCCAATCTCACGGTTTAAATCGGCCGGAATGAAACAGAAATTCGGCACCATATGAACCCGACCTGAGGCCATGCCTATCTCTTTCAGGTATCCAACTGGAAATATGTGATGCCGTTCTGTCTTCTT
Source organism: uncultured Ectothiorhodospiraceae bacterium (assembly GCA_964488985.1). Lineage (GTDB taxonomy): Bacteria > Pseudomonadota > Gammaproteobacteria > HK1 > HK1 > CAZAWX01. Next base: position 2,130 of record CAZAWX010000255.1, read on the forward strand.
CAGGTCCGAGAAGAAGGCGTCCTGTAAGTTGACCGTACTCCCATCCTTCAGATTGCGAGGCTGCTTCAGGGCCAGCATACAAATCACCGCATTACGGAGTGCAGAGGAGGTCCGTGGCATACGGCTCCGCATCACCGCCTCCGATGTTACCTTCACCGGATACGTGAACTTGACCTCCTTGCCCTCGAGCAAATCCCGAAGCTTCAAAGCGTCTTCGGCCATTCTGGAAGGACTCGTCGTACTGTATCGCTCGGACAGCGTCACCCTCCAGAACCATTGCCAGAGTGTCTCGCGCTCCTGGGCTGATAGAGCTGTGCGCGGCGAGTGATAAAAATAGTACGCCAACACAGGCACGATACCGCGATAGGGGAAGAATTCGGCGCGTTTGACCCCCAGGTTGTTGGCAGCGAAGTCAATTGCCAGCCGAATTGCGCGAATCACGCGGTCGAAGTTAGCCATGATCTCACTGGTATCCAGTGCCAGCTCCGCCGCCGTCGTACAACGGTCCTTCAAGATGAGAGCAAATGCCTGGGTGTAGATCGTCTCGTGTAGCTGCCCAAAGCCTTGCTGGGACAATTGGCGGTTGAGGCTAGCAACTCGTTTCCGGAAATCGAAATCCTCAGACCAGACATTTGCGCAGACCAGGTCGTAACGACTCAAGGGCTTCCCTGCCTGGTTGATGCGCTGGAAGATTTCGATGGCGTCGCTCAGCTCCTGTTCCTGAATCCAGACGACAGACAGTGGATACGTCTGTTGCAGAGTGTTGTGGGCTTTATTGAAGGCGCGCTTCCACTCCTTGGGGATCTCATCGAAGATGTCCAGGTGGTTCGGCCCGACCAGATCCTGGACGGACACATAACGGTGGTTGTCTCCGGTGCGGTAGACAAAGATGTCCTCTTCAAAACCTTCTTCACGATTGTTATCGTATTGCGTGGCGGTCTTGAGGTCGATGGAAACGCGGCCATAGTCGCGCGATCCGAGCTTGAGGCCCTTGATCACGACAAACAGCGAAGTTAGACGCTGCTGGCCATCCAGGATGTACGAGGTCTCCGCCCCCTCCTTCGGTTTTGGGATGCCTAGCTCGGTGAGTGGGCGGGACAGGAGCGGACTGCCGGCCGGCGCACGCCACAGAAAGAACGTGCCGACAGGGAACTCCTTGTACATACTGTCCAGCAGCCGGCGGGTCTTTGTAAGCGGCCAGACGAAATCCCGCTGGAAGCGGGGAACCTGGAGCTTTCCCAACTCCATGTCGTTCAACAGTTGAGAGAGTTTCTGAGGTTGGACGTCGATTCTCGGTTGTTGCATGTTGTCTAACTCCTGAAGATATGATCGGGAGACTGCGGATTCGTCTTCTATGGGGTGCTTGTGTCGGTACTTCGGGCAGCTCAGGTGACCGGCACCTCATCCAGCATGTGCCGGTCACCTTCCCGCCTCGCGATTAAGTCCAACTTACGAATGCCGTACATCAGTTCTGAAATCTTCATGATGACCTCCTTAGAAACGCTTGATCGGCAGTTTGCAACTTTGTTGATCACATGGTTACGCCAAGTAACCTCATGACCTGGATGCATCGTCTAAGTCTCAGGGAAGTTCAAAGATAAGACTTATCTGCAAAGTGACTGCTCTCTAACCCAAAAGTGCCAGCATTTTGGCCCGAAAACGGGCGAAAACCATTGACATCCACTCATATTTATGATAGAATACGAGCAATCCATTTAGTGGAGGTGGATGGCCGGAGGGCCATCGGGAACGCCCCATCAGGGGCGTTCTTTCTTGTCGTGTCTTACGGCAAGAGTTTCTTGCCGTAACCCTCGATCTTACCCGTACGCTGATTCCGCAAGTACTTGCTCCTCTGCAAGATTTCACATATTTGGTCGCCAAAGATTTGCCGATCGTCCTGCAGTAGTTTGTGATCCAGAAGCACTTCTCGTCGGGATGGATGGGCAACTAGATCTGCTAGCTGCAGACCAGCAATGTTAGCTCCTTTTGGTTTAACCTTGAGTTGCTTGGATGTGAGTCTGCCTTGCCATCGTTCTACTGGAATGTGGTCTGTGCCGTTGCGATAAAGGCGAGCATAAGAGTCCTTGAGTTTGTGGTCTTCTTTTCCACCCCGACTTTCGACCATTACGTCCCCACGGTGATCATTGTAGTGCAGGAACAGAACGAAGCGTTCTAACAGCACCTTCAGGCAGTAGTGGTAAGGGTGATAGTGCCAGATGGTATACTGTTCTCGATGGGCCAGTTTGTCTATGACGACCGTGACGACTTGATATTCCCACCGCTCCAGTGCCTCGAGTAATGTTGCGTTGAACTGCTGTTCAACGTCAGGGTCACGCAATGCCTGGAAAGGCCGGCGTCGATTCACCATTTCTTTGCGGTGGAAGATGATAGGCTCATCAGGATCCGTTTGGAAGAAAGTAGCTTTAATGGCATCCATTTCAGGTTTGAGCACATGTAAGGTGTAGTCAGATTCAAGAATTACCCCCGTCAGCCCCAAGAACCGTTGGTTGGGGTCATCTGCATGAACCATGTCATGGTTGCCCACTTCGTCAATGTAGATACGATACAAACCCATGCAAATTTGCCTCGTGTGCTCGATTCTAGTCTAGTAACCTGTCGATTTGCCAGAGGAGCATGAGCTCCTGGCGTACTTTTGTGATGCAGTATGCTGGCTGTCCTTCCTCAAATTCGATGATCATATCTCTTGCTCGACTAGGTTGATCTCTTGAACAGATAGCTCATATACTTCGTACGATAATGCGTTCAACTCCTGCTCCCGCTCTGCGACCTGCGGTCCCGCGCCGCCGGCATCCAGTATCCTGCGCACGATGACTTCGATTGCCGTACGTTGTTCAGTTGTGGTGGCAGGAACAGGGAATACGCTAAGATAAGGGCTCTGCATTGCATAAGCCCCTCCCTGGAGTTTGGATACTACATGCCCTAAGACAAACCAGCCCACTCTCGAGTTGAGTAGGGCTAACAAGGTCAGGTCGGTCGTAGGAATGAAGAAACATTTGTTATTCAGATAGAACGGCTCTTCAGTGAACGCAAAGGATTGATAAGTTGCGATCTCCTGGTACAGTATCTTCGGCTTCTCGAAATGATCCGCGAACTTGGAACCGTAGCGGCTCAGAGCATACCAGGGGAACCTACCTTCCTTGACTTCAGGACGCGCGGCCAATCGTTTCTTGTATCTTTGCAAGTGTTTGTATACAGCTGGATACTCTTCAATTTGAAGATCCCATGGAACATAAAGGAGACACAGTCCGGAAGGTTCAACTTTCCACCGTCTTAGGTCCCGCCCGCGCAGCCAGGGCTTGATGATTTCGGCGCTGCGAGGGTCCTCGGTGACGAGCCGGTCTCGCGTGGCCTGGTCGATGACAAAAGCCTGGTTCAGTCCCGTC
>CAZAWX010000256.1:0-5531 GCA_964488985.1 uncultured Ectothiorhodospiraceae bacterium
ATTCCTGCGAAGGCGTACTGTCTGTACGTTGAGCAGGAATTTTCTCGTGCAACACTGTAGATGCAGACAGATCCGCTTCCGCAGCCGGGTGTTCATGAATAATGCAGGTTAAGGTGCTATGGTTGCAGACACTCCATCATGTCCATGCAGGTGTTGTATTAAAGATGGCCACAACAGCCAAGAAATCCCCCGGGTTTGCAAAGCACCCGGGTTACCAGGTTCATATTGAAAACAGTCCCCGCCAGGTCCGTGTTGAATTTGCTGGCGAGACGATTGTAAACAGCACCAATGCGGTGCTGGTGCGTGAGAGTCATCACGTTCCTGTTTATTATTTTCCCCGCGAGGATACGCGGATGGATCTGTTAAAGCGTAGCGCACAGCGCACCTTCTGTCCCTTCAAAGGCCAAGCCTGCTACTGGTCAATCGAAACAGCAGGAGGCAAGGTTGAAGATGCGCTCTGGAGTTATGAGGCTCCCTTCGCCGAGGTGGCGGCGCTGCAAGGGTTGGTCGCCTGTTACTGGAATAAAATGGATCACTGGTTTGAAGAAGCGGAGGAAATCTTTGTTCATCCCCGGGATCCGTACAAGCGTGTTGATGCGATTAACAGTAACCGTGAGGTCAAAGTCGTATTTGATGGTGAAGTGATCGCGCACAGTACCAATGCCACCCTGGTCTTTGAAACCGGCATGCCAACCCGCTACTACCTGCCGGCGAGTGACATTCGCATGGCACAACTTAAGCCCACTACTACAACGACCTGTTGCCCCTACAAAGGACGGGCGAGTTACTGGTCCGTCAGTGCCGGGGCCAGGGTGTGTGATGATCTGGTCTGGAGTTACCCGGATCCGCTGCCCGAAGTCGCGAAGCTGAAAGATTTGCTGTGTTTTTATAATGACAAAGTCGATGCTATCTATATCGACGGTAAAGCGGTCACCAGCGTCAACGATCAGTCCTCGCGCTACCTCAAAGAAACCCTGGAAGGTCCAGAACATATCGTCTGAGTACCTGCGCGTACATCCCTGATCACTGTAGCACTGTAGTCGGCAGGCGGGCGCAAGGACCAGAGCAGACCGTGAGCGCTATGGCGGCTGCGACTGGACTCCAAGGGAGGGGTTTACGGTGTGTCAGATCTGTTGCTTGCGACCGCTTCGCGGCGCACTCCGATACCGCACAGTTACAATCCGTAGCCCATGGTTCTCGGTAACCACAGGGCCAGTTGCGGGAAGAGGAGAACGAGAAATAATCCCAGCATCATCAACGCGACATAGGGCAGTATGCCAGCGATGATATCGCTCATGGGTGCACGGGCAATACCTTTGATGACGAACAGGTTCATGCCTACCGGCGGTGTGATGAGTGCCAGTTCCAGATTGATCATCAGCAAAATGCCGTACCAGACCGGGTCGACACCCAGCGTATCCAGTACCGGCATGACAATAGGGGTCGTGACAAGAATGATGGCAATGGTCTCCAGGAACATTCCGAGCACGAAGATCACCGCCATGACCGCGAGGATAAATCCCATGGGACCAATGCCGGCGTCGGTAACCGATTGCACCAGTTGTGCGGGCAGACTCATGACCGTCAGTACATGGCCAAAAATCGCTGCGGCAGCGAGGATCATGAACAACATGGCGGTCATGCGCGTCGTCTCATAGGCGGCCAGGTATAGATCCCGCCAGCCGAAGTTGCGGTAGACCAGTACCGCAATCAGTAGCGAGGCCGTTGCACCCGCTCCGGCGGCCTCCGTCGGCGTGAAAACGCCGAAGTACATGCCACCCAGTACCATGGGTGGCAAGAGTAGAGCCCAGAATGCCTTGCGCAGTGCGCGCACGACTTCGACGAATTCGGCGCGTGGTTCACGACTGATATCGGCGTAACCGGCATTACGCATCATGCAGTACACGGCGAAGGTCAGCGACAGGATCAGTCCGGGGATCAACCCGGCGATGAACAGCGCACCGATTGAGGCTTCCGCCACGACGCCATAGAGAATCATCGGCCCGGAAGGCGGGATCAGAATGCCCAATGTGCCGCCCGCTGCGACTGCACCGTAAATTTCCCGTGGCCGGTAGCCGAAGCGGCGCATCTGCGGGATGGCGGTGGTGCCGATTGTCAGGGCTGTGGCCACCGATGACCCGGAGATTGCGGCGAATACGGTACATGACAATACAGTGGCAACGCCCAGGCCCCCTGGCAGGTGACGGACCATCACGTAGGCCGTATTGTAGAGATCATCGACCACCCGCGCGCGGATCATGACGTGGGCCATGAAAGCAAACATCGGCACTGCCACCAGCAGGTAGACGTCAAGTTTACCGAAGACAATATCGCCGAGACTGCTGACATGTCCTTCCACGCCCCACAGCAAGCCAATCGAGATCAGCCCCAGGCCGGCAAAAATTGGCAGACCGGTGAGCAGCAATGCCACCAGGGCAAGGAGGATCAGTAGCAGTGTCATCGCATCATTTTGGCAATGGCAGATCCAGCACCAGGCGCAACAGGCGGTTTAGCGCCGATAGCGCCAGCAAGCCGTAGCCAAGCAGCAACGCCGCTTGTGGAATCCACAGCGGCGCCTCGACATAGCCATCGGAATAAAGGTTCACCTGGTAACTGAATGCCACCATCAGATAACTGCTGTAGAGCATGGCCAGCGCCATCGCAATGACGGCCACCATACCCCAGATATCCATTGCCTTTCGCACTTTGCAGGGCAGGTGTTCGGTGATTAAGTCAACGCCGATATGATCGCCCCGGCGCAAGCTCTCGGCCACCCCCAACATCACGATATACACCAGGAAATATCCGACCAGTTCATCGGTCCAGGTCTGGGGGATATTGAGCAGGTAACGCATGAAAACGCTATAAGTGACCAAGGCCACAGTAACCAATACCAGCATCGCCCCCACAGCAGCGCAGCCGAGCGCAAGCCGACGATCAACGTTATCAAGTAAAGACACAAGGCCGTTTCCGGCCTTGTGTGTCAGGTTCATGGACTGCGCCTACATGTTGGCGATCATGTCCAGAAGTTTCTTTCCCTCGCCCTTGGTTGCTGTGTCGAAGGCTTTGCTGAAGGCCGGATCCATAACGGCCTTCATGGCTGCAATTTCTTTGGGAGTATGGATGTGTACAGCCATGCCCTTCTCGCGTAACTGACCGGGTGCCTTGGCTGCAGATTCCTCAGTGGCGTCAAGGGCAGCTTTAGCGGCGATAGCACTGGCCTTGCTGATGGCTGCACGCTGTGCATTGGTCAAGCTGTCGTACCATTTCGGATTGACGTAGCCATGGAAGAACACACTGAACAGAGGTGAAACTGTGACATGATCCTGGACTTCGTAATACTTGCGTGAATAGGCGGCCGATATGTCGGTCAGTCCCGCGTCGATAACGCCGGTTTGCAGTGCGTTATAGACTTTGGAGCCTGACATGGCCGAGGGGGCGGCCCCGAGCGCTTTGAGTCCCGCGTCCACCAGTTTATTCAGACCGCGAATTTTTATGCCCTTGAAATCTTCAGGTTTGACAAGGGCCTTGCCTTTGGAGGTGTAAGCAGACATGCGGGTGGTGAACATCCACACAACGTTCCTGACGCCTTTCTTCAACAGCAGACCATCCAGGTAGGCCGCTGGCGCTGAGCCAGGCCATTTTTTCAGGACATTGAGATCTGTAACCGAATAAGGCTTAAGCGTCACATTCATTGCCGGGATAGTTTTGCCCCATTGGAAATTGACCGAAAATGCCGCTTCCATGTCGCCCTTGGCAACAGCCGGATAGTTTTGTTTGGCGCCAAAGGCCTGGTTGGCGCCGAACATTTGTACGTCGATACTGCCGTTCGAAAACTTCTCAATGTTCGCAGCCCAGGCATCAATTTGTTTGGCGATGTGGTGCTTGGGCGGTAATTGATGACTCACGCGCATCACGGTGGTGGCAGCAAACGCCGAAAGGCCGAACATCATTCCAGCCGCGATAGCGGCAATCCGATAGGGTGTTTTCATGATTAAATCATCTCCTGTGGCTGTGTATGAACCGCTCGATCTTAACTGATGTTTGCATCTTCGGTATTGGTTTATCGAAAACTTCGCATTATTGTGTTTTTGCAGCCCGAAATTTATGCCAGGCAACGGCCGACCGCAGGTCTGGCGCGCAAGTCTGAAAAGTGGGTACATTACCTCTCAGTCCTGCTCATCGATATAATCATCATTGGGTCGTATTTGAGTGTCCGTGCGGGCATAACCAGACTGCGTCACGTAGTCGCCGCCCTACCAGACGATAGGTGTTAATCAAGGAGAACAGTAAATGAGCGCATACATAGTTGTAGACACCAAGATCACTAATGCTGAAATATATGAGGAGTATAAAAAGCTGGCGAGGCCTGTCGCTGAAAAGTACGGTGGGATTTATCGAGTCAGGGGTGGGGCGATGGATGTCCGGCAAGCTGAGCTTTGGACGCCCACCAGAATTGTCATTATTGAATTCCCCGATGTTAAACGTGCGCAGGAATTTGTGGACTCGGAAGACTATGCACCGATAAAAAAATTACGCCTGGAGAATGCCGAATGCACGCTGTTTATCGTCGATGGGGGCTAAAGGCCTTTCCTGAATACGAGTGTGGTGCAAATTGAGTGGCTGGAAATTGGAGCCACTTTTTTTGTCGATGATTCCCGCTGCCGTGCTGCTATTGTGCGGATTATAAATGTAACCACCTAACCTTCACCAAGGAATAATTGTGTACAACCTGCCTCTCGTGCCAGCAGATTTTGACATCCCCGACGTGTTACAAACAGAGCACCTGCGCCTTCGACCCCTGACGATTAACGATGCAGTTAAGGATTATGATGCTGTGATGACCAGTCAAGACCGTTTACGCAGCGTGCATAATCCAGGTGGCGAGTGGCCATTGGGCTTGACCCTGGAGCAGAACATCATAGAGCTTGGTTGGCATCAGACGGAATTTCAGTTGCGAACATCCTTCGCATATACGGTTGTGAGTCTCGACGAATCAGAAATCGTTGGCTGCGTGTATATCTATCCGACGCGTGTTTCGGGTTATGGCGCGGAAATTTCGATGTGGGTACGTCAATCGCGGGTTGCAGAAGGTTTGGACGATCACCTGTTTGCAACAGTGGAAGCCTGGATTGCCGATTGCTGGCCACTGAAAAACCCGGCTTATCCGGGCAGGCGAATTTCCTTTGCGCAATGGCGGGCATTATCTGCAGATGCGCAGTAGATGTAACGCAATGTTTGATTCGACTACCGTCGTCGCTGTTGCTGGAACCTTTCTGCTCGCAGGGGGGCGTGATGTATTTACAAAGTCTCGGGTTGTCAAGGGACATGCTCGTGCAGGCGATGGGAATGCTGTTCACAGTATCCACTTTGGCGTTGGCATTGGCGTTGCAGAGCAACAGTATTCTGACAATCCAGCTTGGTCTGGTTTTAGCTCTGGCGGTAATACCTGCGCATGCAGGTCTGATTATTGGTCAATGCTTCAGGCGCAGGATTTCGGAAGCGCATTTTCGGTGGGTATTTTTTATTGC
>CAZAWX010000257.1:0-5520 GCA_964488985.1 uncultured Ectothiorhodospiraceae bacterium
AATAAAATTCGCGTGCAATATTCAGGCCTTGCTCGATATAAATCCGGTTCACCCGTTTGCCAGACGTTCCTGTCTGTTTCGTGACCAGCACCGAACCCAGCAGATCATCCGCAACATGTATCACATCATCCAGCGAATGGCATAAGCGCACCCCGCCGGCTTTGCCGCGTCCTCCCGCATGAATCTGGACTTTCACCACCCAAACGGAACCGCCCAGCGATTCGGCAGCAGCCACCGCCTCGGCAACCGACAATGCCATAACCCCTTGAGGAACCGGTACGCCGAATGACGCCATCACGGCCTTGGCCTGATATTCATGAATATTCATCTAAACGCCCCCGCGACAACTATGCTTAAAAATGCCCGAAGGCATCCACAGTTTTGACCAAATCTTTTACTGCTTGCATGGAATGCGCCAGTGCCTCTGATTCTTCATCTGTCAGATTTAATTCGATGATGTATTCAACGCCACTGCGCCCCAGTTTACAGGGCACACCCATATAGTAGCCATCCACACCGTATTCGCCTTCCAGATAGGCGGCGCAGGGCAGGATACGTTTTTTATCTTTAATAATCGCTTCGGCCATTTGCACCACGGATGCACCCGGCGCATAAAATGCCGAGCCGGTTTTCAGTAATTCGACAATTTCAGCGCCGCCTTTTGCCGTGCGCTCGCAAATTGAAGCCACACGCTCTGCATCCATCAATTCGGTGATCGGGATACCGGCTACAGTCGAATAACGCGGCACCGGAACCATGGTGTCGCCATGACCTCCGAGCACACAGGCCGCAACATTCTCAATCGAAACCTGCATCTCCTGCGCAATGAATGCGCGCATACGCGCCGAGTCGAGAACGCCAGCCATGCCAATCACACGCTGTTTGGGAAATCCCGAGACTTTCAAAGCTGTATATACCATGGCATCAAGCGGATTGGTGACCACCAGAATAATGCAGTTTGGAGAGTATTTGACGATATTCGATGTGACTTCCGAAACAATTTTGACATTAATATTGAGTAAATCATCTCGGCTCATGCCGGGCTTACGGGCGATGCCGGCAGTGATAATCACCAAATCGGAATCGGCAGTATCGGCATAATCCTGTGCCCCATGTACCAGCGCATCAAAACCGAGAATGGGCGAAGATTCAAACATATCCAGCGCTTTTCCCTGTGGAATCCCGTCCATGACATCAATCATGACAATATTGGCCAGTTCCTTCTGAGCCGCCAGAAATGCAGCGGTGGCACCCACATTACCAGCCCCAACTACAGTGATTTTTTTGCGGTGAAAGGCTGATTTGCTAATATCTGATGTTTCTGACCAACGCATAGTGATCTCCTTTTTTAACAGTTCATGGATGATTGTAAATCATGCCGATGAGAAAGGCGTTAGTCCAGCGAATTGGCCCTTGGAAAAGGCTTCTACTCCCAAAATATTTCAGTATTTTCCAATCCATAAATGCGTCTGAAATTTGGCAGCATGGAGATTGATTTCATGCTGCCTTTGGGTTCTGTCCAAGCGCAGATGGCCGGGGTTGCCACATGGCTGCGGTTTCCAGCGTTCGCCGATATTCACCTTGACCCCTCTGGTCTTGGTGAACTTGCGACGACAGCGTTGATAGGGCTTGCTCTTACGCAGATTGTACAGGTGCGACACCGAAATGCCGGAAAGACGGGCAAAGCGCTGGTCGCTATACACCTCAAACATCCGCCGACAGAAGGCTCTGACCATCGTACCGGATGCGTCATCCACGATACGATCCACATCCGCCAGCAGGCTAATTCCGCCTTTGTCTACTTCGGCTCAAAGCCCCGGAGCGTACGCTGCCTGCGACGAATGTGCCCACTCTTGCGATACTGGCTAACCAGTTTCGTCACATGTTGCCTGGTATAGCCCGACAACCGTTCGATATAGCGCAGCACAAGACCTTTCTGCTTTTTGCCCAACACAGGAAGCGAAACCGCACCAGCGTACGTTCTATCCATGCGTAGGCATCATCCTTGCTGCCCTGAAGCACCAGGCAGGCCTCGGTCGTACCATCCAGAAAATGCGCTATATCTTCCAGTGTCTTAATCCGTGTCTCATCCATCTGTACCAGCATCCCCTTATGCTGGACAGAACCATCAGATTTTTCAGACGCATTTCATATTGGAAAAGACTATTTCTTGACATTTTGATGTTTATCGTTTATGTTCAAACGACTTTTCTGTGTACATCATAGAATCAATCTGTATTTTATTGAGTCGTTGTGTTGAAGGGGCCCGCGTATGAATTATAAAACACCTATCCGGACACCTAAACCACCCAATGAGCTGTCAATGTATCTACTTTTTTTTCTTAACAGGTTGACAGTACGATGGTTAGCCAGGCTCAAGGGCATTGCATTTATTTGCAGTGCCCTTGTTTTTTTATTTGGCTTTGCCTCTTCTGCCCATGCATGTAATCCGCCAACACCACTAAAAACTTTGGATGCCGGAACAACAGGCACCTTCACAATGGCATGTTCGGCGTTTTGTGTTGCCAGCGTTACTGCGACTAGCGCTAATCCGGCAGTTGCCACGGTTGCCCCTGCAGCAACAACGATTGGTGCTGCTGCACAGACATTCACGGTTACGGCAAAAAAAGCCGGAACCACAACGATCACTCTGTCATGGACATGCCCCCCCTCCGCTGGGACATTCACGCTCCCCGTCACGGTCAATGCAAAGGGGATAATCACCTCTGGCGATGCGAAATGGAGTGGAAGTTCAGATGATCCTATCAACACCTTTACAGGTGAACTGTTCAAACATTCTGAGCCGGATATGTCTCTGGGTGGACCGATGCCACTGTTCTTTTCCCGTTATTACGGATCGGGTCTGAAAGCCGCAAATATCACTGGCAGCCTTGGCCTGAACTGGCGTCATAATTTTGAGTGGACACTGAATAGCACCGCAACAACAGCCGATATCTTCAGCAATAACGGACGCCGAATCAAATTCAACAAGGTTGGTGCCAGCTGGACATTGGCCGGGCGTACGGATATCGCCTATCAACTGGTCTCGAGTTTTATTACGGGCAACTTCACACTGCTTGATCCGGAGGAACAGCGCAGTTACGTATTCAGTGCTGTCGGACGACTGCTATCGATTACAGACAATCACGGCAATACGCATACGCTGAGCTATAATGCGGGGGGTCTGTTGACGCGTGTATCCGATGGCTTGGGCAGGGTATTGAATTTCACATACAACGTGGCCGGCAAGCTCACGGGTGTAAATGATGGCTTGGGCAGAAATGTCAGCTTTGGCTATACAGGAAACAACCTGACCCGTGTCACCAATCTGTTGGGCAAGGTGACAACCTACAGCTATGCAGCAGGTGGATTGATGACCTCCAGAACACGTCCCGCAGGTAACATCCCTTTTCGTCAGACATATAATGCAGCCAAGAAAGTAGCTACACAGACGGATGCACTGGGCAACAAAACGACGCTACGTTATGTTGGCGGCAGGACAGTGGTAACCAATGCCCTGCGCAAACGTATGGTGCATACGCATTCAGCGCAAGGTACGCTAAACAGAGTCAATCGCCGCGACAAGACAGCGGTAGCGCTTGGCTATAATGCGGCAGGTCAGCGCAGCCGCGTAACCGATTCACTGGGTGCGACAACGCGCTTTATCTGGAATGCAGCCAGTAGTCAGATAAGCTCCATCAGGCATGCCAATGGGCTTCTTACAAGCTACACTATTGTTCCACGCCTTATGCCATCCGGCATCACACTGTTTGATCGCAATGGCATCACCCATACCGATGGTACGATGGATACCTTTATTCGAGATGCCAATGGCAATGTTACGTCGCATACCGATCAGGGCGGCAATACATTCAACTTCGCCTATAATGCCCGTGGTCAGATGTTAACATCTACCAATCCCCTGGGTGGGGTCGACACAAACACTTACAATGCCGATGGAACGCTGGCCACACGTAGCGATCCATTCGGTAATATTACACGTGTTGCTTATGACGCATTCCGTCGTCCAATCACCACAACTTATGCTGATGGCAGTACTACAGCAACGACCTATAATGCAATAAATCATCCGATCACCGTAACCGATAGCCGTGCCGGTGTGACGCGTTTTGGCTGGAATGCCAACGGAAAGGTTCGTAGCATCAAAAATCGCACGGGTGCTTTAACCCGTTTTGTTTACGACAAAATGGATCGTGTAAGCAGGGTGGTTGATGCCAACAGAAAACTGGCGATAACCCGTTACGATGCTCTGGGGCGAGTATCTCAGAGGATTGACCGAAATCGGGTCTTGACCAGGTTTGGCTATGATTCGATGAACCGTTTGATTTCGCTGACGGATGGACGAGGCAAAGTGTGGAAGCGGAGTTATGATTCGGAAGGCATTATCGCCAGTACGACCACGCCGTTACGGCATACCACAACATTCGCCTCCAACAATATGGGCCGAATCACCGGCATTACCTCCCCGTTGAAGAACCGTGTACGGATTGCCTATGATTCGATGAACCGACCAACGCGTGTGACTGACCCGTTGGGGAATATCACGTCCAGCACCTATGATGCACGCGGTCTGCTGACAGGACGTACGCTGCCGACGGGTATCAGCGCCACCTATACCCGCGATGCGCTGGGCAATCTTACCCAAATCACCGACCCCAACGGCAACAACTGGCTGCATGCCTTTGATCCGGGAAGCCGGCTCACCGCTTCGACTGACCCGTTGGCCAATGCCACGACATATGCCTATGACAACCGTAACCGTGTCAGTACGGTGACTTTCCCCGGGGCACTGGGCACACTCACTGTGTCCTATGATGCCAATGGCAATGTCACCAGCCGCAATTATTCCGATGGTACGGCCCTGAACTACACCTACGATGCAGAAGATCGCTTGCTCACAAGCAATGGAACCAGGCTTGTTCGGGACAAGCTGGGGCGCATCGTGGTCAGCAATGGTATCCGTATTGCTTATGATGCCGGAGGCCGTATCAGGGCCATGACCTATGGTGTACGAAAAACGGTTCGCTATACCTATGACAAGAATAACAATCTTCTGACTGTGAAAGACTGGACTGGCGGAGTCACGCGTTTCACCTATGATGCAGATAATCGTTTAACATCCATCAAACGACCCAATCGTGTGACAACGATCTATCGGTATGACAGGGATGGGCAGGTCATCAGCATACGCGATGGCCGTCTTGCCAGCAATGTGCTGACGCGCGATGCCAATAGCCGAATCACATCTGCCAGCCGAAGCATGCCATCCGTCACAACAGCAACCGGGATGACAACTTCAAATAACACCTTTGATGTGGCATCTCAAATTGCGACAGCCGGTTTTTCCCATGATGGCTTGGGCCGGGTGACCAATGACGGGGCTACGGCCTATACCTGGGACCTGGCATCCCGACTAACCGGTGCAGGTACCAAGACGTTCACCTACGATGGCACAGGATTACGGCTCAGCCGGACCACTGCAGCCGGGACACGCAACTA
>CAZAWX010000258.1:0-5485 GCA_964488985.1 uncultured Ectothiorhodospiraceae bacterium
TGCTGTTGACACTGGTACGCACGGTGGCACTCGCGAGTATGGGTGCAGTAGGCATGGCGTTGGCGAAGCGCCTTGTCCAGGGCATCGACGGTTTGGAACTGGTGGCCGTATCGGCTCGCGATACTGAAAGCGCCCGGCAACGACTGGTTGAACTGGGCGGCAATATTCGTTTGCTGCCACTCGAATCACTGGCAGAACACGCGCAGATTGTCGTGGAGTGTGCACCAGCACAGGTGTTCAGGCGCATCTCGGAACCAGCGCTACGAGCTGGCCGCACCTTTGTGCCAATCAGTGTGGGGGCCTTGCTGGACAATATGGATCTCATCGATCTGGCACGAACCAGCAAGGCCAGAATTCATGTGCCAAGTGGTGCCATCCTGGGATTGGATGCCATTAAGGCGGCTGCTGAGGGCAACATCGAATCCGTGCGGATGATGACCCGTAAACCACCTGCCGGACTTGACGGTGCGCCCTATCTGGCAGAGCACAAGATTGACCTGAGCGTAATCAAACAACCGGTGCGGGTCTTCAAGGGCACAGCGGCACAAGGTGCAAGAGGATTTCCAGCCAATGTCAATGTGGCGGCCGCAGTGGGGCTGGTGGGGATTGGGCCGGAGCGTACCGAGTTGGAGATCTGGGCGGATCCAGGGATCAGTAACAATATCCACACCATAGAGGTGGTCTCGGACAGCGCAAATTTGAGCCTTAAAATCGAAAACATTCCAAGCCAGGAAAATCCGCGCAGCGGTCGAATCGTGGCGCAAAGTATTCTCGCCACACTCAGATCAATGGTTGCACCGCTGGTTATCGGAACATGACCAGGATTGTCGTTTATACTGACATCCAATGATTGCAGGCACACGTTTGCGATCAGTCGTTTTAAAGCAAAGGAGGAGTTCATGAAAATCAAAAACAAAAACAAGTTTGTCGGCACGGTCTCGGTACTCGCGATAGCCGGGGTCTTGACGCCAGGGTTGGCCGCTGCGGCCAAATTACCCTGTAGCACGGCAAAACTGATTGTGCCCTGGAAAGCCGGTGGTGGTACGCATGTGCTGTTTTCAATCTTTGAGAAAACCATTACCAAGATGGGCGTCTCGCCAAAATTAAAAGTGGTGACGATTCCGGGCCAGGGCGGCAACAAGGGTGCCAAGGAAGCGGCCAAGGCAAAGCCGGATGGCTGTACACTTTTTGCTATCCATCAAAGCGCCCTGACCAGTTATTTTAATGGCCGTATCAAATTCCAGTTCGATGCGTTTGACCCCATTGCCTTGCTCACCGACACCCCGGACATTATTGGTGCCTCGGCGAAGGCCCCCTGGGATAACTACGCTGATTTTCAAAAAGGCGTACTGGCGGCGCCGGGGACGATTCCCACCGGCGCGACCTTCGGTTCCACAAGTCAGTTCACCTGGCTGCAACTGGAACAAAAAACCGGCATGAAATTTAAATTTGTCCCCTTTGATGGCACACGCCAACGCATGACGGCATTGCTTTCCGGCGCCATCACACTGGGTGGGTTGAACATTGCATCCGGGCGTAAATACATCGAATCCGGCCAACTCAAGGCCTATGCCATTGCGGCGGATAAACGTGATCCGGCCCTGCCGAATCTTCCCACCCTGAAGGAAATGGGCGTGGATCTGTCCTTCTCAATAAAGCGCGGTGTCGTGGCTCCGAAAGGAACACCGAAGGCCGCCATTGATTATTGGGCGGGTGTGCTTAAGAAAGCCGCCGCAGATCCTGATTTAAAAAAACAGATGGTGGCGAAAGGAACCGGCGTGGCATTTGTCGGGCCCAAGGGGTATCAAGCCTGGATCGACACGTCCTTCAAGGAGTTCAAACAGATTGCCGACAAAATGGGCTGGGGCAAGTAAAACTTCATCCACAAACATAGTCCTATAATGACGTGGCAGGGCAGTGCTGTCCTGCCACATGTCGGCTGTGTCCTGATTTGCTTTACACCGCCATGCAAAGAATCAACCGCGATAGTGTGCTTGCCATTGCCCTGCTGGTGGGTTGTGGTGTCTTGTTCTGGGCCAGTTTTGATATTCGCCAACCGGATTACGGTGTGTTGATGCCCTCAACCTGGCCCAGGTTGGTGATCGCGGTTTTAACACTGCTGTCTTTTATCTACCTGTTTCAATCTCTGCGAGCCGGTCCGGATTTGGATCAGGAAACGCCCGCAATCAAGGAGGTCGGCTGGATTGGTTTTTTTGCCTATTGGCGCAACCCAATCATCTGTTTCGCCATGTTTTTCGCTTTTCTGGCCAGCCTGCCTGTTTTGGGGATGTTAATCGGCGGTATCAGTTTTGTTTTTCTGCTGATGTGCCTGTTGGGTGGATGGGCCCCGCGACAACTGTTAATTCATTTAGTACTTGCCATTCTTACCATAGGCGCCATGTGGAGCCTGTTTACCTTCGGGCTCGGCGTTATGCTGCCCGATGGAATCATTTACAGCCCCTTCGCCGCATGAAATTCCGCCCATGATTCTTGAAAATATTTATGGTGCCTTCGGGGCGATATTTGAAGTCAAAACACTGCTTTTGATGATGATGGGTGTTGCCGGTGGTTTGATTGCCGGGGCAATACCGGGATTTACCATTGCCATGGCGGTGGTGTTGACGTTGCCTTTTACTTTTTCCATGCCGCCGGAGCAGGGCCTGGCGACCATGGTCAGCGTTCTGGTGGGCGGGTTGTCTGGAGGCTTGATGGCGGGAATATTAACCGGGATCCCCGGTACTCCATCTTCGGTCGCTACCACCTTCGACGGCTTTCCCATGGCCCGTAATGGCGAACCGGGACTGGCCTTGGGCATCGGCGTCTGGTCGTCTTTTTTTGGGGGTATTTTCAGTGCCATATGCCTGATGACTTTGGCACCACAACTGGCCCGGATTGGCCTCGAATTTCAGCCCTGGGATTATTTTATGTTGGTGATGTTTGCATTGACGATAACCGCCAGCCTGTCCGGAAAGCACCTCATCAAAGGCTTGATTGCAGGAGCACTGGGGTTATTGGTCCGCACTGTCGGTGAGGATGAAGCGGTCGGTATGGCGCGCTTTAATTTCGGTACCGACATTTTATTACAGGGGTTTGATTTTATCGCCGTGCTCATCGGTCTATTTGCTTTTTCCCAGCTTCTTAGTGATGTCCGGGATCCGGAAACAGCGCGCAAGTCGTTGACTGAGCGTGGTACGGTTAAAGCCAAAATCGAACACCGCCGGGCGATTGGGGTTATTTTGAAGCGTTGGCCGGTGTTGTTGCGATCTTCCATCATCGGAGTTTTCACCGGAATACTCCCGGGCGCGGGGGGATCGGTTGCCAATATTTTAGCCTATGATCAGGCGAAAAAAGCCTATCCTGAACCAGAAAAATTTGGCACCGGAATACCCGAAGGCATCATTGCTCCGGAAAGCTCCAACAACGCGGTTGAAGGTGGCGCATTGATCACCTTGATGGCTTTGGGTATTCCGGGTGATGTGACCGCGGCCGTGATGCTGGGGGCGTTGCTGATCAACGACGTTGTGCCCAGCCCGAGTTTTATCACTGAAAATCCGATCCTGGCCTATTCAATATTTCTGGCTTTTTTTCTCGCTACCTTCATGATGATTACGATGCAATCGGTCATGTTGCGGGTGTTTGTGCTGGTGACCCGGATCCGCATGTACATGCTGGCGAGCATCATTCTCGGTTTCTGTGGGATCGGCGTCTTTGCGCTTAACAATGTCACCTTCGATCTGTGGACGTTGGGGTGGTTTGGTATTGTCGGCTTCTTAATGCGGCAATTCGGTTTTCCCCTGGCACCAATGATACTGGGTGTTGTACTGGGCAACATAGCTGAGTTGAACTTAGCCAGGGCAGTGGCGATATCCTCGGATTATTCGCTTTTTCTGACCCGGCCCTGGTCGTTGTTTTTTCTACTTGTGGCATTGTTCTCAGCATTTTTCCCAATTTTTCAAAGCCAGCATGGACGTAAAAAGTGGACCCTGTTCTACCTTCCATTAGGTTGCTTTGTAGTCTCAGTGCCGTTGTTCATGATGGGCGGTTATACGCGCCCGGCATTGGCTGTTGGGGTCATACTCTACGGGCTGGCAGTGTTGTGGCGCCGTTATAAAAGCGGTTGGGCGCTCGACACTGCGCAAGCAGATCGCCTCTTGATCGAGGAGTGAACATGCCTCAAAGGGAGGTGGCAGCCTGAAGTTCGTCCTGCCTGCGGCTGGTATGGCCCGTAAGGTAAACCGTCAACAGGGTAGCCAGACTGAATACACCGGCAACCAGGAATAACAGGCCCGGGTTGGCGCTATCGAGAATATAGCCGAACAACGGTGGCGCCAGGATCCCGCCAATATTAAAACCCGTTGAAACAAAGCCGAACACTTTTCCTGACTGTCCGGCAGGCGTCAGAGCACGGATCATCATGTCTCTTGACGGTGAAACACAGCCACTGCAAATCCCCGCAACAGCAAACAGTACGATTAGTAGCGCCGGTCCCGGTGACAGCCAGGCGATTAAGAATGTGCACGTCGCTACGATGCCCAGGCAGGCACAAACAAATTGATCGTGCCGATGGATTCGATCTGCAATCCAGCCACCAATTAATACCCCTGCCGGAGCCGTAAAAAGATAGACGGAAATCATCAGCGTTGCCGTTTGCAGGCTTGCCTGGCCGCCCATTTCCAGGGCAGTTATGCCGAATTTCGTGATGCCGTTACCGAATACGGCCAGGCCGACAAAAAACAACAGGGCGAGCAACACAGGCGCCCGGGTCAGCAGTTTGCCGTTGACGCCACGGGGTTTTTTCACCGTTGGAGTCAGATCTGAATTCGCATTGAGTATTCCGGCCTGGAAAGTCATCACCACAGTGACGAGCATCCCTGCTGAACCGCACAGAATCAGCGCCGTGGACCAATGCGTCCAGGTGGCCAGATAGACCACCAGTGGTGCAGCAACCGCCGAACCCAACAAGCCGGAAAAAGTATGAATTGAAAATGCCCGGCCGATCCGGTTCGCAGGAACTGTGGCATTTAAAATCGTGTAATCACAGGGATGAAATACGGCATTGCCCAGTCCCGACAGCACCATCAACCATAACAACGCCGTGAAGTTCGGCAGCCAGCCGATAAAGATGATGGCCAGGGATTCGGCTACCAGACCCGCGATGAGGATCCAACGGGCGCCATAGCGATCCACCATGAATCCCGCCGGCACCTGGGTCAGTGCCGTGGTCAGGCTGTAGACGGTGATGGCAAATCCAAGCTGGGTATAACTAACATCGAAGGCATCGTGCAGAAGCGGAAACAGCGGCGGCAGCAGGAGCATATAAAAGTGGCTGAAGAAATGCCCGGTACTGACCAGTGCAATCGTTTTGTTGAGATGACTGGGTGTGGTGGTCTGCATGTGGTCGGGTATTTTGTTGGGAAAGATGGAGATTTTAACAGCCTATCGGCCTGTGTGGATGCGTTGCATTTATGATCCAGCACGATGGATA
>CAZAWX010000259.1:0-5459 GCA_964488985.1 uncultured Ectothiorhodospiraceae bacterium
GCCAGTGGTGATGGTGTCAGGATTGACTTTAGTATAAAAATTCCTGCTGAACCCGGCCCGGGGACATGAATTTGCCCAGGATTAGCGTAACGCAACATTTTCACCGAATTTTTTGCTCAGCCTCTCGCTGCTTGGCGATGCACCATAGTTGTTCCAATTCGGCCGCACTCAGGCGGCCAAGATCAGCGGCTCCTTGTGCTTGTGAAGCTTCCATAGCACGAAATCGATACTCGAAGCGGTGATTTGCTGCTGCAAGGCAGGTTTCAGCGTCCAGGCCAAGATGGCGGGCCAGATTCACCACACTGAACAACACATCACCCAATTCGCTGCTTACGGCATGTTTCGCACCCTCATCTGTGCGGTCCATCGCAACCTCAAGTTCACCAATTTCTTCCTCTAGCTTGGCGACAACGGGTGGCAGTTCAGTCCAGTCAAAACCACACCGCGCCGCTTTTTTCTGTAATTTCGCTGCCTTTTGCAACCCGGTAATTCCGCCAGCAATACCATCCATCAAACTGTCTGTTGTTTTACCCGCAGCATTTCTTTCCGCCGCTTTAATAGCCTCCCAGGAGGATTCCAAATCACCCGTATTCCCTGGCTCGGTCGGCCCAAAAACATGCGGATGACGACGCAGCATCTTTGTCATGATCGCGCCGATGACATCCGTCATATCAAAGCTATTTATTTCCTCAGCCATACGCGCATGAAAGACGACCTGGAATAATAAATCGCCCAACTCATCCTGCAATTGATCCATATCGCCACGCTCAATTGCATCGGCAACCTCATACGCCTCTTCAATGGTATAGGGTGCAATCGTGTGGAAGTTTTGACGCCGATCCCAGGGACAACCGTCGACCGGCGCGCGTAATTTTGCCATCAACTCTATTAGAGAATTTAAATCATACTCAGATTGATTCACGCTATCACACACGTATCATTGAAAATCGGGCACAAAGAGAAATGTCGCAAGAGATCATTGTGTCACCCGACAACCCCTGCGGACTATCGCTGTAGAATATTGCTGCAGTCAAAGACTACGTCTTTGAGGTTTGCGTAACATCAACTCTAGGATCTGTTGTCACGTCAACGTTGCAGTTCAAAATCAGATGCCCCTGATGGGTGCAAAATCGCAACCACTTGTACAAAAATCGGTTCATCTCCCAGCGACGCTCCAATTCGGGCATTTTGCCCTTGCGCCAGGGAAACAATTTTCTCGATCGGCGGCGTCTGCAGTGGCTCAATAGTTCAGCAGCACGCACATCATGATACACACAGATCCTTGCGCGGGGTTCAAGCACGATTGCATCGTTATCATGAAATTTATAGGTCAGCATCAGATTTGTTGTGTACTTGTAACGCTCATCGATACTCAGGTAGAGATCCAAGGCGCCACTTACTCTGGAAACGACCGTGCCTTGCAGATCGCGGATGTCCGGTATCAACCGCAGTAATCGCACATAATTACTTTCGTGCAGGCTTATCAGCGCAGGTAGATCAGGTCCGATCCAAGGGCTTGATTGTTTAGAGTCGAGGTGAAGCATGGGCAGATACTAGCACATGAATCAATTCTGCAAACGCCTTGACAAACGCCCTGCTCTGGGGTCATAAAGACGGTATCAAGAGCCGTACTCGACATAAACTGTCGGCACGGTTTTGCGTGCGTAATTTAATTCTTTCAGCACTTTAAATGTCTTGAGTGCGGTTACTGTTCCTTCGCGCGACGCAGTACGAAATCGTTTAACACAAGGCAATCCATCCCTGTTCGCAAGAAACAATCCAGCGCTTCCTGGGGTCTGCACACAATCGGTTCATTCTCATTAAACGATGTGTTCAACAACATCGGCACACCTGTTTTTGTCGCGAAACATTTGATTAACCGGTAGTACCGTTCATTGTGTTCGCGACTGACGGTCTGTAACCGCCCGCTGCCATCGACATGGGTCACGGCGGGAACCTGGTCTCGACGTTCGGCACGGATAGTAAATACTTTCATCATAAACGGCACATCCGCATCATATTCGAACCACTCACCCACACATTCACGTAAGATTGAAGGCGCAAATGGCCGGAAACTTTCACGCCGTTTTATCTTCAGGTTCAGAATTTCCCGCATGTCGCCACGACGCGGATCGGCCAGTATGGAACGCTGCCCTAATGCTCGTGGCCCCCACTCCATACGTCCCTGAAACCAACCAACAATGCCCCCCTCACTCAATAGTGAGGCGACTGCCTCGCACAACAAACCTTCAGCATCATATTGACATATCTGTACTGCCTGGGCGATCAGTTCAGTTTCCTGCGTTTTAAGCAACACGTTGATTTCATCATTCGTAAACTGAGGCCCCCAGGCAGCATGAAGCATGGGAGAACGATGCAAACCTTCTGTAGAGTCTGCCTGTGCACATAGTGCTGCACCAAGTGCACCACCGGCATCCCCGGCAGCAGGCTGCACATACACCCGGCGAAACCCGGTATTATCATACAGTCGCCCATTTGCCACGGAATTCATGGCACAACCCCCTGCCAATGCCAGATCATCAAGCCCCGTCGTTTTATGCCACTGCGCCAGCAGATCAAAAACCACCGATTCATAGCAATCCTGCACACAGTAAGCTAAATCTTTATGCCGCTGCGTCAGTTCACTTCCGGGACGTCGCGCAGGGCCGAATAATTCTTCCAGATCTTGACTATAAAGCGCGTCAAATTTCGGTACACCGTCATGCCACTGGAAATTCATTTTCTCACGATGATGGCGGAAATATTTTAAATCCAGTTCATAACCATCATTGGTGCGGTGAATAAGTTGTGCCATTTCGCTTTTGAATTCGGCCTTACCATAAGGCGCCAGGCCCATAATCTTGTATTCGTCCCCATAGGCCGGAAATCCCAGATATTGAGTCATCGCCTGATAAAATATTCCCAGAGAATGGGGGAACAGCACTTCTTTGTGTGTCTTGATCTCAGTACCGGAGCCTATGCCCCAGGCGGTACTGCAAAAATCCCCAAAACCGTCAATGGACATGACCGCGGCCTTGGTAAATGGCGAGCAATAGAATGCGGAAGCCAAATGTGTACGATGATGCTCGACAGGATAAATTCGTGCCGACGATGCCAACGGTTGTAGATGCGCCGCAAAATATTGGCGTAAATCGAGCCGTTGCCGGCGATGATTCAACCGTTCAAGCAAATACGAAAATTTCGGGCGTTGTGCCAGTGTGTAGCCAATTTTTGCCCACAAGCGTGCTTTTGGATTTGAGTTTAGCGCAATAATTTCAACATCAGCGATCGTCACACCTGCTTCCTTCAGGCACCAGGATATGGCTTGCACAGGGAAACCTGCCCAATGCTTGATGCGTAAAAATCGCTCTTCTTCAGCCGCGGCCAGGACGTAGCCATCTTTTAAAACACAGGCCGATGCATCGCCATGAAATGCATTGAGTCCCAGGATCAGCATCCCCGATCACCGTCTTTTAAACATACCGCATCGGACTTTGATTTCGCCGCCTGATGTTGTGTCAAAGGCCTCTGAGCACAGTAATCATAGAGTAATCGAACCGACAGTAACATCTCAGCCACGACACGTTGAGCGCTATAAAACCACCCGGCAGGCCCATCAAAGAGTGTCCCTTTTACCACTAAACTCCAGAATAAAACTGCCATGGGCGCAACAACCAGTAAACAGCGTAACCGATTACTGGGACTAAGATTACGCCAGGGTGTTGCGTTGATCAGACCCGATTCAAGTTTCATATAACGTAATTGCGATGCGAACCACTGCCTCTGCTGCTTACGATCGTCATGCAGCATACGCCCATGCAAGCATTCGACGGCGCCTGTAATCTGCAGTCGCTGGGTATGTCCTTGTTGTACATATCGCCCCGCTGCGTGACGATACAAAGAGATCAATGGTGGATACAGTGAACCACGCAGTCGCTGACCCATGACGCAATAAAAAAACGTTATGCAATATCCCGCGACCTGCTCTGGTGGTTGCAGGGCCGCCAACTCATCAAGCAATTCTGTTGTCGGGATATGGTCTGCATCAAGCGCCAGAACCCATTCACTGTCGATACCGGTTGCCTGGATAGCGAAATTCCATTGTTGTGCATGGCTGTCAAATTTGCGCTCAAACAGCCGGGTATTGGAGTAGCTTTTAATAATCGAACACGTTCTGTCACTGCTGCCGCTATCGACCACGACGATAGTCCTTGCCCAGGACAAACTTTCCAGTGTCCGGGAGATATTGGCCTCCTCATTTAGCGTCAATATTACCGGCGTAATTCTATCCAGCACGTCCTGTTCCCCGTTCCGTGGATATTGCGTTGCGATAAACCGTGAGCAGTTGCCCGGCGATTGTGGGCCACGAATAATGATCTGCGACCAGCCGTTGACCTGCCTGGCCCATCTGATTTGCCAATTCCGGGTGTTCGGTGATTTGTCGAATTGCCTGTGCCCAGACTCCAACCCCACCCCCAGCGGAGCAAACTTGCCCGGCACCGCTTGCAGCGACTCGCTGTGCCAATCCCACTTGTGCGGAGACAATTACCGGGCAGGCCATTGCCATGGCCTCCAACACCGTATTTGCAAAATTTTCAGAATACGATGGCAGCACAAAGACGCCAGCCTGTCGGTACAGGCGCCACTTCGCTTCGTCCCAGGCCGGTCCATAAAAATTCACCTGCGGCGTCACTGCATGCTTTTCGGCAATCTTTTTCAGTTCTGAGGTATACCCCGTCTCATCATTACCAACAATCAGTAATTTGTAGCCGGGCAATTGCGCCAGCGCCGGAATAAATTTGTCCAGGCCCTTCTTCCAATCGATCCGGCCTAGAAACAAGATCAGCTTTGGATCCCGGGCACATTCTGTCGGGCAATCCGGGTGTTCCAGACCGTTTGGAATTTCAACTATTTCTGGCCATTTAAAATTGAACTTGCGTAGTTCAGTTATTTCAAGTTGGCTGGTTGCATGGATCGTACTTGCCTGCTCCAAAGTTCGCCGCTCAAACAGATGTATCCAGGCATTTTTAAGAAATGAACTTTTTTTCTTGATTAACTCTTTGACCAGCATGCCTCTCGGCGCCAGCAAATAAGGAATTAAGTTTGCAGTTGCGCATCGTGCTGCCACCAGGGTTGGATATAGATACAATGAGTGTAAATGCAAAACATCATAATTGTTGATACAGGCATCAAGCTGGCGTGCGAGGAGTGGACTGTAATAGAGTCGACGCGGGTGTTGTACCGGAAAATAATGGATGCCGACCCCATCCATAAGATGATAGCCCGGTTCCTTGTGTGTTCCTGCACCATCGGCATTCGTAGTGAACACATCAACGTTGTGCCCCATCTGCACAAGGGATTTACACAAGCCATGTACCGCGTACATGGGACCGCCATAGCGAACGGCGGGTAAATAACTTGGGATCACATGCAAGATGCGCAAATGATCCGGGTTTGTC
>CAZAWX010000260.1:0-2769 GCA_964488985.1 uncultured Ectothiorhodospiraceae bacterium
ACCTTCATAGATATGTCGCTTTACACGAGTTGATGACTGGCATTAAAATGGTCGACTGACTCAATCAATACTACCCGTCCTGGAGACAGCATTGCCAGAAATACGCGTGAAAGAAAACGAGCCATTTGACGTCGCCCTGCGGCGCTTCAAAAGGTCCTGTGAAAAAGCCGGTGTCCTCACCGAGGTTCGCCGCCGGGAATACTATGAAAAGCCCACCACCGTTCGCAAACGTAAAGCAGCGGCAGCGGTGAAGCGTCATTTGAAGAAAATTTCCCGGGATCAGATGCGCCGCGTGCGTCTGTACTGATCACTGAAGCGCCCCTTTGCGGGCAAACAGTGATGGCCAGCGAACTCAAAAACAGAATTCAGAACGATGTCAAGGACGCCATGCGCGCCCGTGACAAGGTTCGTCTCGGCACTCTGCGGCTGATCACCGCCGAGATCAAACAACGCGAAGTGGACAGCCGCCAGGAACTGGATGACACCGCTGTGCTCCAGGTGCTGGAAAAAATGCTCAAACAGCGTCGCGACTCACTCACCCAGTACACAGCTGCCGGGCGCTCTGATCTTGCTGATCAGGAAGCCGCTGAAATCGTAATTTTACAGCGCTACATGCCAGCGGCACTTGCCGAAAGTGAACTGGTTAGCATTATCGCTCAGACGGTAACCGAAACCGGTGCCAACGGCATGCGCGATATGGGCAAAGTAATGGGGCTGCTGAAAACCAGAGTCCAGGGCCGTGCCGATATGAGTGATGTCAGCCGTATCGTCAAGCAACGCCTGAACGCCTGAACGTAGCGCCACATAAGACGCGGCGTATCTAAACGCAGCCATCACCATGGCGAGTGCCACACGTTTTTGTGTGAATGGCTACACTAAGGTTGTATTCCCAGGGGCACTGAGAAATCATGGCAGGCCTGATTCCACAAACCTTCATCGATGACCTCGTCAGCCGCGCTGATATTGTCGATATTATCGATGCCCGGGTGCCGCTGAAACAAGCCGGTCGGGATCACAAAGCCTGCTGCCCTTTCCACGACGAAAAAACACCCTCTTTCACTGTCAGCCAGACCAAGCAGTTCTATCACTGCTTTGGTTGCGGCGCACATGGCACCGTGCTTGGCTTTCTCATGGAGTACGATGGGCTGGATTTCGTCGAGGCCGTCGAAGAACTGGCCCGGCGCTATGGGCTCGAAGTTCCGCGTGAGTCTGGCCCGGCTTCGGATCCAGCACAGCAACAGCAATATCGCGATATCCTCAATGTCCTGGAATCAGCCAACGCCTGGTATCAACTTAAGTTGCGCGAACACGCCCAGGCCACCGAATACCTGAAGGCAAGGGGCCTGAGTGGCCGCACGGCGGCATTGTATGAAATCGGTTTTGCCCCAGAGGGCTGGAATCATTTGGGCAACGCCTTAACGGCAAAGTATGGCGCGAAAATCCACCCGGCTTTGCTGGCCGCTGGCCTTAGCAGCGAGCGCGACGGGAGTGGCACTTATGATCGTTTTCGCAACCGGGTCATGTTCCCTATCCATGATCGCCGCGGCCAGGTGGTCGGATTTGGCGCCCGGGTGTTAGACGACTCGACCCCTAAATACCTCAACTCGCCTGAAACCTCTGTTTTTCACAAAGGCCAGGAACTTTACGGTTTGCATCAAATGCACAAGCACCGTATCCGCCCCCGGCAACTGTTAGTCGTCGAAGGCTATATGGACGTGGTGATGCTGGCCGAGCATGGCATTAACTATGCCTGTGCCACACTGGGTACTGCGGCGACCCCTGAGCACATGGAACGCTTGTTCAAGGAAGCCTCTGATGTGGTGTTTTGCTTCGATGGGGACAGCGCCGGCCAGCGTGCGGCCTGGCGGGCACTGGAAATAGCCCTGCCGAGTATACGTGATGGTCGCCAGGCCAGTTTCATGCATCTGCCGGAGGGTGAAGATCCCGACAGTTATGTACGCACCCACGGCAAGGACGGATTTGAGGCAGCAATGGCACAAGCCCCTGGATTGAGTGTGTATCTGTTTGAGGAGCTTCGCAAAGGTATCAATTTGCGCAGTGCGGATGGGCGCGCACGCCTCATCGAACAGGCTCAGCCACTACTGGACAAACTCCCTGACGGCGCATTTCGCACGATTTGCCAAAGCCGGCTGGCAGAACTCACCCGCCAGGATTTTCAGCCGCTGACAACCCTGAGCGGGAAACCTGCCAGGACCACCACTCAAACTGGCTACAGAGCTTCGCCGCGAACGAATTCGCGCAGCGTGGTCAGTCCGGTACGCCGTGCCATCACCCTGCTTGTGCAGTATCCGCAACTGGCGGGCGGGGATCGGAATATTGAACCACTGCATAATCTTGCGGTTCCGGGAGGAGATTTTCTGCTTGAATTACTTGAGGTCCTCAAGAAACATCCCCATCTGACGACAGGAGGGATAGTGGAACGCTTTCGCACACACCCCCAAGGGCGCTTTCTGGAGCGACTGGCCGGTGAGGAAAGCCCACCCTGGAATGAGGCACTGTATGATGAATTTACAGTATGTCTGGAACTGCTCGAGAGAGAGGCCGTTGAGAGCCGCTTTCAAGAACTCAGAGAACGGGACAGAGACGGCCGGTTAGGTCCCGCAGAAAGAACTGAGTTCCTGGAATTGATAAAGCAGAGGCGATCACAGCAGCATTGATGATTTTTTAGACAAATTCGCCTGTGCCAAAGCAAAACAGTTGCTATAATAGGCGGTTACCCGATTTTATTTTATTTTTGGTTAATGACAC
>CAZAWX010000260.1:2869-5453 GCA_964488985.1 uncultured Ectothiorhodospiraceae bacterium
CGAACAACACGGCGCAACAATCGCAGTTAAAAATTCTGATTGCGAAAGGCAAGGATCAGGGTTACCTGACCTATGCGGAAGTCAATGATCACCTGCCCGAAGGCATTGTTGATCCGGAGCAGATTGAAGACATCATCTCCATGATCAATGACATGGGCATTGTTGTTCACGAAGTCGCACCGGATGCAGACGATTTAATCCTCACCGACAATGCGGTCAGTTCTGACGACGATGCGGCCGAGGAGGCAGCCACTGCGCTGGTCACTCTGGACAGCGAGTTTGGGCGCACTACTGACCCTGTGCGCATGTACATGCGCGAAATGGGCACGGTAGACCTGCTGACACGTGAGGGCGAAATTCGCATCGCCAAACGTATCGAAAACGGCCTGAACCAAGCCATGCGGGCCCTCATCGCATTTCCAAATACGATGGAACTACTGCTGCTGGCCTTCGATAAATTTGCAGCCGGAGAAATCAAACTAACCGACCTTCTCACCGGTTACATTGATCCTAATGCCCCCGACACCCCACCGCCCCCGCCGCCAGCACCGGAACCTTCAGACGATGATGAAGATGAAGAGGAAGAAGTCGATACAGGTCCAGATCCCGAGGAGGCCAAGGAGCGTTTTCAACTCATTCGGCGCCTGTATGAACGATTTACCAAAACGGTTGCCAAACACGGCCACGGCTCGAAACAAGCAGAGAAACTGCTTGATGATATTGGCGCACAGTTACTTGAACTGAAAATGACCCCGAAACTGGTGGATCGTATGGCCGCGGAATTGCGCCAGGCCATCAGCCAGATCCGCATCCACGAACGCATGATTTTGCATATGTGCGTGCGCGAAGCGAAAATGCCACGCAAAGAATTTATCCAGGGTTTTGTCGGTCACGAAGGCGATCCGAAATGGCTGAGTAAAGAGTTGCGCCGCAGAACCGAATACAAACCACGCCTGAAAGATCTGTCCGAGGAAATCATCCGTCAGCAGAACAAGCTGAAGTTGATCGAAATGAGTACCGGCCTTGATATTGGTTACATCAAAGAGATCAATCGTAGAATCTCCATCGGTGAAGCCAAAGCCCGGCGGGCGAAAAAGGAGATGGTCGAGGCCAACCTGCGCCTGGTAATCTCAATTGCCAAAAAGTACACCAACCGCGGCCTGCAGTTCCTGGATTTAATCCAGGAAGGCAATATCGGCCTGATGAAAGCCGTGGATAAATTTGAGTACCGCCGGGGTTACAAGTTTTCAACCTACGCCACGTGGTGGATCCGCCAGGCCATTACCCGGTCCATTGCCGATCAGGCACGCACCATTCGTATTCCGGTCCACATGATTGAAACCATCAATAAGCTGAACCGTGTCTCACGACAAATCCTGCAGGAAATGGGCCGCGAACCGACCCCTGAAGAACTTGCCGAACGCATGGAGATGCACGAAGACAAAGTACGCAAAGTGCTGAAAATCGCCAAGGAACCTATTTCCATGGAAACACCCATTGGTGATGATGAAGATTCCCATCTTGGCGACTTCATCGAGGATTTAAACATTACCTCACCGGCAGAAAGCGCGACTTTTGAAGGGCTGTGCGAATCCACCCAGAACATCCTCGCCGGCCTCACGCCCCGGGAAGCCAAAGTCCTGCGCATGCGTTTCGGCATCGAAATGAATACCGACCATACCCTTGAGGAAGTCGGCAAACAGTTTGACGTCACTCGCGAACGCATTCGCCAGATTGAAGCCAAAGCCCTGCGCAAACTCCGCCACCCCAGCCGCTCGGAGCAATTACGCAGCTTCCTTGATTAATCACACCGTTCATGGGGCACGGTGATACACTGCCGCCCCACCCTTTCAGGGGCCTGTAGCTCAGTTGGTTAGAGCAGGGGACTCATAATCCCTTGGTCGTAGGTTCGAGTCCTACCGGGCCCACCATAATTACAATAGCCTTAGCGTAAGTGGCTGCTTACCAACTTTGAGAAAAATGCAATTATGGCGCACTCTGAGACATGGAACCGACGCAATAGGCGACAGGTCACAACACCCCCTAACGCTAGCCCTTATATTCCGTATGAACCTGCTTGTGATCTCGACGGAGTCTCGTGAACTGAGATCGCAGTCGTGAAGCGACCTTCACTATGTTTTTGTGCTGATCCGCAGAACTGTATAACCATATTGCAGTGCAATAGACAGCTTTCGGCCAACAGCGGATGTCTGGCTCGACGGACGATTACGGTTTTACACCGCCGCTAACAACTGTAAAGCCGACGTTCAATGACAGGAAAACTCTGCCGCAGTGGAACTGTGTGTTTGAATAGGTATTGTGGTTACGGCGCACCGCGCCTGCTGAATCCTACCGATAAAGCCAAGGCTACTCAGATTCACCGTAGCAAGAACGACTGCCGACGCGACGACATGCTGGAGTAAACAGTCCGCGTGAATTAATCATTACCCTTTCTGCTCAAGTAGGACCACTAACGTAGTGTAGGGCTTGGATCAAATTGCCCACTGCCTATTTCTGTATTAAGCCATTCTTACGGAGGTCAGCTGTCAGAACCGGCCATATTTGGACGGTCCCGGTGAAGGCG
>CAZAWX010000261.1:0-4188 GCA_964488985.1 uncultured Ectothiorhodospiraceae bacterium
AAATGAACACCTTCCTCTCCATAAATCGGTGGGCGTATAGTCCCTACGGCACGTTCGGCACGTTGCGCATCTATCGCGATGCAGGCGATCCCGCGTTTGAGTGTTTCTCTCTTGAACCGCTATGGCTACCTGCCGAGCAGGTGTCGTGTCTGCCGACCGGATACTACAACCTGAACTTTGCAAGGACGCATGACGACAGTTCCTACAATACCTACGAGGTAGAGGGCGCAGAAAACAGGGTTATATTCAGCCCTGCCGACATCCTACCCGAACTCCACAACAACATTGGCATTGGGAATATGCTGACGATGAAGCATTTGAAGTGGGGATTGGGTGGAGCGCGAGAGTCGATGAAGCGACTACTGCGCGAACTCAAGGGCGGGGACGACATACAGTTGTCGATCACCGCGAATCAGTATCGGTACGAACCGGAGCAGTTCAAGCTAGATAGTTTGTTCCCAGAAGAAGAACCAGTGCCGGAGGCGGCGACATCAGGCGGATGGTCGCCGGAAGTGGAGAGCGTGCATGGATGAGGTATCTGCGGGAGTTTTGTTCAAGGCCCTTGCACCTTTGTTTGGGTCGATAGGCGTGGTGCTGGTGGTACTGGCGAAAACGATAGATCGCCTGCTTCCCAACCCGAATGACAAGTTGATGAGGAAGATGGCAGCGCAGACAAATGCCCTGCACAACTCCCATCTTGGCGATGCGGCACGCGACCCCGATGGTCGGCTGAAGTGGTGGTTCCCGCAGGGATTCGCTGCGATCTTTGAGGAGATATTGGACACACAGAAAAAGATACTTGAAGCGATCAACAACCTTGCATCAAAGATGGATACGACCGAGATGATTGGAGATGCGTGGATGATGCAGGCAAAGGCAATGTCGTCTATTGCAGAATCGGTTGGTGAACATGGAAAAAGACAATGAAGCTACCGTCAGTACAGAAGATAACGTCGGCCATCGGCGGCCTTGTACTTGTACTTATGTCGGTAAGCCAGCTTATGGACAGCGTGAAGGATACGATTACAAAGGCTTTCGATGTCCGCGACACGGCTGGATTCACAGGTCCACCCCCGCCACCACCAGTGGACTCGACGGCCATTTCCTTGCAGGCACAGATAGATGCTTTGAGGCAATACCATGAGTAAGAAGCCCTGCGTTGTGATTACCAGGCTCTCCTCTTTGTCGGATGATGTGGTGACGATAGGTGAGATGGTGGTTGGTAACTATCGGTGTTTCTCGGTAGAGAATCCGTGGTTACAGAACGCGCCGTACCATTCGTGCATACCGGAGGGCCATTATGTGATGCGGTTGGGTCGGTACAATCGTGGTGGGTATGCGGCGTATGAGCTACAGGACGTAGAGGGCAGGACATTGATTAAGATTCATGTGGCGAACAGGGCGAAGGATGTTCTGGGCTGCATTGGTCCCGGCGTAGCGGTCGGGCATTTCGGGTCGGGCGAGTTCGGTGTAACGAACAGCAAGACCACGTTCGCCAACTTCATGTCGGAGTTGGGGGACGCACCGCTCGTTGACCTTATTATCAAGTGGCGGTAAACCCCTAGCAGGAGGCAGAGATGTCAGAACTATTGACGGTACTTGGAACGCTTGGCGCGGGATGGGTTCAGAAGAACCTGATCTCTAAGATTCCCAACAACATGATCCCTTTCATTAACACGATTGCGGCAGCGGTCGCGACGGTGCTCTTGTCGCAGTTCGGCGTGATAGACGCCGCGCAGAATGCGGATGGCAGCGCGATTGCGGGAGCGGTCGGCGTTATGAAAACAGCGGCAGGCGGCGGCGTATTGGGGCTGTTGTCCACAGGCTTGCATCAGGCCGTGAAGATACTCGGCAAATGAGGTGACTCACACCATGCCTCAAAGAGAAGCCCTCGTTGAAACCAATCAGCGGGGGCTTACTCTTTCCGGTTGTCACATCGGGTTAGCTTTCAACCTTACCCAACATGCGAGATCATGTGTAGATAGCACCTCCTTTGGTTATTCAAACTTTCCGATCACATCTTTGATGGATTCCCATGCAGACCTTGCCATCTTTGACTCGCCTGCGTATTTCAGGTGGACGTTGGAGAAGGATATGTGATTGGGGCTGATGCCTGCAACCCTTGATAGTTTCTCCGGCGTGTAGTTGTACTTCTTGCAGAAGGCGTTGATTGCCAGTGCCATCATATCGGTGTAGTTCACCATCGGCACGAAGGGTTTGTGTTTTCTCATACCAGCACCAGGATCGCTCCGTTGCTCCCGTCTACCTTGCGCTTGCCGCATTCCTTGATCGGTGGTGGCGTGGTCTTGGTGAGCAGCTCCCACACGCGAGGGCATACGCTTTGTATGGGCATACCTGTGAGATGTGAGAGTTCCTTGCGGGTGAGTCCATCCTTGTGCGCCTCGATAAGTCCGAGGATGGTGGTTCGGTCGGTGGCTGCCTTGCTCTTACCCTTCTGCTTGGCCGCCTCCTTGCTCTGCGGGTGAGAGCGCGAGGGCGGAAACAATTCCTTCATGGACGCCAACTCCTCCTCTTTCGTGAACACCTTATCGGGTCCATGCTTCCAAGTAAATTCAGTCTGTGTTGACATCTTCTACTGCCTCTCGGTAGGATTCTCTCAGTTTCTTGTGACGATACGCTCTCTGCCTGTAGACCTTCGCGTATGCTACATTGTGGGGGTCGGCTCTCCATGCTCTCGATAACCCCCTGTAATATTCCCGATGCTGCGCCTGATATGCGTCCTTAGCGGCCCTGATTCTCTTTTGGGCGCATGGTGTGCAATCCTTCTGGGAGTTGCTGTTAGGCTCAAACTCGGCCTTACAGGATCGGCAGACCCTCACCCCCGCACCACCTTGTTCTTCTTCCTCTTGATCTGTACGTCGCCAAGCGGTTTTAGCTTCGGCTTGAACTTCTGAATCAGCGCGATGGCAACCTGCTCTGGTTTGAGCGTCTGGTTTTTCATCTCGTTCGGGAAACTTTTTTCCAGATAGGCTTTGAGTTCCAGTGCCTCCACGGTTGTCTCTACGTTCACGACCTCAAGGGCCATGATCTTCTCGCGGACTTCACGCAGGATGATGGTGTTTTCTTCCATCACTTCAAGCCAGTCGCTTCCGGTGCGTGCGTAGACGAAGTTGGGGTCGGGCAGGAACGGATGCGGAAACACCTTCTTGCCGTGTGGTCGGTCGAACTTCTTGATTTCCTTGCGGACTTGCAGAAGGAGTGCGTCGATTTCGTCCACGACCTGCGTGTGGATCAGCATCTTGGGGGAGCCTTCCATGATTACCTCGTATTCAGTAGGAGTGATAGGTTGTGTTTGTGTGGCGGGATGCCGAAGTAGGCGGTATTGCCACAATGAGGGCAGCGTCCCCCCGCTAAATGCTCTGCCGTTCGCATCGCAGGGGTGCTGTCGATTGGCGAATACATATCCGCCACTAATTCTACCGCCATACTCGCAAGGCTCGACATCGTTACATGGGCATCGCGACCAACCGTATGAAGGTACAGCTTCTCCCCATCCTTCTTTATCTGGGCGAGGATAGGTTTGGCGCGATCCATCAACTCACTCGGTATTTTTACTTGTGCTGACGGCACTGTCTCGCTCTCTTTCGCATTTCTCTCTAAAGAGTATGGCCTGTCCGTGATGTTCAAAACGCCTGCGAACCTGCTTGATCTTCCCGTCTTTTACCCCAAGCGAACACACAATTTCATACCGTGTGTCCCCGCCAACAAGCTCGATCTTGATCGGCTGTGCGCGTGCGCTTGGCGGCATGAGCCTGCCGGGGGTGGTCGGCACACCGAGTTCCTTCATCTTGC
Organism: uncultured Ectothiorhodospiraceae bacterium; assembly: GCA_964488985.1. Classification (GTDB taxonomy): domain Bacteria; phylum Pseudomonadota; class Gammaproteobacteria; order HK1; family HK1; genus CAZAWX01. Next base: position 3,814 of record CAZAWX010000261.1, read on the forward strand.
GCCTGCGCCACTTCTTGGCGTAGTACAGGGAAATCTCCTTCTCTCCTGCGTACTTGCTGTCGCTGAAAAACTTCGGGTACGTCTTGCCCTGATAACGAATGCGCACGTTCCAGCCCTTCGCCACCTTGCCCTTGACGACGGTTCCATCAGCCAGGGTCCGGTCCAGCAGCTTGTACTCGTGCCGTGTGATGTATTTTGTCTTCTTCATGCATTTCCTTCATGGCAGTATCATAGTCGTATACAGGAGACAGGCGGCTACACTTGGGGCATTGCGCGACTTCATCGTCGCCGAACGGTGTGGCGGCCCTGACCTGTACGTCGCAACATTCTGTTCTCATTTCCATAATCTAAACCTCTCGTTGTAATGCTGTCAAA
>CAZAWX010000261.1:4288-5407 GCA_964488985.1 uncultured Ectothiorhodospiraceae bacterium
TTATCGGTGTTGTCTCGGTTCTTTGCCCATCGTTCGTCCTCGGTACATCCATCAGCGATTCCTTTCACGATTGCGCGTATGCGTATGGCTATCCATTCCTCGGTGGCCCCGTCCATGTGCCCTACGTAGAACGGTATGGACTGCACGATGTTGTCGGGGTAGTTCTGCCTCTTGCCAACCTGCGTCATTTTCCAGTCGTCTAAGATGGCAAAGATTTCAGCGTAGTCAATGTCAAAGAACTGGCGCACAATCCACGCATAGGCCGCGAGTTGCTGTATCCATTCATCGTGACCACTCCCGTAGATGATCTTCCATACGGACGTGACCTTGTTGTCGATCAGGATGTACTTGCCCGTTCCAGCGTCCACTTCGGGGTATGCTTCTTTGGGCAGTATCATGTCCGGCTGCCCTGATATGGTATACTCCACACCATCAACCTCGATCTTCCGGTTGAAGCGTTTCTCTATAATCACAAGACCCGCATCCTTTTTGGCCTTGTCGTGGTGTTCGTCCCGATACTTCTCACCAATGCGTGCGATGGCGGCATGGACCGCGTTTCCGGTCTGTAGTTTTGACCGCCCCGACGCTTCCACCACCATCTCGTCCCTGTGCTGACGAGATAGGATTGTGATGGTAGGCGGGGCGATCAGCTCGGATACGCTGAACACGGTCGGGTCTTCGTTGTACTTGTAGAGGTCTTCCGATAACCACGCCCTGTGGATCGGCGACATGGGCTGTGAGTGTGTGTACCTCATGCTGCGTCCTCGCCCTCTGAACTCAACAGTTCGCTTGAGTGCCCCCGGAATATGGCGTAGTCGCATCCCCATTCGGCAAGATGGTCGCAAGCCTTGATGGGGTCCATGCCTTTGGTGTTGCCACCGTTATGCAGAACCAGGCCCCAATCCTCACAGAAGCGGCACTCTGCCGACATGCGCTTCCCGTCCTCGCTTTCACCGAGGCGTTCTGTCAGTGTAATATAAGCCATGATCTCTCTCCTTTGTTTGAGTGTCTATATATTAGCAGAAGGCAATATACTTGTCAAATGTTAATTAGTAGGGGGTGACACCGCCGATGGGAGCCACCCCCTGTCGGTCGATCAACCCTCATAGCGGCGACGTA
>CAZAWX010000262.1:0-5400 GCA_964488985.1 uncultured Ectothiorhodospiraceae bacterium
AGCCTCAGCCAGTATTCGGCAACATCGAGCATTCGGCAGGCGTAGCTCCACTCGTTATCAAACCAGATCATCAGTTTAAGAAGAGTCTTGTCACTGACCCGGGTCTGGGTTCCGTCGACAACCGCCGAGCGTGAATCGGAGTTAAAATCCATCGAAGCGTGTGCTTCTTCACTGTAGCCAAGCAATCGATTCAGCTTGCCGGAGGCGGTTTGCTGAATAAGCCGATTGATCTCCTCCTTTGTCGCAGATCGGTTCAAATTTAACGAAAGATCCATCAAAGAGACGTTCAGGGTCGGTACGCGCAGGTGGAGGCTTTCAATCTTTCCCTCCAGTTGCGGTAAAAATTTGGCAATGCCTTGGTGCAAACCGGTTTCGACAGGGATCACCGAAGACATGGCACTGCGTGTCAGCCGTAGGTCTTTACTGTGATAGCGGTCGATGACCGGTTGGTCGTTCATCGCGGAATGGATGGTTGTGCTCACCCCGTTGCGGATTCCGAACTGCTGCTCGATAAGGTTGAGGACCGGTACCACACAGTTCGTCGTACAGGAGGCACAGGAAACAATTCGCTGTGTGCCGTTCAAGTCATGATGATTAAAGCCGTAGATAATCGTCGCGTCAATGTCATCATCGGCCGGTTGTGAAAAAAGCAGCTTTTGAGCTCCGGCGAAGAGATGCCGCTCGGCGGTGGCGCGATCGGTATAGCTGCCGGTGCACTCCAGAATCAAATCGATGTTCAAACGGTCCCAAGGTAGGCTGTCGGGATCCTCTTCACTGAAAACATCAATCTTATCCTCATCGACCAACAAATGTGTCCCGTCATTGCCGACCGTGGCAGGAAATCGCCCGTGGGTTGTGTCGTAGCGCGTCAGGTACGTCAAAGTTTCCAGGTCGGCCAGGTCATTGATGGCGACAACCTTCATGTTGTCACGCCGGGGCCCGGAGTAGATGGCGCGAAGCACGCTCTGGCCAATGCGGCCATAGCCATTTATGGCAATACGATAATTCATGTTATCAGCTGAACTCTTATTATTGTGAGGGGTGCATCCTGCTAACAGTGTTAAGGAAGCGCAGGGCAATAGCGTTTTTTATCGAAATCAGATTCAGTTGTAAATACCCAAAAACATTGATTTTAAGCGCGACCCCAGATTTAATTTCCCTTGCCGAGTTGCTGGCAAACAATTTCACTCCTCGCGTAAATCTCATATTCATTAAATTTAAATCTAACATTCCGTCTCTATCTTTGACCGCAGCAAAGGAGATGTCTAGATGTCTATACCGGAAATCAGTCGCGGCACAGGGGAATCGCTCTATAGCCAGATCAGTCGCTACCTGGAAGAAGAGATCACCCAGATGTACCAACCTGGCGACATGCTGCCGGCGGAATCAATCTTGGCCGCACGCTTTAATGTCAATCGCCATACCTTGCGTCGTGCGGTTGATGAGCTGGTTCATGCCGGCCTTTTGGAGCGTCGGCAGGGGGCGGGAACCTTTGTCCTGTCCCGTGCGATGGATTATCCGGTCGCTGGAACCACGCGTTTTACCGAAAACATTTCAGCCCTCGGCCTTGGCTCTGAAACGCGGGTTTTGAAGACGATTGTTGTCCCGGCCCGCGGCGGTGTCACCAAGCGCCTGCAGATTGCCGAAAGCACTCGCGTGATCTGGATCGAGACCTTGCGCCTGGTCGACAACATCCCTTTCTGTCTGGTTTCTCACTTTATCCCCTATGACATTTTCCCCGGCCTGGAAGAAAAATATGCGGGCGGCTCGCTGCACCAACTTATACAACAAGAGACGGGCAGACAGCTGAAGCGGATCGAATCGCTTGTGACCACCTGCCTGCCACAAGGAGACGATGCCTCGCTGCTAGGGGTATCAAAGATGTTTCCGGTGTTGCGCGTCAAAAGTATCAATGTCGATCAGGACACGAATGTCCCGATTGAATATGCGCTGACAAGATTCAGGGCGGATCTTGTCCAACTCAGAATAGAACCCTAACCACAGTATTCAAGGAGCTATCACAATGTCAAAAAGAAGTATTGTCGGTGCTATGACCCTGTTCCTCCTGCTTTCAAGTATTAGCTGCAGTTGGGCAAAAACAATCGTCATGGGTTTGATACCCGCAGAGAACAACGAAGAGATGGTCGAACGTTTTGAGCCGATGCGTGTCTACCTGGAGAAGAAGATCGGCGAAAAAATCAAGGTTTTCACCGCCACCGATTATGCCGGGGTCATTGAGGCGATGCGCAAGAAAAGGGTTGATATCGCCTGGTTTGGACCGCTCTCTTATGTGTTGGCTGAGCAGGAAGCTGGCGCCGAGGCCTTTGCTGTCGGAGTGCGTCGATCAACCGGGAAGTCAAGCTATCGCAGTCTCCTCGTTGTTCCGAAAGGCTCAACTGCCCAATCGATCAACGATCTTAAGGGGCAAAGTGTGGCTTTTGTCGATCCGGCCTCGACTTCAGGCGGCCTGGTACCGACCTACATGGTGAAGAAGGCGACCGGGCAGATGCCGCAGGAGTTTTTCGGCAAATTCACCTACGCCGGATCACATGATGCGGTCGAGATGGCCGTCAAGAACAAGACGGTAGATGCCGGTGCCGACAACGACATCACTTACGGCAAGATGTTGAAGAAGGGCCTGATATCAGAACAGAGCAACCGTGTGCTGATCTATTCCGATCCGCTGCCGGGTTCTCCCTTGACTTACCGTAAGGACCTCGATGCCGAGCTCAAACGAAAAATCCGTGACGCAATCCTCTACGCGCAGTACAGCATCAAACCGACGGGTTACGGAGAATTGTCACGCTACGATGCCGCCGGGCCCGCCGACTATGAGTCGATTCGTGACCTGGTGGTTGAGCTTGGGCTGAAAAAACAAGACATCCTCAAGTAGGGATTTGTAATGCCCAGAGGGTGCGGACCTTTCGGGGTCCGCACCCTTGGTTTCATGAGGGAGACACAGATGAGTCAGATCAATCTTCAGCAGGTCAGTAAAACCTATGCCAATGGATTCACCGCATTGCGGCCGCTCGATCTAAAGATCGAGGCAGGTAGTTTTACTGCCATCCTCGGCCCTTCGGGTGCAGGTAAATCGACACTGCTGCGCACCATCAATGGTCTTGTCTGGTCGACGACCGGCAGCGTCTGTATTGGCGATCAACCCTTGACGCGGCGTAACCTGCGATCGGTGCGCTCACACATCGGCATGGTGTTTCAGGACTTCAGCCTGGTTGAGCGGCTCAATGTTGCGACCAACGTGCTCTGCGGGCGGCTGTCGAAACGCTCGGCATTCCTCAGCCTGTTGCACATGTTCCGTCCCGAAGATCTGGATATCGCGCGGACCGTTCTGACGCGGGTCGGTCTGGCGCAAAAAGCCTGGGAGCGCTGTGACAAACTCTCTGGGGGGCAGAAACAGCGGGTCGGTATAGCCCGGGCCTTGGCCCAGCAACCGCAGATCATTCTCGCAGATGAACCGGTGGCCAGCCTCGATCCACGTAACAGCCTGGAAATTATGGATCTGTTGCAAACCATTTGCCGCGAAGAAGGCTTGACTGTCGTCGCCAATCTGCACCAGGTCGACCTCGCCAGGACCTACGCCGATCGCATTATCGGGCTCAATCAGGGGCACAAGGTCTTTGACGGCACCGCCGCCGAGCTTGATGACATCCAACTTCAAAGGATTTACCAAAATGACAAGCCAATCCAGCAGCCCCCGCTGGTTGCCGCTGCTTTGGCTTACACCTAGCGGCTTGCCCAACTTGCGTCTTTTTCTGGGGTTCCTGCTGTTTGTGGTGATTCTGGTTTTGGCGGCAGGCCAGCTTGACATAGATTTCGGTCGTCTGCAGTCCGCACCGCGGGTGCTGTTCGAATTTTCACTTCATCTCTTCGCTGCGCCGGACATCAACTATCTGCCGCAACTGCTGGCGAAAATGTGGGAAACCATCGAGATGACCTTTCTGGCGACAACGGTGGCGACCCTGTTAAGTGCACCTCTAGGGCTCTTGGCGGCGCAAAATATCAGTCCGCATCCACTGGTGTATCGCGCCAGCCGCACCCTGCTGAGCCTAATCCGAGCCATGCCTGAACTGGTCTGGGCTCTTGTTTTTGTCTCGGCCGTCGGTCTTGGTCCCCTACCGGGGATTATGGCGCTGGCGCTGGTGACAGTCGGGTTCATGGCGAAATTTTTTGCCGAATCGTTAGAGGTCGTCGGTGAAGCGGCAATCGAAGGCGTTGAGGCCGGTGGTGCGACCAAAGTGCAAATTATTCGCTGGGCCATGGTGCCTCAGGCCATCCCCGATTTCATCGGCACCCTGCTCTACATTCTGGATCACAATTTGCGCGCTGCGGCGATTCTGGGGCTGGTTGGCGCCGGGGGGATCGGCTACGACCTGATCATGGCGACCCGCTTGTTTCGTTATGAACGACTGTGGATGATTGCCCTCGCCATCTATCTGGTGGTGACGCTGCTGGATAGGGTCTCCGCGATCCTGCGTGAACGGCTTATCCATGGCGCAGTGGAAAGGTTGCCGGGATGAGTTCCTCATTTTCCAGCGGGCTACCGCCACGTCCACGCAATGACTCCTGGTTCTGGCTGTTGCTGCTGCTGGTGGTACTGATACTGATTTGTGCCGATCTGGAGATTGACCTTCAGGTGCTGCTTTACGGTGGGCAGGATATCGTTGAATATCTCAGCCGTTATGGTCATCCCGACTTCAGCAAGCTCAGCACCTACCTGGGATTGATCCTCCAAACCGTCGCCACGGCCTTGTGGGGAACGGTCATCGCCTTTGTCGCCGCCCTGATCATTTCGCCCTTGGCGACACGGAACCTGGCACCTCATTCAGCCATCTATCGTTTCGGCCGTGAGCTCCTCAACCTCATGCGTGCGATTCCTGACTTGCTCCTTGCTCTGATCTTTGTCACCGCCCTCGGCCTGGGACCTCTGCCTGGGGCGCTGGCGCTGGGAGTACACACGGCGGGATTTCTCGGCAAATTTTTCGCTGAAAGTCTGGAACGGGTCGAACGCGGTCGCTACGAAGCTCTGCAAGCGGTCGGCGCCGGTTTTGTTCAAACCCTGGTGTTCGCCGGTTGGCCATCGATCATGCGCGAGATGACCGGTTACACCCTCTATATTTTTGACCGTAATGTGCGCATGGCTTCGGTCCTCGGGCTGGTCGGTGCTGGCGGTATTGGGCTGGCCCTCCACGACACCCTGCGCCTGTTTCAATATAACCAGGCGGCGGCTCTAATCCTGGTGATTCTCGCAACCATTGTCATGATCGATACTCTTTCAACCTGGTTACGCGGGAGAATGCAATGAATACGCGTCCCCGTCATCAATGGCAGCGCGCCCTGTGTCTCCTGCCTGGATCAGAGCTGATTACCGCTGCCAAAGCCTTT
>CAZAWX010000263.1:0-5386 GCA_964488985.1 uncultured Ectothiorhodospiraceae bacterium
TGGCTACTATTGTTTGCGGCGTTTGGCAATCTCGCGATATAGCGCTTCGGGGCTGACTCCTATTTCCATTGCAATATTTTTCCATTCGCCTTTTGCCGGCAGCGTATTGTTTTGCCACGCCAACCAGCCATCCAGACGTGCGGCAACGGTTCTCCTCGATAAAACCTCGCTCCGATAGCGAGCAGACTGAACCTCATTGGCAAGATGCGCAGCCCAGCTATTGAAAAATGTCTCGTCCTGTTGCAGGTGTTTGAGAAAGGCGGATATTGAACTTGTGCATACCGTTGTATCCTGTGTGGCTATCGCATCGCAGTGATAGCGGGTCGAATACACGGATGCTTCTGCAAGCAGGGAACGACGCAATGTGCGTTGCAATACCAGCGAGGTGCCATCGGGTGCGTAACGGATCAGTTCGATCTGTCCCTGCATTACCATGAAAACCGAGCGTACCGCATCGCCCTGGTGAAACAGATAGCTGCCCGATGCAAGGGTACGGCGACCCGTGGTGATGCTTGCAAACAGTTCAAAAAATGCGCTCGACATGATAGTAATCATGCACCAGGTGGCCACGGTCTGGCAATATTTGTTTCCCGTGTAAGCAGGTATTGGCTATTTTGTTGACTGATTTTTCGGCTATACGTCGTCTTTAGACATGATATTTATCATATTAAATCAATGACGATCATGTCTTAATAGCAGAGCATTGATTATGCGTAGACACCGGTTTGACATGAACAGCAGTCTGGTTATTTTCTGTGACCCAGCGCAGTACGTGTTGAGTGCGCAATTACAACATAGGCCAATGCGCCTGCCGGTGCTCTTGGCAGGGCGTCACCTATGGCTATGCCAAGATACCGAGCTTCGCAACTGATCAGCCCTAAAGGAAGTAGGAAGTAGATAGTATGAATCGCTATGCGTATTTAATTAAAGAACTTGTATTTCGCCGCGGGCGTTCCCTGGCCACATTGGTGAGCATTGGACTTTCCGTCTTTGCCGCAGTTTTGCTGATTGGCATCGCAACTTCCTATTCACAGGCAATCCGGGCGCCGATGAAGACCGTGGGTGCAGACGTGGTGGTACAACTCAGTGGGGATATCCCGAGCAAACTGGAAGGTCTGGTGTTCCCCCATCCCAACGCCCTGATACCGCGGGAAAAGATCAAGGCGATCCTGGCCATACCCGGCGTCACGAGTCTGGTTCGCGGGGTGTACATGTGGGAGTTGGCGCCCAACCCCTATAAGTCCATTCTCGGCATAGAAAACGGGCCCGCGGGCCTGGATGGCTTGAACGCCAATCTGATCAGTGGAAATAGAATCTCGATGGGTGACCGCAGGGTGCTGATCGACAGTGATTTTGCAGCTAAAAAAGCTAAAAAAGCGTTGCACGCTGGGGACAGCATTCACATCGGCAAGGAAAAATTTATCATCGCCGGGATAGTTGACGCGGCAGCAGGTGGCAAGGTTATACGCGCTGACGTCTACATGCCGCTGCGCCTGGCGCAGCAATTAGCGTCTTCCGCACCGCGGGTCACCGAACTTTATGACTTTGGCGTGGAAGATGCTAACTTGTTGTTGGTGAAGGTGGAGCAGCGAAAATTGCGCGGCGTGGTCGCGGCTGTGGGTAAACTCCTGGGTAAAAAAGCGATTATTTCCAGTGAGTTGTCATTCCAGGAAACCCTCGATAGCGTGCTGTTCCTGTCCGAGCGTATGGGGTGGATTATCGCCATGGTGATTGGAATTTTCGCCGTAGCCTTTGTGTTACGGGCGACGGCGACCGCGGTGAATGAACGCCGGCGCGAACTCGCGATGTTGCAGGCCATCGGTTGGCGTTGGTCGCGGGTACGCACCCAAGTGATACTCGAGAATACCGTGCTGGCGCTGATTGGCAGTGCCGCAGGTCTTGCCTTGGCGCTATTGACCACGCACATTATCGGCGGCATCGAGATAGTGATCGACTACCCGTGGGACCTGAGTGCAACCCCGCATTTTCTTCCCGAGGCAACACTTGACCGCAGCCAGACCGTTACCGCGCCATTACAGATGGGTTGGTGGTTGTTGCTGACGACCTCTGTTGGCGGCGTGCTGGTGGGCATGGCAACGGCGGCGGTAGCGGTTTCCATAGGGCGCCGGCACCCCTGGCCACAATTGTGTAGCGACTGACAAGGGTAATAAAGATGACCGAATACGCCATTGAGGCCGTAAACATCCGGAAACAATATGCCGATGTAAAGGTGATACGCGGTGTCACCCTGCGTGTGCCGAAATCCCAGATTGCAGCCATAGTGGGCAAATCGGGGTCCGGTAAAAGTACCTTGCTGGGGATAATGTCCGGTCTGGAAACCCCGGATGAAGGCAGAGTGCTGGTACAGGAGAGCGATATTTTTACGCTCGATGATGACGGTATCGCTGCAATGCGGCAGCACTCGATCGGTATTGTATTTCAGAATTTCAACCTGATTCCCGCTCTCAGCGCCATCGAGAATGTATTGTTATCCACGGTTTTTGATACTGGAGTGAGTGCACAAAGTCACCGCCAGCGCGCGACCGCACTGCTGAATGAAGTGGGTATTGGCCATCGCATTCACCATCGACCGGCGGCGCTCAGTGGTGGTGAACAGCAACGTGTGGCTATCGCCCGGGCGCTGATCAATGAACCGGCCATAGTACTTGCCGACGAACCAACCGGAAATCTGGACGAATCCACGGCCAAAGGCGTTTTCGATTTATTGCTCGGACTCAGCCGCAATATGGGCACTACCTTGCTGATGGTAACCCATGATACGGATATCGCCAGCGCTGCAGACATGCAAATCACTCTCAAAGACGGAAGTATAGACTATGAAAAAAGTTAGATACCCAGTTTTAATATTGACGATGGCTCTTTTACTTCAATGGAGTCCATTTGCCGCAGCTTCCCAGCCGGTGGTGGAAATCATCGCACTGGATCATTGGCCGATACAGAAGGCCTTGCAACCGGTGCGCGACGCCCTCGCTAAATTCGGAGATAAAATCCGGCTGGTTGAGTTGGACGCCGATACGGCAGAGGGTAAAAAACGTATCAAGTCCGTGGGCCAGAAAGGCCATGTCCCGGCGCTTATTCTCATCGATGGAAAATATCGTTACACCCGGCCGGATGGCAGCAAGGTTGATTTCATTAACTTTCCGGCAGCGGCAGACAGTCCCATGGGGATCAGTGGCAGTTGGAGCGCCAGGGACATCGAGTTTACGGTAAAGCAGCTTCTGAAATAGCGATGAGTGGAATGCTACCCGTCCGCGTTGTTCATTGGCGCTATCTTCGCGACGAAGCCGCGCTTCGCTGGAAGCGCTGGTTGCTCGCGGTGACGGGCATTGCCATGGCCACCGCCCTGGTACTGCTGCTGGACGTACTTGGCCGCGCTTTCGCGGCTGTGTCGGCCCTGCCATTTCGTAACCTTGGCGCCGATTTGATTGTACAGCGCAGCGCTACCCAGGCGGCGATACCCAAGCAAATGGGGCTGATGCTACCGTACTCGGCGCAACCGATTAGCCGGGATGAATTAAACCGCTTATCCAAACAAGCGGGCGTAAACGCCGCGAGCGGTTTCGTTCTGTTGTGGAATTTCGGTACAAAGCGTTTCTTTTCCATCAGCGGTCTGAAGTTTGACGCGAGCCCGCCGCTGCTTGGTCCGGCCAGAGTGCGTGATTGGCTGCTAAAAGGGCGGCTGCCCAAAGGCGGTCAGCGGGAGTTGCTGGTCGAACGGCATTATGGTGCATTTTACGGATTGAAACCCGGGCGCTCCCTTGAACTGGGCGGACGAAATTTTACCATCGTAGGGGTTGTCGATATAAAGGCTGGGAGTCAGATTACCGCGAGCAATTTCTATATGGACATTGCTCAGGCACGCACACTGGCCGGCCTCGCGGACGATACGGTAAATCAGGTATTTCTGAAGGTGGCCCAGATCGATAAAACCGAGGCCGTCAAGAAACAAATCGCTGCATGGTTGCCCAATTCCTCGATAATATCCCCCGGCACCATGCTCAAACTGTTCGGCGGTATCTCCCAGGTGATCGGAGGCTTTCACACTATCGCTGTATTGGCTGGCGGTTTGGCAGCAGCCGCGCTTGTCATCATGTTGCTCCAGGGCGGTATAAGCGAGCGGCGCAAGGACGCAAGTATCCTGCGCACATTAGGCTGGACCAGAATGCAGATGCGGATTCAGTTGGTTGCGGAATCGACCACCCAGGGTCTGGCGGGCGGGGTGTTGGCGCTGGTGCTGCTGGCCATCGCTGTGACCACCCTGCACGGGGTAAGCCTGCAATTACCGGCAAGTCTGCCAGGGGAGAATCCGGTTAATTTCGTTGCCGATAGTTTTCGGGCGCCAATTGAACAGGTGGCGCTACCGATTCACCTCAGTGTATGGGTGTGGTTTGTTGCACCGCTCTTAAGCGCTTTATTCTGTGGGTTGAGTGGTTGGCTGTTGTCAGCACGGGTCACTACTAATGCGTTGTGGGCGGCGATTAAGGCGGACTGAGTGATGGAACCCCTGAATTAATCAGAGCTTCCCTAGCCCGCATATTGCACGAGCAAGTTAACCTAAACTGTGCAAAAGTTAAGTTGCCAAAGCCGTCATATATTGCATAAATTCCTCTTCCAAGTTGGGCTTGCGTTCATGGTCAAAGTTAATTGCCCCTTTGGGTTGGTCAATCGACCGGCCCGTTGCAAAAAGTTCTGACGAATCGTATCCATTTTTTGAGATACCCATAACGGCGTACGTTTTTCAGTGGTGTTGCGTGTGGGCGCATGAGTAATCATCTGCATTTCCCGGTTTAGATTGTGCGCCATCAGGGTAGAGAGCATAAAGACCTGATTGCCATGCAAACGTCGTGTGGGTACATAGTCCATCTGTACACGAGATTTCAGCTCAGCAAATAGGTTTTCCTGATAGTCACGACCATTGTTGTACCGTTCCACCTTTTTAACGCTCATCGACTTGTTGGTCATAATAACCTGATAGTCATGCTGGTAATCTATGGGGGTAAACAGATCGAGCTGTAACGGGCCTTTGCTCTGACATTTACGCCACTCACGCAAAAACAGGAAACGATAACGATCCCCCCAACGTTTGGGCTTCCTTCGGGTTTCAAACCAACAGACATCGCTATCCAATGACTGCCAACGTCGGCGGTGTTCAATCATCGCTTTGAGTTGCGTGTAACGCGCAAACGGAACACTGCTACTGAATTCAACACCATGGCGGTGCAAAGCATCGACAATGGCTTCACTAAAAAAATCGCTGTCCATCCTCACTTCAATGGTCACACTGAAGCGTGCGGTGGTGGCGACGGCAAGAAGGCCAAGGTCAGCCCGACCGTCCACCGCGAGATCTCCATCTACGGCCAGGAGT
>CAZAWX010000264.1:0-5383 GCA_964488985.1 uncultured Ectothiorhodospiraceae bacterium
TTCTGTATCGGAATCAGAATGAAAGGCACTGCCATTTTTCTCGAGCTTCTGACGGAGTTCTCGGTAGTTGTATATCTCCCCGTTAAAGCTGATCACATATCTGCCATCACTACTGCACATAGGCTGAGCGCCGTGATCGGAAAGATCAATAATCGAAAGCCTGCGATGGGCAAGGCCTACTCTGCCATCATCAGAATACCATTCACCTTTTCCATCCGGGCCACGAGCAGCCATATGATCCCGAGTTAATCGAAGTTCTTCTCGGTCAACTGCCGAAGCATCCAGGCGATATGCAAATATTCCGGCTATGCCGCACATAAAAAAGATCAGTATCCAGTAAGCAGTTGCTTGGGAAAGGTGGCCACTGCCATCCCCCTATAAACGCCAGACACCGAAACATGAGGTAAGCCAACATAACCAAATCCAACAACAGCAATAATTTTATTATTCATTTATTATAAACTCCGTTTAAATCGGCAATTCGTAATGTGTCACTGGTGACTGAAGGTTAGAAGCAATCACCAATAACGCGTGATTTACTTCGCAACAAGATTTTTAACAAGTATCGGTGCCTTTCGAAAGCCCACCATTGCCTGCATTCGCTCTGCCATCTCCACATCCAGTAATGATGCTTCCTGTATCCTCACAAAAGCATCCCGGCTTTGCTGAGGCACCCCGAGCTTGCGAAGGCGACGACATGCATGGCCGCATCGATTGCTACTTCACAGGCACGCTGAGGTATAACACAATCGCATCCTGACGCGTATGATCCGTTTCCAGATCCGCTTCATGGTCAGTATATTCTTCATCAATAAGCCTTAACAACGTTCAACGACTGCAACCTTGCCCTCTCCCTTAGCGCACTCTGCGGCAAGGGGAATCCAGCTTACTGGAGAGAAAGTGCCTTGGGGTGCCCCCCTAGATCAATGCACCGCAGTACGTTCAGGCCTGCGGTTCATCTGCTGCCCGGCGTTTGATCCCTTCCCGGATAAAAACACCTATTGTGGTAAAAAATCCCGCCAGTAACACAGCCAGAATGACAATTCGGCGGCGTTTGGGCTTGGACCTCATGTCCGGGGCAACCGCCTTATCGAGCACCCGAAAAGCATATTCCTTCTGGGTGCTGGCCAGCATGGCTTTTTTCTGTTCCTGGGCAATCAAATCAAACAGCGCCTGCCGCATATCGGCCACTTTCACCTTGCCCAGTTCTTCATTCAGATATCCGAGCGTTTTTTTACTGCGAGCCAGCGCCTCCAGGCGCAAATGCGCATTCAGGCGCGCCACCAGATCATTGGCCCACAAAGCCGCCTGCCCGGGATCTGTCCATGCCACAGCCACAGTAATCAAGCCGGATTTCTTATCTTCAGATACTGACACCATATGGCTTATTTTTCGATACACTGCCCATTGCGACGGCTCTTTTTCACGCCACGTTTTGCTCTGTGCATCCCATGCATCGGCAAACAGCACCGCTTTCAGTTTATTTTCTTTAACAAAAGCCCAGAGAAATTCGCGGGAGTTCAGCACAGCCAGATTCACTTTGACATTCCCACCGCCGCCACCGAGAGACATTCCCGCCATCGAAGCCAGCCCGCCCAGGCCGCCAAGCGATGGCTCTTTGCTGTTTTTTTCACCAACAGGCGTAACTACCACCGAAGCACTGTAAATATTCGGCATAAGCAGCGATATGCCTGCCGCAAGAATGGCTACCGCAAACGTCACCGACAGAATCAGTTTTCGCTTGCCCCAAATTAGCCGCCAGTATTCGAGCAGATCGATCTCATCCTCTTCCTGCATGCCGTACATGGCAGCCAGCAGGCGAGGATCTATCGGCGGAAGCGGGGCTTCGCCGGAAACACTGTTTTGGGATTTGGATTTTGGATTTTGAGTTGTCATTGTTTTATCAGACACAGGAGCACCGGGGAGAAAAGTGGCAAGTGGCAGGTTTGAAGTTGAATGCCAGAAGCAATAATTTGATGTTTTGGTACATTTTCACTTAGACCTCTTTGGCGACAAATTGGCATTTACAGTACTTCGAAGATAGGTCATTAACCCGGCAATCATACGGCTTGTTTCTATTGCCATGTGCGAAAGCCTCCTGAATGTTTCTTCATCAATATAGTTCTGATCTCTTGCAATATAAAGCTGGCACCTGACTTCCCCTGCCGACCCTTTAGCAATGGACAGGAAGTATAAAAACTCTTTCTCACCATGGCGCTCAAATCCCTCTGCTATATTCGACATCACTGATACACTTGCCCGCCTGATTTGGTCACACAATCCAAAATCCCTAGAAAACGTGCCATGTCTGCTAGCGCTGTATACTCCATTACTTAGCTCACGTGCTTTCTTCCACGCATCAATATCCTCAAAGCTCTTAAAACCAGCCACCCTAAGTCCCACCTTGTACCCTGCAACTTGTAACTTATAACTTATACCTCTATCCTGTTTTACAACACCCCTACTGCCTTGAATGCGGCCATGGTCAGGCCGACATTGGCAGCCACGCGGCTCCAGTCGAGTAGACTATCAATAAGATGGAACTGATCCAGATCCTGCGGCACCACAATAGTATCGCCGGGATAAACCCGTTTGCGCCGCCATGCGCTATGATGCGCATCCACTTCGCCATTGGCCCGGATCACATAGGTACGGGAAGTATCGGCGAACCGTTTGGTTCCGCCAGCCAGATCGACATAATCATCCGGAGCAAAATCACGCCGGTAGAGCAATGCCGACTGATTATATACCTGCCCCAGCACCAGCACCTGATCAGGCTGTTGCGGAATCATAAGTTTATCCCCGTCTCGCAAACGCAGATCAAATTCACTGCCCTTGAAATGCTCCACATCAGCCAGCCGAATCACCAACCGCCCGGTGGCTTTGGCATCCTGCATCCGTTTCAATACTGCTTTGGCTTTGTCCAGATCCTGCTGATTGCGCTTCTGAATCGATGGATCCTTGATATTGGACAGACTGGCAGCCTGACGCTCAATATCAGCCTGCATCTGCTTGCCCAGTTCTTGCAACTGCTTTTGCTGCGCCTCCCGAATGGATACACGCGTAAACACAGCCGCCGCAAGATACGCTTTGGATGTAAATCCACCGACGCGCGCCAACAGCGAAGACAGGCGCTCGCCCTCCTCAACCGGATAGCTGCCGGGAAAATTCACCTCGCCCTCAATGCTGGCATGCTCAATATCACGCCAGTTGGCCATACGGCGAACGGTCATCACATCGTAGGGCTCTACTTCGATATCGGAGCCATTCTCGCCACGCAGGGCCTCGGCCAGATTCACCTGAATATGGTGTGATACCCGGCGTTTACCCCCCTCCACCGAATAGCGGGTGATCTCGGCCTTCTCCAGATAAGCAGACTCGGTGACATTACCAGCGGCAAACAGCAGATCGGTCAGCCGCATGCCTGCCGTCAGGGTGAATTCACCGGGGTGGTTTACTTCTCCGCCGACACTCACCTTATATCGTTGTTTGACTTCCCAAATTGAGTGAACCACCGCCCGATCCAGGTCACTCAGCAGTGGATTGTCCCGGTTGGACAGGTTGGGGCCCTTGTCCAGTGAATAATGGCGTACGGTTACATCCTTGCTTTTAGGATTTTCGCGATAAAGCTCCACATCACCTGTCATGGCATCGCGATTCAAGCCACCTGTCGCCATGATCAGATCCCACAGGCGCATATCTTTCTTCAATTCATAGCTGCCCGGTTTCTGCACGCTGCCTGATATTTTCACCGTCGGCATTTCGCGCAACTGCGCCCGCTTGAACACATAAACTTTATCTCTGGCCTGTAGCCGTATCGACTGTTTACTATTGATCGCATCAAGCACATTGAAATGGACAATCGACGTTTCGCGATTGATGCCCGATTCCCGCTCAATCACGCCATAATCCAGCTTGGCTTCCGGCAATAGCATATCCGCCGATGGTAACAATTCCTTCAAGCGCATACCCTTGTGCCAGGCATATTTGCCCGGTCGTTTGACATGCCCGAGCAGATAAACCGGATTATTTTCATAATCGGTGACTGAAAACACCTTCAGCAGGTCACCATTTTTTAACAACGTGACAGGCTTGCGCTTGGACAGGGAAATTTTGACCACGGAACGCCCGCCACTTGTCGCTATACGCTCAATCAGGGACATATCCTTGTAGGCTGTCGGCAACAGCCCGCCGGAAAGCCGGATCAAATCGCCCACTGAGCGCTCGCGTTTCAATTCATAGATAGCGGGACGTACCACCTGGCCTGCTACGCCCGCTGTCTTGCCAACCGGTGGCACGAACACCACGTCGCCCGGCATCAAGCGTTCATCTTCGCTGGTATCACCCTTGAGCAGAAAATCATATAAATCGATGACGGCCATCAACTGACCATTGCGTTTTAGCTGGATATTGCGCAACGAACCTGTTTTTTTGATACCGCCGGATACAAACAAAGCATTGGAAATGGTGGACAATCCACTGACCGTATAGCTGCCTGGCCGCTCCACATCACCCAGCGCAAAAATACGAATCGAGCGCAGCTTGCCCATGGAAATATCCGCTGTAATACCCACCAGCTTTTCTTTCACCTGTTGGGCGATAAACGCCTTGGCCTCGGCAAAACCCATACCGGCCACGGATACAGGCCCCAGTGACGGAAAAGCGATTTCTCCCTCCCGATCCACCACCAGCACGAGTTCCTCATCTTCCCGGCCATACAGGTGAACATTTAATTCATCGCCCGGCCCCAGCACATATTCAGCCGGCACGGGCACATCGGTGGCCGGAGCAAAGGTATCGGGCGAGCCGGCAAATAACTCATAACCAAATTGTTTCAGATTGGTGTCGACAGTGAGCGGCTTGGCATCTCTGGAAAAACTGGCAAAAGCCCGGCGCACTTCCAGCGCCTCGGCATCCTTCTGGCTCTTTACCTCAGCCACAGGCACATTAGCGTTACCCACAACAGCCTGCACTTCGACCGCTTCCACTTTTGGTTTGCTTTGAGCCTCCAGATTCGAAGTGCCGACATTGCGCACTTTCATTACAGTTGGCTTGGCAATTTCCGCAGACGATTTCTTTGATGCCGCAGGCAAGGCAACGCCGGCTTGCCGTGCCAGGTCGGCCTTCTGTTTGGCAGACATTCCGGCCAGTTTCTGCTGTTGCTCCGGAGTCAACGTGATGGCTCCGGCTGCCGGAATGACCGCTATCCACGCTAACAGGGATACCATCATGACAGATAAAACCATATGTAAGCTCTTCATATTCCCATACCTCAATGCATGCCTCTTTTCAGGCTGCGAATGGTGAAGCAGATGGCAGGGAAAGAAAAGTGGAAAAAGCAGTGGAAAGTAATGGGAGATGGGAGGAAAAGGCAGGACTGAGT
>CAZAWX010000265.1:0-2963 GCA_964488985.1 uncultured Ectothiorhodospiraceae bacterium
AGGGACGGATTCACGGCGTCTTCTGGGACCAATATCCATCGATTCCACTGGGTTGTGCTTAAGAACCTATGAATAGCGGTCAGGCCCAAACCGAATCAATGTCAGTGGGCTTCATCCCAGTTCCTGCCCTTACCCACATCCACGAGTAGCGGTACCGTCAGCTCAGCAGCCGTACACATTCTTTTTTCGATCTCAGCTTGTGCAGCTTCGAGTTGATCCTCGCGAATTTCAAACACCAGTTCATCGTGTACCTGCATGATCATGCGCACATCCAGTTTGCTGCAGTGCAGCCAGGCATGCACCGTGATCATGGCACGTTTAATGATGTCCGCGGCGGTCCCCTGCATGGGTGCATTGATGGCGGTGCGCTCCGCCGCCTGGCGCCGCTGGGCCTGGCGGGAATTAATTTCTGTAACGTACAGGCGGCGTCCAAACAGCGTTTCGACATACCCTTTTTCCCGCGCTACTGCACGGGTTTTGTCCATGTATTCCCTGACGCCCGGGTAACGCGAAAAGTACAAATCAACATACGCCTGGGCCTCATTGCGCTGAATTCCCAGTTGTCGCGCCAGACCAAATGCGGACATCCCATAGATAAGGCCAAAATTAATCGCCTTGGCATGGCGGCGCTGATCCTTGCTGACAGCCTCACGATCCACGGCAAAAACTTCCGCCGCGGTGGCTGTATGGACGTCAACCCCAGCTGCAAAAGCGGCCAGCAGGCCTGCATCAGCGGACAGATGCGCCATAATTCGCAATTCAATCTGGGAATAATCCGCCGCCAACAAACAATAGCCGGGTGCAGCGATAAAGGCCTGGCGAATTCGCCTGCCCTCCTCAGTGCGCACGGGTATATTCTGCAAATTCGGACTGCTTGATGACAACCGCCCCGTCGAAGCGACAGCTTGATGGTAGCTTGTATGGACTCTGCCACTATCCGGATTGATGCACTCGGGAAGCGCACCCGTATAGGTCGAACGCAACTTGGCCAGTCCCCGATGTTCAAGAATCAGGCGCGGCAGCGCGTAGTTCTCAGCCAGTTCCTGAAGCACCGATTCTGCCGTGGAAGGCTGGCCTTTCGGTGTTTTGGCGATGGCTTCGATGCCCATCTCCTCATACAAGATCTGCTGCAGCTGTTTTGGTGATCCCAGATTAAATGTGTGGCCAACCTGATCATGGGCCTGTTGTTCAAGCTCAACCAGGCGCTGGCCAAGTTCCTGATTCTGTTGGTAAAGCAATTGTGCATCCACCATGACACCTGTGCGCTCGATTTCCGAAAGCACCGGGACCAAGGGGATCTCAATTTCTGCATATAACTTTTCAAGCTTTGCTATGGCTTCAATCTGTGGCCACAGGCATTCATGCAGACGCAACGTCACATCGGCATCTTCTGCCGCATAGGGACCTGCCGTGGCAACGGGTACCTGTTCGAAACTGAGTTGGTTTTTGCCTTTGCCGGCGACATCTTCGTAATGAATCGTTTCATGGCCCAGGTAGCGCAGGGCCAGAGAATCCATGTCGTGACGCCCGGCGGTGCTGTTCAGGACATAGGATTCAAGCATGCTGTCATAGCGCACACCTTCGAGCTGTATCCCATAGCGCGCCAGGACGCTCATATCGTACTTCAGATTCTGCCCAATTTTTGCCTTCTGTGGATTTTCCAGCAGCGGTTGCAACCGCGACAGAACCTCACTGCGCTGCAGATGGGTGGGGGTATCCGGATCCATATGGGCCACAGGAACGTAGGCAGCATGGCCTGGCTCGATGGCGAAAGAGACACCGACAATCTCAGCGCGCATGTAATCCAAACTGGTTGTCTCTGTATCGAAAGCAAACGAGTGTGCATTCTCCAGACATTCTATCCAGCGTTCAAAAGCGGCATCATCAACAATAATCTCGTACTCAGGCTGTGTGTCGGTCATTTCGGCAACAGCCTGTTCAGACTGAGATGACGGTTCGCCAAGTTCGCCTAACCAGGCATTGAACCCCAGCTGTCGATAGAGTTCGGACAACTCTTTGCTGTGTACGGCTGAAGCGATCAAATCCGTAGGCTGCCGATCGAGTTCCACATCACAACGTATGGTCACAAGCGTCTTTGACAGCGGCAGATAGTCGAGACTGGCGCGTAAATTTTCACCCACCTTGCCGCCAAATTCATCAGCCCGTTGCATGATGGTGTCCAAATCACCGTATTGCTGCAGCCATTTCACAGCCGTTTTTGGTCCGACTTTCGGTACCCCCGGGACGTTATCAACGGTATCGCCGATCAAGGCCAGGTAGTCAACAATTCGATTCGGGCGGACGCCAAATTTGGCTTCTATGCCATCTTCATCCAGCAGGCCATCACTCATGGAGTTGATCATGCTCACATTGGCATCGACCAGTTGCGCCATATCTTTGTCATTGGTAGACATCAACACTCGCAGCCCCTGGGCAGATGCGGCTCTGGCCAGAGTGCCGATAACATCATCCGCTTCCACATCAGGGACCTGCAGCAACGGGATCCCCATGGCTTTGACGACGGCGTGGATAGAATCGATCTGAGCACGCAAATCATCCGGCATGGGTGCCCGGGTGGCCTTGTAATCGGCAAACATACGATCCCGAAAATTCTTCCCGGGTGCATCGAATATTACCGCCAGATAGTCCGGTTGCAGTTCCGCCAGTATCCGCCGCAGCATGTTAGTGACACCATATACCGCACCTGTGGGCTCTCCCTGGGCATTCGTCAGGGCGGGCATGGCGTGAAAAGCCCTGAACATGTAGGCAGAACCGTCTACCAGTAACAAGGTTTTTTCATTCGTCTGAGATTGCGTGTCGCTGGTCATGGGATCGGTCATTACCCGGTTTTGAGGCATCAAATTCGGCAGTCTACGTCACTCACCAGTGGTCGAACAGTTCGTTGTTCTGCGCAGCCTATCTTTACATCAATACGACACACCAATACGACACACCAATACGAC
>CAZAWX010000265.1:3063-5364 GCA_964488985.1 uncultured Ectothiorhodospiraceae bacterium
CAATACGACACACCAATACGACACACCAATACGACGATTTGAGCCACAACGACGAAGACTGGCCTGCGCGGCGGAAACACTGAATAATTCACCTTCCTGAACACCCTATTTTGTACCACTCAGACGGAGTACCCTATGGCCGATCCATCCTCTCCCCGCATGCCCCGACCACCGGCCAGGCCTATGAATAAACAGGCGTTGAGTATGGAATCCTGGAAGATTTTCCAGATTATGGCGGAATTCGTTGAAGGATATGAACGTCTGTCTTCCATCAGCCCTTCGGTCAGCATGTTCGGTTCAGCCCGGATAACGCCGGAAGATCCCTGGTATCGACTCGCCCGGGACATTAGCCAGCAGTTATCTGATGCAGGGTTTTCCGTCGTGACAGGTGGTGGTCCAGGCATCATGGAAGCGGGTAATTTAGGCGCCTTCCAGGGTAAAAGCCCGAGCATTGGCCTGAACATCATGCTGCCACACGAGCAGGGAGGAAATGCCTACCAGGACGTGTCGCTGACATTCCGGCATTTTTTCGCCCGCAAAGTGATGTTCGTCAAACACGCCTCCGCCTATGTCGTATTACCCGGTGGATTCGGTACCCTGGATGAACTGGCGGAAATTCTTACTCTGGTCCAAACAGGAAAAACCCGGCGAATCCCCATTATTTTAGTGGGCAGCACGTTCTGGCGCGGACTCAGTGACTGGTTCAAGCAAAGTCTGGTAAAGCAAGGCACAATCAGCGTACAGGATCTGGAATTGTTTATGATCCTGGACAAACCAGAGCAGGTCGTGGATGCTATCTTTTCACATTACGAAGGACGAAGTTTCGACCCTTCAGCAGAAGAACACGAAGTGCTTGCACAACTTTAATCGCCCGACGGGTTCAAATAGATGATGTTTTACAACCACAAATCCGCCTCTATCGCCGCCATCGCGTTGCTACTTGGCATGAATGCCAGTGCTGCCCAGCAACCTCCTGCTGAACTGGAGGCGATTCCCGAACCGCCGCCTATTCCGGAACAAGTTCAAAGTGGCGAGGCCCTGGAACCGGAAGTTCGGATCGTTCGCAAAGACGAGTCAACGATTACAGAATACCGTATCAATGGCCGGATCCGCGCGGTCAAAGTTCAACCGGACGGTAAATTACCGGCCTACTATTTGTACGACACCGATGGAGACGGCCGCCTGGACCAGCGTACAAACCGCTACGATCCTGATTTGCTGATTCCCCATTGGGTGCTTTTTTCCTGGTAGGAACGCGACCTCGGGTGTGTCGCTTTAGTGCGGCATTCTACGAATTATCTCTACCCATCACTAACAGGCACCGGCAGCTTTGACATGTCCGTTTTCACTCGCGTTGACCGACACTCCCTTGAGCACTTTCTGACCCGGTTTGATCAGGGGCGGCTGGAAAGCTTCAAAGGGGTCAGTGAAGGTATTGAAAATACCAACTACTTCGTAACCACCAGTCGTGGTGCCTTCGTTTTGACCCTCATTGAGCAATGGCCAGCACCACAGGTTCCCTATTTTATCAATCTTATGGCCTGGCTTGCCGAAAGGGGTATTCCCAGTGCCAGACCCATTGCTGATCGAAGTGGCCAGAATCTGCATACACTGCTGGGAAAACCAGCTGCATTGGTCGAGAGACTCGCCGGAGAAAGCACCGAAGAGCCCACCATTGACCATTGCCATGCCGTGGGTAAAGTACTCGCGGATCTGCATATTGCCGGTCAGGATTTTCCAGGACAACGCCCGGATCACCGTGGTATCGAATGGCGAGCCGCGACCGTACAAAGACTCGTACAACGGCTGGATCCAGCAGATCTCGATTGTCTGCAAATGGAAATGGATCATTACCGCAGCCTGGCACTCGCGCAGTTGCCCCGGGGCGTCATTCATGCCGATTTATTCCCAGACAACGTGCTACTGCGAGAAGGAGAAATTTCCGGGGTAATCGATTTTTATTACGCCTGCAATGATGTGTGGATTTACGATGTGGCGATTACCGCGAATCAATGGTGTGCAAGCAACAAGGGCCAACTTTGCCCGGACAAACTCAGCGCCCTGCTCCAGGCCTACAACGGACGCCGGCCACTACTGGCAAGTGAGCGTGCTGTGTGGCCCGCGATGTTACGCTACGGTGCACTGCGCTTCTGGATTTCCCGCTTGCAAGACAAGCTGTTTCCCAAGCAGGGGCATCTCACTACAGTCAAAGACCCGGATGCCATTCGAAAAATACTACTCGACCGGCAGGCAACACAGGAGCAGTTGCTCGAAATGTGGGACACCTGTCTCAACTAAGGG
>CAZAWX010000266.1:0-1308 GCA_964488985.1 uncultured Ectothiorhodospiraceae bacterium
CACCGATATAGGCCTCCACACAAATCAGCATCCCCGGTTCCAGATCATACTCATAGGCGCCCGGACGGTAATCCTGAGGGTAATGGATGGAGGGCCATTCATCGCACAAACCCACTCCGTGCATTTTTACAGAATAGCGCAACGGCCAGAATTCCTCCGGCAACGGCCGCCCGCCATGGACGACCTCGGTAATACTGACCCCCGGACCCAGCACTGCGGTATTTTCAATGATTTGCGCATGGGCCTCACGAAACAACCGGCGCTGCTCCTCATCCGGTTGGCCATCGCCGATAAACCAGGTACGGGAAATATCCGCGCACATGCCGTAACAGCCAATCAGATCGGTATCGAACGCCAGCAATTCGTTGTTCTGCAATACCCGCGGGCCACATTCCTGAAACCAGGGATTGGTGCGTGGCCCGGAGGCAAGCAGGCGGGTTTCGATCCATTCACCACCACGGCGGATGTTTTCCGCATGGAGAACAGCCCAGACATCGTTCTCCGTCATGCCCGGCGCCGCCTGACGCCGCATGTCGACCAGGGCCGCCTCACAGGCGTGCATGGCGCAGCGCTGGGCGCGAATTTCTTCCGCACCCTTGACCACCCGGGTTTTTTCCATGACCTCCTCGCCATCGAGAACCTCGACACCGAGGGACTCCAGTGCCCGCAGGCCGTGGACCATGATCTTGTCGACAGCCAGGCGGCGATTACTGCCACCATGCTCGCGCAGAACGGCATCGACTTCGGCGGCAAAATGTTGCGCATCGCTGGCCACTTTGTCACCACAGACAAAATAAAACATCGATGCACCGCCGCGGGTTTCACGCACCAGGGGATTGAAGGCGGTGAGCAGATCGTTGGGTTTGAAATCCCAGATAATCATGTAGCCATCGGCGCCTACAAAACAGGCACGAAACGGATTATGACTGTTCCATAACTGCATATTGGTGGTATCTGAGGCATAGCGGATGTTCAGGGGATCGGTGAGCAGGATCCCGCCATAGTCCCGGGTTGCAAGCGCGCTCTTGAGGCGTGATAAACGAAATTCGCGTAACGCCTGCAGATTCGGAATTTCCAAACCTGCCGCAGCCCATTCATCAAAGGCCAACTGCGTCGGGCCAATCTCCACGCGATCATTGTCATTCGGGGTGCCATCCGCTTTGCAGGCCGGAATCGCGGCGGGATCAATTTTTCGGGTATGGGCGTAATGGTGGCTGGTCACAGAATGATTCCGCATGGACAATTTAAGGTTTCAGGGCAAATTACCGACACAGTGTGCCCGTAGCCAGGGGTGGATGTAAATCATGG
>CAZAWX010000266.1:1408-5330 GCA_964488985.1 uncultured Ectothiorhodospiraceae bacterium
ACAAAGCCACTCGGATACCGCGGCCAAGGGGGTTCCAGTGGTTGCTGTAGGCGCCTCCGCCGGGGGCTTGGGCGCCTTTAGCGAACTGCTGAATGCACTTCCTGAACAAACTGGCCTGGCCTGGGTGTTCATTGTCCACATGGATCCGGATTTCGACAGTAAACTGGCGCAAGTCCTCAAAGCCACCAGCCCCATGCCGGTCCTGCCGGTTGAAAATGGCCTGGAGCCAATCGTTGACCATGTCTACGTCAGTGTTCCGGGCATGCGTTTAGCTTTTGGAGATGGCGTCTTTCGTCTAACTCGGCGTGGCCGGAGCAAACACCCACCTCAGTGCATCGATACGTTCATGATTTCCCTGGCCAAAGCGGTGGGCTCACAGGCTACCGGGGTGTTGCTGTCCGGTAACGGCAACGATGGTGTTAAAGGTCTGCAAAGCATCCAGACTCAGGGCGGCTATAGCCTTGTGCAGGAACCGAGCAGCGCCGAATTTCCCGCCATGGCCGAAAACGCCATTGCCGCCAGGGTCGTCAACAAGGTAGCTCCGATAACCGAAATGGCAGAAGAACTCCTGCGTCTGGCCCAGCGCCCGATACTCGGAAAACTGAGCACGGATCTGGCAGCAAAAACGCTGGAAGACATTTTTCCCCTGCTGGCGGATCAGTCGGGCAACGACTTTAGCAAGTACAAACGCAGCACCCTGCAACGGCGCCTGGAAAAGCGCATGCAGTCTCAACATATCAGCGATCCGAAACAATACCTGCAGCTATTACGCAGCAGTGATATGGAGCGTGATGCGTTGTTCTATGAATTCCTCATCCGCGTTACCGCTTTTTTCAGGGATGAAGAGGCCTTCGAACTGCTTAAATCGAACGTGTTTGCCAAATTGCTCGCCCCAAGCACGACGGCCAGCCGGCCGCTGCGGATCTGGGTGCCTGCCTGCGCCAGCGGTGAAGAGATCTATACGATTGCCATCTGCCTGCTGGAAACCGCCGGCGGCAAACACCCCTTAACCAACACCCAAATTTTCGGCACGGATATCGATCCGCTCATGATCGCCCAGGCCAGGGCCGGCGTGTACACCGCAGCGGCGACGGCCAATCTCACACCACAGCGCCTGGAGCGGTATTTCCAACCGACTGACACCGGTTACCGAATCAAGAAACCGATCCGGGAAATGTGCTCCTTTGCCGTGCAGAACCTGACCCGGGATCCACCTTTTTCCAGGGTCGATTTCATCTGTTGCCGGAACCTGTTCATCTATCTGCGCCCCGAGGTTCAGGAACAGATACTCAAGCTGTTTCATTTTGCGCTTAATCCCGGCGGCCAATTGATACTTGGCAGTGCTGAATCCCTGGGCCGGGAAAGCCGTCTGTTTGCGACCGTGAACAAGACCTGGAGGTTGTTTGAAAAATTACCGGTTGCAGGCAACATTGCCTTAAGTTTCAACACGCCACTGTCCTCAAATAGTGATCAATACCGGCCCGGACATGCAAGAGCAAGTGCCGGGGCGCGAGTTTCAACACAGGCCGAAAAATTATTGCTGGCGCGCTATGCCCCCCCGGGAGTGATCGTCGACGAGCACTTGAATATCGTGCATTTTCGTGGCCATACCGGGCCCTTTCTTGATCCGTCACCCGGGGCTGCGAGCCTTAATCTGCTGGCCATTGCAAGGCCGGAACTGACCGTTGATATACGTCTCGCTCTGCATAAAGCCATGCGCGAACACTCCTGCGCCGCCAGCCATCAGGGCGCACGCATGAATATCGATGGCATCGATTACCAGGTCACATTACAGGTCATTCCGCTGCCCGGCACAACAGGCGATGATCGCTACTATCTGGTTCTGTTTGAAAAACGCCTGGCACGATCAGCTTCCACACTTGCCGCAGCCAATACCAACGACACTGAGGATTCCCGGGTCCTGATTGAAGCGCTGGAATCCCGGATTCAGAACCTGCACAACGATTTGCACACCACGACTGAGATCCACGAAGCCACCACTGAAGAACTCAAGTCCGCCAACGAAGAGATCCGTTCCAGTAATGAGGAACTGCAGTCCAGCAACGAAGAACTGGAAAGCTCCAGGGAAGAATTACAGTCCAGCAACGAAGAACTGAATTCAGTGAATGACGAGTTGCAGCGCCGCAACCAGGAACTCAACCAGAGCTATTCGGATCTGGCAAATCTACTGGCAAGTTCCGGCATTGCCGTCATCGTACTGGATGAAGAATTACGCATCCGCCATTTCACCCCCTGTGCACAGTCTGTGTTGAATCTGAATGAGGCCGATCACGGCCGTATAATTTCAGCTATTAACGTGCCCTTCGATGGCATTGATTTGGCAGGCCTGGCCCTCAAAATCCTGGCTAACCAGGATACCGCTGCCATTGAGATCCGGAGTAATTCCGGATCCATCTTCATCCTCAGGACCCTGCCCTACCTGAATTTAGACAATGAGATCTGTGGTTGTGTCTTCACTTTTTTCGATATCACGCAGCGCATACAAGCCGAAACCAGCGCCCTGCGCATGGCCGGAGCCATTGAGAACAGCCAGGATGCCGTTCTGATGATCCATCAGGACGGCGTCATTTTAGAGTGGAACCACGGTGCGGAAATAATGTATGGCTACAGCCGCAGCGAAGCCGTCGGCATGAATATCTTCGATTTCATCCCCGAACATCAACATGAACGGGCCCGGCAACGCCTCACTAAGCTTCAGGCCAGTGTCGAGTTCCCCTCCCTGAAAGTGCAACGGCGCACCCGTGATGGCGATATCCTCGAGGTCTGGCTGAGTATTGTAACCATGGTCGATCACAGCGGTGAATTGCTTATTACCACCATCGAACGGGACATCACCGAGCAACAACGCAACCGGCGTGAACTGCTCAAGCTCAACACCGCCGTGGAACAAAGCCCAACTATGATTTTGATCAGCGATCCGGATGGACGGATCCGATACGTGAACCAGAAGTTAATCGAGGTCAGTGGCTATAGCCGCGAAGAACTCTATGGCCAGACCCCGCGCGTGCTGCAATCCGGCCTGACTTCAGACAGCACCTACGCACAACTTCGCAACACCATCAGTAAAGGGCTCGAATGGCGCGGTGAACTGTGTAATAAAAATAAAAATGGCGATTACTACTGGGTGAACCTGGTCATCACCCCGGTGCTGGACAAACAACAGCACATTACCCATTACATCGGTTTTGAACAGGACATCACCCAGAGCCGAAAAATGCTTGAGACGATGTCCCATCAGGCTAGCCACGATGCCCTCACCGGCCTGGTCAATCGCAGTGAATTCGAGCGCCGCATGGATCGTCTGCTCAGTCACAAAATGCGCAGCGATTCGCCGGAAAAATCAGTGGAACATGCACTGTGTTATCTCGACCTCGATCAGTTCAAGGTCATCAATGACAGCTGTGGCCACATTGCGGGTGATGAACTGCTCAAGCAACTGGCGGCTTGCATCAATCGCGAGGTACGCCAACGCGACACCCTGGCCCGGTTGGGGGGCGATGAATTTGCAATACTGATGGAACACTGCACGTTGGGTCAGGCGGAACGACTGGCAGAAAGTCTGCGCGTGTGTATCGAGGATTTCACCTTCCAGTGGGCGGGCCAATCCTACCGCCTGGGCGTGAGTATTGGCCTGGTGCAGATCGACAACACGGTCAGCGACAAAACCAGCCTCTTGCAACATGCTGATGCGGCCTGCTACATGGCCAAGGAAAAAGGCCGCAATCGCGTCCAGGTGTTTCGTGAGGAAGACAGTGAACTGAGTGCCCGCCATGGCCAGATGCAATGGGTTGCCAGGATCCAGAGCGCCCTGGACAATGATCGTTTCATCCTCTACGCCCAACCCGCGCAGTCCCTCTGTCCGGATCCGGAGATGCCGGATGCGGAAATGCCCGATCCGGAA
>CAZAWX010000267.1:0-1718 GCA_964488985.1 uncultured Ectothiorhodospiraceae bacterium
TCCAGAACCAATTTCATGTACCTTGAGTTGCTTGTGGATATGGGGCTGGAGGTCAAGTTTCTCGCCTGCGACTTTCAGCGGGTTGAGCCTTATTCAAGCGAGCTGAATCAGCTCGGTATCGAAACACTGGATGGTGGGTGGTATCGGGAAAACTGGGGGGTCTGGCTACGTGAGCATGGCCATGAGATTGACTATGCGTTTTTTCACAAGCCGGAACCCGCCAGCAAGTTTTTAGCGGCTGTGAGGAACTACACCAATGCGGCGATTATCTATCAGTGCCATGACCTGCATTACCTGCGACTCAGACGCAAGGCCGAGGTGGAGAACGACAAGGAGATTCTCAAAGAAGCAAGGCGCTACGAAGCGTTAGAAAAATTCATATTTGCAAACAGTGATGTGTTGCTGACCTTCAGTGATGTCGAGGAAAAGTTTATCAGGGACAGGTTTCCGCATAAGAAAATTTTTACTGTACCGCTTTTCTTCTACAAGGATGTACGCGAACCGGGTCGTGATTTCCATCAACGTCAGAGCCTGATTTATGTCGGGTCATGTGACCACACGCCGAACCGGGACGCTATTTCCTGGTTTTGCAGTGATGTATTTCCTCTCATACAACAACAGATTCCAGATATCGTCCTTGACCTGGTGGGGGCGAACCCAACGAAAGATATTTCGGCGTTGCACTCAAAAACGATCAGGGTGCTGGGCAAGGTGAGCGAAGAAAGGCTCGAGGATTTATACGGCAGTGCCAGGATGATGGTGGTTCCCTTGAGGTTTGGTGCCGGGGTCAAGGGAAAAATTATCGAGGCGCTCTATCACGGTGTACCCATAGTCTCCACGGCAGTGGGTCTTGAAGGTATCAAGGGTATCGATCAACTGGCCACTCCATGCGACAGTGCTGAGGACTTTGCCACGCAAGTTATTGATCTTTATCAGGCGCAGGAAATGCTTGGGGACTTGAGTATCAGGGGATCGAAATTTGTTGCAGACAATTTCTCTGCTCAACAAACAACGATCCGGATGCAGGAGGTGTTATCCGCATCCAGGCTTGAAGCCAGCACACGGCTTAAAGATTCTCCTGCGGATATTACACGCCTGATTGCATTCTATCTGCCACAGTACCATCCGATTCCGGAGAACGATGAGTGGTGGGGTGAGGGCTTCACCGAGTGGCGTAATGTCAAAAAGGCCAGACCGTTATTTACCGGACACTATCAGCCACATGTCCCGGCAGAACTGGGTTATTACGATCTGCGGGATGAAAAAACCAGGTTGGCGCAGGCCGAGTTAGCGAAAAAGTACGGTATTGAGGGCTTTTGTTACTACCATTACTGGTTTAAGGGCCACAGCTTACTGGAGGGCCCGCTGACGGAAGTTCTCAAGACCGGAAAACCGGACTTTCCTTTCTGTCTGTGTTGGGCAAACGAGAGCTGGACACGCCGATGGGATGGCAAAAACCAGGATGTCTTGATAAAGCAGGAATACAGTGAAGAGGATGACCGGCAACATATCCAGTCACTGTTGCCGATATTCAGGGACAGGCGATACCTTCGTGTTAATGGGAAACCACTTTTCTTGGTGTACCGAGCTAAGAACATTCCCGACCCCGCCCGGACTGCGACAATCTGGCGCGAGGAAGCACACAAGGCGGGCATTGGTGAGTTGTATCTCTGCATGGTTGAGAGTTTCGATAAAGTTGACCCAGCCAGGATCAATTT
>CAZAWX010000267.1:1818-5289 GCA_964488985.1 uncultured Ectothiorhodospiraceae bacterium
GAATGGCTCTCCGCTGCGATCGACGATACGACGGCTCGTTTTGTCGGTGATGAACGCCTGGTCTTTATCAATGCCTGGAATGAGTGGGCCGAGGGCAACCACCTTGAACCGGATGAGCGCTTCGGGCATGGCTATCTGGAAGCTACCCGGCGTGCCCTGGAAGAGAGTCGGCTTGCTGAAGATTCACGCCGCCCGGAGGCTTCCGAAGAGCTTAGGATAGGTCAGTTCATGAGCCAACGGGCCAACCAGGATCACCAGTTGAGTAAATGGGAAAAACAGGTCAACAAACTGGAAACCAGGCTGGCCTATCGGGATGAACAAATCGCAGAATTGCGCAGTTCCACCAGTTGGAAGGCGACCGTCCCACTACGCTGGGTTAAGAACCAGTTGCGCAAGTTCAAAAATATCTTCCGACCCCGGTAATCGCCCGTGTCCAGCAGATCACGATTTTCAGCCAGGGACATTCATGCCACGCTGATCGTGATGGTGTTTGTACTTCAGTTTGGTTTTTTCGCACCGCTCCATGTCCTGATACAGAATTTTGGTGAGTTTTCAGTGCGTTTTGTTGACCTGCTACTGATCTATACCATTATCTCAGCAGGGCTCATCGTGCTGATCAAGCTGGCCGTGGGGATGGTGAAGGGGCCAATACTGCTCTCGGTACTGACTTTCATTTGCAGCATTGGGTTTCTCGAATCCAGGTTTGCTCTGGCACTCGCCCACCATCACCCCTTTAATGGTCAACCGATCAACTGGAATGCAGTACAGTGGCTCTCTTACACCGAGCTTGGCACGATCCTCGCGCTAGCCATTGTTTTCATCGTGATCCGTAAGCAGGTAAAACTACTTTCCACCGTGTCGGTTTTTATCCTCGTCTTTCTAATGGCGGGATTTGTGTACGAAATATTTACGCACGTCAATGTGTTGCTGCCCACTCAGCAAGTCAGGCAGGCAGACTCACGGTACCTGGATCAGTTTTATCGGCTTTCTGACAAGCGCAATGTCATTCACATTGTCCCGGATCAGTCCCAGGGAGCCATGCTGGGCGACATATTGATGTCGGACAAAACACATTACTCAGCCGCTTTTGATGGATTTACATTGTTTCAACAGGCCACTGGTCGGTATAAGAGTACCTATCCAAGCGTGGTTTTTTACATGACCGGTGAGTCACCGGAACCGGACCAGGACCTGGTGCTTGAGCAGCCCTATACATGGCAGTATATTGAGCAGACACTGAAAGACAAATCGATCGTCAGGCTGCTCTCTGATCATGAGTTCAGAACCTTTGGGTTTCAGTTTCATCCCGGTATATTTTGTAAAGGTCCCTATACCGCCTGTACCGGTACACATGAAGAAGTATTTGCAGGCGTCGCCGTTGCCAGTCCTCAGCGACGTGTCGCGCTCGCTGCCCTGACAACGTTCGATCTGGCTCTTTTCCAGGTATCACCTATCATCCTGCGTGAAAAGGTTTATGCCGGCGGGAGTTGGTTTCTCAGGAAGCTTGCAAAAGGTGCGCCCAGTCATTCCGGGATTCTTGATCTTTTTACTGAAAAAATGGTGGTGGATAAAAATCCCGGCACCTACAACTATATCCATCATGCCGGCGCCCATGCACCTCTGTTGTTCGATCGCAACTGCCAGTATGTCGGGCCTCAGGCGATTGACTGGCAGCACGAACGTGAGCAATCAGTGTGTACACTGCATCAGATCGAAAAGATGATCCAGTCACTCAAGGCGTTGGGGGTATATGATCAGACCATGATTGTGATCAATGGTGACCATGGAACACCGTGGCTGCCATCGACGCTACCAACGCAATCTGGCAGGGCGGTGTCAAAGGCATTGATGGGTATGGCGAGTACCCTGGTGTTGATCAAACCACCATTTTCACACGGGCCACTGGCATTTTCAGACAAGCCTGTCAGCATCGGGGATATTCCTGCCACGATTGCAGGTGCGTTCGGGCTGGAAAACCACTACACCGGTATACAGATGTTTAAGGATCAACCGGTTGCCTACAGGGAACGACACTATTACAGCTATGCATCGGCTTCAAAAGCACACAGCTTGCAAGCCTTGCCGGATTTACGCCGTTACCGTATACGGGGTGACATTTTCAACGAGCAAAGCTGGGTCTTGCCGGGCGCGACGGACGCAGGCGATTATCCTTCGCAATTGCGCATGGATCATGCTGAATTTGCCCGCTATGCAACGGGTTTCAGCCAGTTGGAACAACATGATATCCCGGTGCGTTGGGTCGATGGCAAGCGGGCCAGTGTTTCATTGTATCCGCCTGCAAAGGGCACGCTGGCCCTGGTATTCGAGAGTTTTGTGCCTGCTTTTATTGATGCTCAGTGGATGAAAATCTCGCTGGAGGGCAAGCAGATTGCAAGCCTGGATGCGGATGATCTCAAGGCCAGGCGGCATGTTATTCCGCTCCCGGCCAATATGCCACGCAGCAGGGCAATCGAAATAGTGTTTACCATGGGCAAGACATCCGGCACTACGAAGGACAAGCGGCAACTGTCGGTATTATTCAGCTATATTGGTCTGCTGCCGGCAGGTTGACTCACACCGTTGTGATTAGCCGGCGAATTTCCGCCAGTGAATTCTGCGTGCAAATCTCACCTTCCTTGATGGCTTCGGCGGCCCGGTGGAACTCCAACATGCCAATGTGGGCCAGCCGGGGTGATAACAGGACTTCTGCCGGGTCACCAGCGAGTCGGCTTCGTGTGATTCGATCCTGAACGATGTTGATTGAGTTGGCGATCGCAAAGAACAGGCCGGGGGTCTCATCCTTTTCATCCCGGTTTGGAAAGATGGCGTTTGAATACTCCCTGGCTTGTTGTTTAACCTTATCCAGTACGCCTTTATGACCGGTCTGTATCACCTCCCGCTTACCATTGCTGCGTTTGCCGATGATGTCTGAATTCAGATTTACAGCGATTACAATGTCCGCCCCCAGCGCCCGGCAGGTGCTCACCGGTACAGGGTTGACCAGTCCACCGTCCACCAGCCAGCGTTGGTCATTTTTAACAGCCGGAAACAAGCCTGGCAGCGCCATCGAAGCCCGCACCGCGTCCGCTAGCCCACCGTTTCTGAACCATACTTCATTGCCATTTTCGAGGTTGGTGGAAACCGCGCCGAATTTTTTCGGCATGTCCTCTATCATGCGGTCTGGAGCAGCAACATATTTGTGTAAAAACCAATTTAAACGTTGTGTGTCGACAAAGCCGGATTTTGTAATACCAATACTGAAAAAACGCAATACGTCGCTTCGTGTTGAGTCAAGAACCCAGTGTTCTAGCGCTGCAAGGTTACCGGCGACATAGGATCCACCGATAATGGCCCCAACCGATGTACCGCAGATAATGTCAGGTTCTATACCCGCTTTTAACAGGGTTTTGATCACACCAATATGCGACCAACCGCGTGAAGCACCGGACCCCAGGGCAAGTCCGATCTTTG
>CAZAWX010000268.1:0-5277 GCA_964488985.1 uncultured Ectothiorhodospiraceae bacterium
CACATCCAAGCCTCCAGGGACGGATTTACGGCGTCTTCCGGGACCAATATCCATCGATTCCACTGGGTTGCACTCAAGAACTAGTCCATGTGGATATATTAGCCATTATTATTTGGAATGTGCTTCTAATTTTGCTATTTATGCTTATATGTAAGGCATAATATTCTAATATTTTCATCAATTTAGGAAATTTTGTTCAATGGACAAAATTACAAAGCTGGACGCGATCGACCGGCGCCTGCTGGAAGCACTGCAGGAAGATGCGCGCATAGCCAATGCTGATTTGGCAAAAAAAGTGGGGCTTTCACCCTCCCCCTGCTGGCGACGGGTGCGCAGACTGGAGCAACGCGGTGTCGTGCGCCGCTACGTGACCTTGCTGAATACGGAAGCGATTGGCCTGCCCATCAATGTCTTCGCCACAGTAGCACTGGATAAACAGGTTGAAAGTGCCCTGGAAAACTTTGAAACATTAATAACCCGTTACCCGGAAGTCATGGAATGTTATCTGATGACCGGTGAATTTGATTACCTGTTACGCATTGTGGTGCCGGATTTACATGCCTACGAACGATTTCTGATGGATCACCTGACCCGCATTGATGGCATTGCCAGCATCAAATCGAGTATCTCTCTGAAGCAGGTTCGCTACAAAACCGCCCTGCCGCTGAGCCATGTCGCGAATGGCTGAGAAAATATTTTGAACGGCCCCGCCTTATTGCGGTAGCGTTACACCTTTGTGAACCAAGAGACTCGTAATGAGCAACATTGTTCTCATCACCGGCGCCAGTCGTGGAATTGGTGCCGCCACAGCCCGTCTGGCCGCAACCCGCGGTTATGATGTGGCCGTCAATTACCACACAAATCGCGATGCCGCGCAGGCTGTTGCCAAAGATATTCGCGCTCTGGGACGCAAAGCCCTGGTGGTTAGCGCCGATGTTGCTGATGAAACCCAGATTATGACGATGTTCGAGCGCATCGATACCGAACTCGGCACACTCAACGCCCTGGTCAATAATGCCGGGATCCTCAAACCCCAGTGTCGCGTCGAGGACATGAGCGCCAAACGCCTGCAACAGGTCCTGGCGGTCAATATTACCGGCAGCATCCTTTGTGCCCGGGAAGCAATCCGGCGTATGTCGGTGGCACACGGTGGCCGTGGCGGTGCCATCGTCAATGTCTCCTCCATGGCAGCACGCCTGGGTTCACCCAACGAGTATGTTGACTATGCTGCCTCGAAAGGCGCCGTGGACAGCCTCACCCTGGGCCTGGCAAAAGAACTTGCCGCTGACGGCATTCGTGTCAACGCGGTTCGACCGGGTATTATTGATACCGAGATCCACGCCAGCGGCGGCGAACCCGATCGCATCGCTCGGCTTGCACCCTCAGTACCGTTGCAACGCGCAGGTACCCCTGTGGAAGTGGCCGCAGCAATACTCTGGTTACTCTCGGACCAGGCCGGGTACAGTACCGGCACGTTTATTGATGTCAGCGGAGGACGTTAAGCCCATGAAGGCAGAGGATTTACAACAACTCACCCAGGCCCTGTGCACGATTGCCCAGGGCGCCGGCGAGGAAATTATGCAGGTCTACGCGACAGCATTCGAGGTACATGACAAAGCCGATCAATCGCCCGTTACCGATGCAGACACCCGCGCCGAGAAGTTCATTCTCACTGAGTTGGAAAAACTCGCACCATCTATTCCCGTTGTTGCCGAGGAAAGTTTTGCCGCTGGCAAAGTACCGGAAATTGAAGGCCGGGATTTCTTTCTTGTCGATCCCCTGGATGGGACCAAAGAATTCGTTAATCGCAACGGCGAATTTACTGTCAATATCGCCCTCATCCACGACAGCCAACCACTGGCTGCCGTGGTTCACCTGCCAGTACTCCATACCACCTACTGGAGCGACGGCCAGCAGGCCTGGCGGCGTAAAGATTCGAACACGACATCTATCCACTGCCGTGCGCCTGCCGCCGACGGTCTGGTCGTTGTCGCCAGTCGATCCCACCGGGATGCAAAGACCGATGAGTTCCTTGAGGACTTTCCTGTCAAAGAACTTATCGCCGCCGGATCGTCGCTGAAACTTTGCCGGGTGGCGGAAGGCTCCGCGGATCTCTACCCCCGTCTGGGGCGAACCATGGAATGGGACATCGCCTCCGGTCATGCCGTACTACTGGCCGCTGGGGGCACCTTGACGCAACTCGATGGCAGTGAGTTTGGCTATGGTAAACCCGGTTTTGATAATCCCTTTTTTGTTGCCCGAGGGTTATCGTCATGATGCAGGTCGTTGAAATCAGCCAGCCAGGTGGACCACAGGTACTGCTCCCCGCCACTCGACCACTTCCCCGGCCGGGTGCCGGAGAAGTGCTGGTACGGGTTGCTGCAGCCGGTGTCAACCGGCCCGATGCCATGCAACGCGCCGGTTTATACCCCCCTCCGCCTGGTGCCTCGGATCTTCCCGGATTGGAAATTGCCGGGGAGATTGCCGCCCTGGGTGCTGATGTTGATAACCTTCAGATTGGTGATTCAGTCTGTGCATTGGTCGCTGGTGGGGGCTATGCGCAGTACTGCATCGCACCTGCGCCTTTATGCCTGCCTTACCCCAAGGGCTTTAGCCCAATCCAGGCAGCTGCATTGCCGGAAACGTTCTTCACGGTGTGGAGTAACGTCTTCGACCGCGGCCAGTTGCAAGCCAATGAACGTCTGCTCATCCATGGCGGCAGCAGCGGTATCGGCACCACCGCATTACAACTAGGCAAAGCTTTTGGCGCCAGCGTTTACTGCACCGCAGGCAGCGCCGACAAATGCGCCGCCTGCGAGGAACTGGGTGCCGATCGGGCGATAAATTATAAAACTGAAGATTTCGTCGCACGCATTGCCGAACTAACCGCGGACCAGGGTGTCAACCTTATTCTCGACATGGTCATGGGGGAATATTTCAAGCGCGATCTGCAATGCCTTTCCCCCGATGGTCGACTGGTCTTTATCGCGGTCCAGGGCGGGCCGAAGATTGAAGCCCTCAATGTATTACCCATCATGTTGAAACGATTAACCATCAGCGGCTCAACATTACGTCCACGCAGTCTTGCCGATAAAGCCAAAATTGCCCGGGCACTTATCGAGCACGTTTGGCCACTGCTCAATAATGGCACGGTAGCACCGGTCATCCATTCGTGCTTCCCCTTGGCCCAGGCGGCACAAGCCCACCAGTTACTGGAAAGCAGCCAGCATATCGGCAAAATTATGTTGACCGTGGAAAGTTAAGGACGGCGGTGTCCTAAGAACTTGGCTCAAGCCACCATTTGCATGTAAACGTCCAGGTCAATAATCGTCGCCCCGCCGATTAACAAACCCGCACGGATATGTTCAAGTTCCGGATCCTGCAGGGCACAGAAGATACTTTCACGTAACTGTTGCAGCTGTAATGAGTCTGTTTTTTTACCGGTAACATAGGGCAACCCCGGGGAACGCGGTGTGTTACACAACACCCGGACCCCTTCCAGGGCACTTGGGGCATGGCGCTCAAGCAGCGCATAAGTCACGCAATCGACTGCACAATAATCCGCCCTGCCGGTTCTGACCATCTCGATACTCTGGCGATGACTGCCGGACAGCACCCGATTGAAAACGAAATCATCCGGCTCAGATACACTCTCCAACAGCTTGAGCAACAGCCGCCAACCTGAATTGGATTGCTCCGAATTAAACGCCAGCCGGGTTCCCCGCAGTTCTTGCAGATGATAAACAGGGCTATCCTCAGGCACTACAATGTGACTCAGATACTCACTACCCTCACAACTGGGGGCGGTGTAGGCCAGAGTAACAACTGGCTGCAGGTCACTGTGGTAGGTCAGCGCCAGAGGGTAGCCACAGGTCTGGGACAGTAATAGATCCGGGCAACGCCAGAGTCGATCCTCGTCCACAGTACGCTCCAGTTGCGGTGGCAATGCATCGATACCGGCTGCGGCCATATGCCGGGCCAATCCCTGCCACCAGGCATCGGTCAAATGTCGCGCCTCGGGGAGGTCGTACATACACAAACTGACCAGCCGATAACCGTCCATCGCCATCAAAGCCCTCGCCGAACTATCGGCAAATCAGCATCCGTTCGATAATAACTTACCGTCTGGGTTTTCCACCGCATGCCACCACAAAGACATGACCAGGTCAGCGGTTCTTTGTCAGTCATTTGTTGCTCCTGATCAACATCAGTTTGGCAAATAAAAACACACTCAGCCGAGGGCACTTGTACTATACTGACGCGCCGTTGCGTCCGTGCCGTTACGGTAATTCATTACCATCATTTGGCCCGCAAATACTATGCCCGTTAGACAAACAGTGCCAAACCCGCCTGCACTCAGCAAGCGGGTAGAATGGCCCACCCTGCTGGTGGCCCTGCTCATTTACAGCGGCTATGCCCTGCTGACACTGAATTATCGGGCATTACCACTTTATATTTTGCTCCCCGCAGCGGGCTTTATCGTCGCATGGCATGGATCCTTGCAACATGAAGTTGTCCATGGCCATCCGACCCCCTGGCGCTGGTTAAATCTGCTGCTGGTATTTCCCAGTCTGTGGTTATGGCTGCCCTTCACTTGTTACCAACGCGCCCACCAGATCCATCACCGGGACGAATACCTGACCGATCCCAGTCAGGATCCGGAATCCTACTACCTGTATCCGCAAAACTGGCAGTCTATGCCCAGTCCCCTGAGAGGCGTGCATAACGTTCTCAATACGAGTATTGGACGACTATTATTAGGTCCTGTTTTTTCAGTCATCGGCTTCGGCTGTGAACAAGTTCAGTGTTGGCGTAACGGCCATTTTGAAGTCCGCGCCTGGCTGTTGCATTCGGTCTGTTGCGCACTGGTGTTGTATTGGGTGATCGGTGTGTGCCAGATACCGTTGTTGGAATATCTGCTGGTGTTTGCCTATCCGGGGCTGTCACTGACCCTGCTACGAAGTTATGCCGAGCATCAGGCGCGCCCGGTTGTCAGCGAACGCACCACAGCCGTCGAGGCTGGTTGGTTGATGTCGTTATTGTATTTAAACAATAACCTGCACCCGATGCACCATGAACAACCCGGCCTGGCCTGGTACTTGTTACCAACTGCCTGGCGGGAAAATCGCAATCGTCTGCTCACAGCAAATGGCGGTAACAGTTATCCGGGTTATGCCAAACTGATCGCCACTTACGCCTTCAATCAACGGGAAAATCCTTGCTGGCCACTAAGTCCGACACATAGGTCGGTTCTTAAGCGCAACCCAGTGGAATAGA
>CAZAWX010000269.1:0-5249 GCA_964488985.1 uncultured Ectothiorhodospiraceae bacterium
CATCCAAGCCTCCAGGGACGGATTCACGGCGTCTTCTGGAACCAATATCCGTCTACTCCACTGGGTTGCGCTGAAGAACTACCCTATGAAGCTGAGGTAATCTGACCTGTGCCGTGATGAGCCCTGCCTGGCACTGGTTTCGTAAATACACAGCATTGACATTTTCAATGAGTATCTTCACCTGTATCGTGATTTCATAATCCTTATTTAACCGACAGGCTCTTTGAGGCTCTTTGTGGCTGAGTCGGACAGTTTTGTTTGCGGAGACAGCATGAGAATTTGCATTGTGGGGGCCGGATCTATCGGCGGCTTGCTGGGGGTTAAACTTGCCGCGGCAGGTGAAGATGTCACCCTGATTGCCCGGGGCGCTCATTTACGGGCGATTCGGGAAAATGGCCTGCGCCTTATCATGAATGACGGCACCGAGGAGCATCTGCGGCACGTCCGTGCAACAGACGACATGCGCAGTGTGGGTGAGCAGGATTTGGTCATTCTGGCCGTTAAGGCACACCAGATTGAACCTGCTATTGATGATATCCGCAGTTTGTTTGGTTCAAACACCATGTTGTTGACGACTCAGAACGGATTACCCTGGTGGTACTTCCAGCGTCAAGGTGGCGAGTATGAAGGTCAGATCCTGCGTACGGTTGACCCGCGTGGGGTATTGGCGTCTTCATTCGAGGCCGAGAGGATCATTGGCTGCATCGCCTATCCGGCAGCCCACATTACGGCGCCAGGCGTGATTCAACATATTGAAGGAATGCGATTCCCGGTCGGTGAGCTCGACGGCAGCATCAGTGAGCGGCTTTTGGCCGTTTCAGAATGCCTGACCAATGCCGGATTTAAATCTCCTGTGCTTGAAGATATCCGTTCAGAGATCTGGTTAAAGGCCTGGGGTAATCTGTCTTTTAATCCAATCAGCGCCTTGACGCATTCAACGTTGGTGGATATTTGCCAGTTCCCGCTGACGCGTGAATTGGCCGCCAATATGATGCGTGAAGCACAGGCGATAGCTGAAAAACTGGGTGCGCAATTTCGTGTGTCACTGGAAAAACGTATCGACGGTGCAGAACGGGTGGGTAAACACAAAACGTCGATGCTGCAGGACTTGGAAGCCGGCAAGGGATTGGAGACGGATGCCCTGATTGGTGTGGTTGTGGAACTGGGCCAACTCACAGGGATACCTGTGCCACATATCAGTAGCGCCTATGCGATGGTTAAATTACTGAGTAAAACGGTGGAGGAAGATAAAGTTAAAGTGACTGCGCAGCCGCTTGAACTTACGTATTCGCCATCATCAAATTCCGTAAAGGACTGGCGCTCCATGCAGTATGCCGAACCCGTAATTGGTGGGGCCTGACAGCGAATTTTGTGTGGCTGGGAATACGTTGACAGCGGCTCGGTATTGAACCACTTTCGATTCACTTAGACCCTCTCCTGTTTTGCACCCTGCCAATGAATCAGCTGCCTAAACGTG
This sequence comes from uncultured Ectothiorhodospiraceae bacterium, assembly GCA_964488985.1. Classification (GTDB taxonomy): domain Bacteria; phylum Pseudomonadota; class Gammaproteobacteria; order HK1; family HK1; genus CAZAWX01. The sequence continues at coordinate 1,478 of CAZAWX010000269.1, forward strand.
CACCCATTTTCAAACCCACCTCCAGCGCCCACTCTGCAGCTGTTACCTTCTTACCGTTCTTGGCACGTACACGTTGCACCAGCAACTGACCATCAGGGGTTGCCACTAAAACACCGTCACCGCTGATCTGCATAATTTGTCCTGGTTGCACGCTTTTTGCCGCGTTCACTTTTGTGCAGTCGTAGATATTCAGTTTGTTGCCGGCAAACGTTGTCCAGGCTCCCGGTTGCGGGTTGGCGCCCCGGATTAGATTCCAGGTCGTCTGCAGGGGCAGGTGCCAGTTAATTTGGACTAGATTGGTTTTGCACCAACCTTCATAGGTTGCCTTACGATGATCCTGAGGGATTTTGGGAGCCTTACCGTCCCTTACTAAATCAACACTTTCCACCATAGCCTCAACCCCTAAAGGAAACAGCTTATTAAAATAGAGGCTGCCAAGGGTATCGTCGTCGCTGATAGCCACCGTTTTCTGCATCAGAATTGGACCTTCATCAAGGCCATCGTCTGGCCAGAAGATGGATAACCCTGTTTGTTTCCGCCCCCAGATGATGGGCCAATTAATGGAACTGCCGCCCCGATGCAGAGGTAGCAAAGACGGGTGATATTGGATGGAACCCTGGGTCGGTAGATTCAGCGCCTGCTCGGGAACGAACAGCGTAACGAATGCCATAACGCATAAATCTGCCTGTAACGATTCGATTTGCTCCCAGACGTGTGGTTGTCGGTAGGATTTTGGCTGGAACACCTCAAGTCCTTGGGCCAATGCATATTCCTTGATTGGATCGAGACGATTTTGTTTGTCGGACTCACAATACACCCCGACAATGTTTTCGCCTCGTTCCACGAGAGCTTCGAGGACACTTTTACCAAAGGCCTGCTGGCCATGCACCATGAGTCGCATTGAAATCTCCTTAATTCGTATAGCGGGTTGGGTAGAACCGGCGGGCTGATTGGACTGCCAGGTGACGAAGGTTCTGCCGATGGGACAGGGCTGTATCAATCGGATATGCTTTGATCTGGTCCATATCAGCGACGTTTTGAATAATGAGCAGGATTGCCCTTGCACAAACCAATTCGAACCCGTTTCCAGACCGTAGTGCCGATGTCCGTGAAGTGATGGAGGCAAACCTGCGAAAAGCCAAGACCATGATTCAGGAAGCGGCCCGGGAGGGGGCCAGTATGCTGGCTTTTCCTGAGATGTTTTTGGGACTGTTCGGGGCAGAGAAAAAAATCCAGGCAGCCGAGCGCCTTGATGGAAAAACTGTCGATACATTTCGTCAATTGGCGATAGAAAACGACATGATGTTGTTGCTCGGGAGCATCTATGAATGCAACCCGTCTGATCCTGAACGGGTCTATAACAGCAGTGTGCTGATTGGTGCAGATGGTGAAGTACTGGGGCATTATCGCAAACAGATGTTGTTTGATATTGACTTGCCCAAGGTTAAATTTAAGGAAAGTGACAGCATTTGCCCAGGGCAGCAGCCAGCCCCTGTGGTGGCAACACCGATTGGCAACATCGGTATGACGATTTGTTTTGATCTGAGATTTTCGCATATTTATGCAGATTTACGTCGTCGTGGTGCTGAAATCGTCTTTGTTCCTGCAAATTTTACTGTGCCAACGGGCAAGGCTCACTGGCAAATATTGCTCCAGGCTCGAGCCATCGAAAGCCAGTTCTACATCTGTGCCCCAGCGCAAGTTGGCCGTGTCAGCCGTAATTTTAACGCCTATGGACATAGCCTGCTGGTGGATCCATGGGGACGAGTGAATGCCTTGAATGAATCTGACACGGGTCTCGTTTATGGCGAGGTGGATTTGGATCTGTTAGGCAAGGTGCGTCTTGAACTGCCGATGCCGCAGGGGCTGAAATGATCGTCCATCTTGTCATACAGTACAGGGACTGATTTGAATTGCCGGACAATCACCTGTAAAAAAGTGATGCGTTCAATGCAACATTGAACAGGCATGAATAAACTTTAGCTACTTGGAGAAACCATGAGTCTTGCTGCGGAGCTGGAACAAAAACTTGGCCTGAAAAACATTCAGTACAAACATAATTTGAACAAACAACAGCTATTCGCAGAGGCAATTGCCAACGATCGTGGCCGGGTCAGGTTCGATGGTCCAGATACAGACCAAAAAGCATTTGCGACCTGTCTGGGTGTTGACGGGCCATTAATGTTTTATACCGATCCGACCTGCACGGGGCGCCCTGTGCAGGATACCTTTGCAGTAGCATGGCCTGAGGTTGAAGGCGACATTTGGTGGAAAAATGATTTACAGGCATTCGACCCGGATAAGTATGAGGGCTTGTTGAAACGTGTTATCCAACATGTCAATAATAGCGGTGAAGACCTGTATGTGCAGGATGTCTTTGCCGGTGTTGATCCGGCGTATGCCGTACCTTATCGATTTGTTGGTGAGTACGCGAGTCACGCCTTGTTTGCCAGCAACCAGTTTCCAAAACAGGTTGAGGGAATTGAAAACGCACAAAACAAGGCATGGACCATGCTGAATGTCCAATCGTTCAGATGTATTCCGAACCTGGACGGTACACGTGCAAACAGAGCGGCGATCATGGATTTTCGTAACCGGATTTGTCTGGTGGTCGGACGAGCCGACTATTGTGGTCTGGTTAAAAAAACGATTTTCACAGTAATGAATTACCTGCTGCCGCTGCAGGGATTTATGTCAATGCACTGCTCGGCCAATACGGGAAGTCGTGGTGATACAGCAATCCTGTTTGGTTTGTCAGGAACTGGAAAGACCACGCTGTCGGCGGATCCGACACGGCGATTGATCGGTGACGATGAAACCGGTTGGACCTCTGAGGGGGTCTCCAACATAGAAGACGGTTGCTATGCGAAGTTGATCAATTTGAATAAAGAAGCAGAACCGGTAATTGCCGCAGCGTTGTCAATGCCCGGAACGCTCATTGAAAATGTACCCCCTTTACAGGGCAAGCCGTTATGCGAAACGCATCCCCAGGAACTGGATTTGGATGATGCGTCCATCACGGAGAACACACGATTTTCCTACCCTATGACGTCAAACCCAAATGTTGCTCCTGGTTCTAAAGGATCCCACCCGGAAACGATCGTGTTACTGACAGCCGATGCATTTGGTGTTCTGCCACCGGTGTCTTTGATTGAAGGCAAGGACGTGATGTATCACTTTGTGCAGGGTTTTACCGCACGATTGGCCGGAACTGAAGTCGGTGTTACAGAGCCTAAGGCTGCCTTTAGCGCCTGTTTTGGTGCGCCGTTCATGGCACATAAACCCTCGGTTTATGCCAAGCTTCTGGAACAGAAAATGCAGCACCATAACGCGCGTTGTATTCTTCTGAATACAGGTTGGAGTGGTGGCGCAGCGGGTCAGGCAGATCGGATCTCTATTGCTGATACACGGGCGCTTTTGAATGCGGCGTTAAATGGTGAACTTGATGATGTGGAAACATCCATGCATCCAGTATTTAACGTTCGCATGCCGATGCAATGTCCGGGGGTGGATCCGGCGATTCTCGATCCACGTAATGTCTGGAGTGATCGCGAAGCCTACGACGCTTCGGCCGAACGGTTACGATCGATGTTCCGGGAAAATTTTGCCGAGAATAAATTTGCCGAATTTGGGATTCAGGAAATGATCTGATCTGCCCATGGCAGACGAATTACCGAATCGCTATGTTTCAATGCGCCGTTTAAATTATTCACAGCGGTAAATAGGTGCGCATAAATCCAGATCACTGTAGCCAGTAAGAGGGGAGAAGTCA
>CAZAWX010000270.1:0-2926 GCA_964488985.1 uncultured Ectothiorhodospiraceae bacterium
ACTTCTCCCCTCTTACTGGCTACAGTGATCTGGATTTATGCGCACCTATTTAGGCCCGCGCCTCATCCAATGCGCCTTGCTCCACCATCACCTGCTCGACAAATTTTGCTTTGAAACGATGCAGGCGTAACGAATTGCTGAGAACAAAGATACTCGACAAACTCATGGCAGCGGCAGCAAGAACCGGGCTCAGCAAGATACCGAAGGCCGGATACAATGCGCCTGCCGCGACCGGAATCAGCGCGGCGTTATACGCATAAGCCCAGAAGAAATTCAGACGAATGATGCGCAGTGCCCGACGAGACAAACTGATGGCATTCACCAGTCCACGCAGATCGCCAGACATCAAAATCACATCAGCAGCCTCAATGGCGATATCCGTGCCGGTGCCAATCGCCACGCCGGTATCGGCCTGAGCCAGCGCAGGGGCGTCATTAATGCCATCGCCGACAAAGGCCACATTCGATGCGCCTTGTTGCAGGCGTTTCACTTCTTGCGCCTTGTCCTCGGGCAACACTTCAGCCAACACCTGAACAATTCCAGTATCCCTGGCAACGGCCTGGGCGGTGCGGCGGTTATCTCCGGTGACCATGGCACTGGCTATACCCATATCGGCCAATGCCTGTATTGCTTCGCGACTGCCGGATTTAATTGGATCTGCGACTCCAATCAACGCTGCCAGGTGGCCATCGACAGCCGCATACAGCGGCGTTCTGGCTTTATCCGCCAGCGCCTCCGCCTGGGCCCGCAACGCATCAACGCTGAGGCCGAGCTTTTCCATGTAGCGATCTGCACCCACTTGAATCTTGTGTCCGCCGACCTCAGCTTCAATGCCAAATCCCGGCACCGCCGCAAAGTTCTCAACCGCCGCAAATTCAAGACCGCGTTCACGTGCAGCAGTAGCAATGGCCTGGGCAATCGGATGTTCACTACGATTTTCAGCCGCCGCAATCCACCCCAGAACTGCCTCTTGCTCACCCTCAATGACATTCAGATCCGTCAATTCCGGTGTCCCGCGGGTGATCGTGCCGGTCTTGTCCAACACGACCAGCGAGGTCCGCGCCAACGTTTCAAGCCCGGCGCCTTTGCGAAACAACGTGCCCATTTGTGCACCGCGGCCCGTCGCCACCATGATGGCGGTGGGTGTGGCCAGTCCCATGGCACAGGGGCAGGCAATCAACAATACGCTGACCGCTGCCACAAAGGCATAATTGAGTTGCGGTGATGGCCCGTACAGCATCCACACCACAAAAGTTGCGATGGCCAGCAGCAATACGATGGGGACAAAAATCCCTGCAATCCGATCCGCAATCTGCTGAATAGGCGGCTTACCCGTTTGCGCTTCTTCAACCATCTTGATGATGCGCGCCAACACCGTATCGGCACCAATCCGTGTTGCGGTAAAACTGAAGGCACCGGTTTTGTTCAGTGTCCCGCCAACCACCTCATCACCTGTGGATTTCGCTGCCGGGACCGGTTCACCGGTGATCATGGATTCATCCACCCAGGACCGTCCCTCTTTGACTTCACCATCCACCGGGATCTGTTCACCGGGGCGCACGGCAATGACATCGCCGCTCACCACCTCGGCAATTGCTACTTCCAGTTCTTCACCGTCACGCACGACCCGCGCGGTCTTGGCCTGAAGCTGCATGAGTTTTTTAATCGCCGCCGAGGTTTTGCCCTTTGCCACTGCTTCCAGGTACTTACCCAACAGGATCAAGGTCACAATGACTGCTGAGGCTTCAAAATACGAATGCGCTGTCCCTTCTGGAAACAATCCAGGCAATACCAGGGCGGTCAGCGAATAAAAGAACGCTGAACTTGAGCCCAACATGACCAGTGTGCTCATACCGGGGCTCAAGCTGCGCACCTCGGCGATGCCGTGGGTAAAAAAGCGTCGGCCACTACCAAATAAAACCGGCGCAGCCAAGGCAAACTCCAGCCATTTCCACACAGTTTCAGGCGCAATGGATTTTAACAATTCGCCCAGACCTGGAATAAAGAAGGGCCCCATGGCAATCACCACCAGGGGCACGCTCAGTCCAGCAGCCCATTCGAGATCATGGCGCAATGCGCTGATTTCTGCTTCACGGGCACGTTTTTCAGGATCGTCCTCAACACCGTTTGTTTCCAGAACGATGACACCGTAGCCGGCATCCTCAACGGCCTTATGCATGATGGCGGGCGTCAATTGCTGTATCGAGTAACGCACCCGTGCATGTTCAGTGGCAAGATTGACTTCAACCTCAGTGACCCCAATCAGGCGCGACAGGCGACGTTCGACGCGCTTTACGCAGGAAGCGCAGGTCATGCCGGTTACGGCAAATTCAACCTCGGCCAGTTGTGGCTCATAGCCTGCTGCGCTCACCGTGGCGATAATTTCGGCAGTCCCTGTATGCTGTGGATCAAACTCAATCGTGGCACGCTCCAGGGCCAGATTGACATCGCTGTGCTCAACGCCTTCAAGTTTGTCAAGACGCCGTTCAACGCGCCCCACACACGAGGCGCAGGTCATGCCGCCGATACCGAGTTGCAGTTGTTCCGTCATTTCAATCTACCTTGTAAAAGTTACACCACGCTGACCTGTGTCAGCGGTGGTACTTCAATACTTCCATCAGTTCTTCAACGATCTGATCCACATCGCCCCGCTGTGCCGCAGTGACGACGTGATCACGCAGATGGCTACGTAAGATAAGTTCCGAGACTTTGGTCAGCGCGCCCTGTACAGCCTTGATCTGCTTGAGTGCATCGACACAATAGCTGCAGGCATCTTCATCAAGCATACGGGTAATGCCTTCGACGTGGCCCTTGATGGAAAGCAGGCGTTGCCGCGCATCTTTACGCGCGGCATCGCTTATGTGCAGTTCCTGTTGTACTGCCTGGCTCATGAATTGGCCTCAACCGTATAGCCTTCCTCACGTAC
>CAZAWX010000270.1:3026-5241 GCA_964488985.1 uncultured Ectothiorhodospiraceae bacterium
TCTGGATCAAGCAAAGTAGCCTTGCCATTACCGTTCTACGTCCAGTGGTATAGCGACCACCCCAAACCACAGCATTGATTCCGTGACGCTGACTGCGATTTGAAATACGATCAGCGTCTTTGTGCAGGGATTTCCAATGAGCCGGATTGTGTATGTAAATGGCGATTTCGTCGCCGAGGAAGAGGCGAAAGTTTCTATCTTTGATCGGGGATTTTTGTTTGCCGATGGCGTCTACGAAGTCTCATCGGTACTCCACGGTAAGCTGCTGGACAATGCTGGCCACCTCGCACGCCTGGGCCGATCCCTGCAGGAACTGAATATGCCATCGCCCCTGGCTGATGACGAAATTGAGGCCATCCAAAAGGAAATCATCCATCGAAACGAGCTCGATGAAGGCATGGTTTACCTGCAGATTACCCGCGGGGCAGCAGATCGGGATTTCATTTTTCCCCAGGATGCCAGTCCGACCCTGATCATGTTCAGTCAGGCCAAATCCATTCTGCACGGTCCTCAGGCGCAGGCGGGTATCTCGGTGATCAGCACCCCGGATATCCGCTGGGGCCGGTGTGATATTAAGACCGTCGCCCTGCTCGCCGCGAGCATGGCCAAGATGCACGCCAAGAAACAGGGCGCCGATGATGCCTGGATGGTTGCCGATGACCTGATAACGGAGGGCAGTTCGAACAACGCCTACATCGTCACCCAGGAAGGAACGCTGGTGACCCGCCAACTGGGGACCGAGATCCTGCCTGGAATTACCCGCAAAGCCGTTCTGAAACTGGCCAATGAAGCTCAAATCAAAGTTGAGGAACGCCCTTTCAGCCTCGCCGAAGCCCACCAGGCAAGAGAAGCCTTCAGCACCTCGGCCTCAAGCTTTGTCATGCCTGTGGTAAGCATCGATGGCCAGGCCATTGCCGACGGCAAGCCCGGCCCCATCTCTAAACGCCTGCGCGAGTTATACATTCAGGCTGCGTTGGAAGATATCGGCGAAGCCTGATCCATTTACGATGATCCAGGCCGCCGATTTTCTCCGCCAGGCTAACCAGCGGGGCATCGATTTTTATACCGGAGTACCTTGCTCGTTCCTGACCCCTCTGATCAACCGGGTCATCAGTGATCCCGACACAGATTACGTCGGCGCCAGCAGTGAGGGCGAAGCGGTGGGGATCGCCTCTGGTGCCTGGCTGGCGGGCCGTACCACCGTGGTCATGTGTCAAAACTCTGGCCTGGGTAATATTGTTAATCCGATCACATCCCTGAATCATCCTTTTCGTATTCCCACCTTAGTGATCGTGACCTGGCGCGGTGGACCCGGCATCCAGGACGAGCCACAGCATGAGGTGATGGGGAAAATTACCCGCGAATTACTTCACTTGACAGGTATTGAACATCAGCCCTTTCCCACCCGGAGCGCTGATATCGGCCCGGCACTGGACCTGGCAATGGCCTACATGCAGGAACAGCAACTGCCCTATGCTTTTATCATGGCCAAAGGCGATGTTGAACCCGAACCTCTCACCGCCACGCCCATGCCGCCACGCCGCCGCGGGGAACTACAGGATTTTTGCCACCAGGCAACGCCGATTCGCCGTGCGCAGGCCTTAACCGCATTGCTTGAACATATTCCTTCCCAGGCTGCGGTCATTGCCACCACAGGCAAAACCGGCCGGGAATTATTTACCCTCGCCGATCGCCCGCAACATCTGTATCAGGTCGGATCCATGGGTTGTGCCAGCGCCATGGGTCTGGGCCTGGCACTGAATGTCGATCGACCCGTTGTGGTCATCGACGGCGACGGTGCAGCATTGATGAAACTGGGCAATCTGGCAAGCATTGGCGCCTGTGCCCCGGAAAATCTGCTGCACGTATTGCTGGACAACCATGTCCATGATTCAACCGGCGGTCAGCCAACCGTAGCCGGGAATGTGGACTTCGCCGCAAGCGCCATTGCCAGCGGTTATCGAATGGCGTATCGCTGCGATGATCTGCGCGGCTTTACGAAGGCTCTTGACTGTGCTTTTAATCAGCCAGGACCACTGCTGATTCATTTGCACACCCAGCCCGGTTCCATGAACCCTTTGGGGCGACCTGATATCAGCCCCGCACAGGTAGCCCGGAGGCTACAGGCATTTTTAAATTCTTAGGATTCTAAATCGCTGTGCATCATAGGTTAGTTCTTAAGCGCAACCCAGTGGAATAGACGGGTGTTGGTGAA
>CAZAWX010000271.1:0-5195 GCA_964488985.1 uncultured Ectothiorhodospiraceae bacterium
CAGACGAGTGTCTCAACACCCAGAATGGCGAATTAGTTTTGACCAGAGTCCTAATGCGATGTGGGTCAAGCGAGATGGTGAGATTCTGGGTGGGAAGTCGCTGGACGTGGGGTGTTGTAGATCGTTTGAATTTGATGATTAATGCGCAAGTCAGTCGTAATGACTGCAACATTTGCGTCATAATAATGATATAGGATTAGAAATGGCATGTGCAGATTGCAACCTGCCAGATAAATTACTGAGTGTCAGACATTGACCAGCCCGAAGACATGAAAAACTCCACAAGTCGTAGTGTCCAGAGTCGGTAATGTGTGGTGCCAGGGATTTTCTATGTTCAACAGAGGAGATGGAATATGAAAAAACCGACAACCGGGGTAAATCGCCGGTCATTTTTAAAAACAAGCACCGCAGTCGGCGCGGTCGCTATAGCAGGACCCGCAGTGATTTCCAGGCAGGCACTGGCATCCTCGGGAGAGCTGAATTTGCTCGATTGGTCTGATTACTGGCCAAAAGACATGCTCGCTGACTTCACTAAAAAGTCCGGCATTAAAGTCAATTATGTAGGTTATGGTTCGAACGAAGAACTCATCAACAAGATGAAGGCATCGAACGGTTCAGGTGCGGATATTATCGGGCCAACCAATAACCGGAACCTGCAGTGGAAACCACTGGGCCTGTTACAACCTTGGGATATGAGTCGTATTCTGGCCAAAAATGCGAATCCGGCGATGCTGAAAATAGGACCGGATGGATGGGATTTCGGTAAGGGATCTACCTGGCTGCCACATATCTGGGGAACGGAAGGAATGGCTTGGCGCACCGATCTGTGGGCACCTGCTGCAGCTGACGGGATCCCCAGCTATGGTGAAATCTGGGCTAAGGAAAATGCCGGAAAAACCATGATTCGGGCACACTCGGGCATGTTGTGTGCGGGCCTTTACATGGAAACTATCGGTAAACTGGATCCGGGTTCGGTGTGGGCCGCGTATGAAAACGAAGCCAACTTCCGCAAAACCTGGGGCAAGATCGCCGACTGGTGTATTGCACGCAAAAGCAATCTTAAACTGATCTGGAATGATGCAGACACCCAGAAAAATGGCCTGCTTAATGGTGGCGTAGTCGTGGGACAGACTTGGGATGGTCCACCGCTGGCGCTGAAAACCGCTGGTGAAGCGGTGACCTACCAGGCGCCGAAAGAAGGCTCGATGGCCTGGGTCGATGGTCTGGCGATGCCGAAAGGCGCAGTGAATATCGATCAGGCCTATGAGTTGATCAAATACGCCTACGATCCCCTGCCTGCAGGCAAGGCGATTGACAAGCATGGCTACAACTCACCAATCCTGGGGGCCGACAAAAATGCCAGTGCCGCCTACAAGAAAAACTTTGCCGAAGCCTACCCTGGCAAGGCGTTGGCCAATCTCAACCCCTGGCCGGCCGAGCCACCGTGGTATGCCGATGTGCGTACTGAATTTGTCAACAAATTCAAGAGCGCCTGAAATAAGGTAAGAGCCTGTAACCGGCCGCCACTGTGCGGCCGGTTTTTACGACGTAACCCTGGCTTTATTACTGCATAAATTGCAGTGACTTTCCAGGTTGCGTACAGGGTTCGTTGGTTATTTCGTATGTAGCAGGGGGAAAACCGATGGCGGATGGCGTCGGCGTTGAGTTGGACAAGGTCTGGATTCGTTTTGGGGAGTTTATCGCTGTTCAAGACGCAAATGCCCATATTAAAGGGGGTGACTTTTTTTCTTTCCTCGGACCTTCCGGGTGTGGAAAGACCACCATCTTGCGGGCGATCTCGGGGTTTCTTGATCCATCCGATGGGCGCGTGCTTATCGGCGGTAATAATATGGCCGGGATAGGGCCGAACAAGCGCCCGACCGCCTTGATTTTTCAGAACCTGGCCTTGTTCCCACTGATGAAAATCTGGGAAAACATCAGCTTTTCACTGGAAGTGCGTGGGGCTACGGCTGCGCAACGGCGCAAACGTGCCGACGAACTTTTAGAGATGATCGCGCTTGAAGGGCAGGGAGATAAACTCCCCAGTGAACTCTCCGGTGGTCAGAAGCAGCGGGTGGCGATTGCGCGGGCACTTTGTGCCGAGCCGGATGTGCTGCTTCTGGATGAGCCTTTATCAGCGCTCGATTTAAAGCTGCGCCAACACATGCGCACTGAGTTGCGGGAAATCCAACAGCGGGTCGGCATTACCTTTATCTATATCACCCACGATCAGGGCGAGGCGCTGACAATGTCGGACAACGTGGCGGTGATGCGTGACGGAGTGATTGATCAAATAGGCAATGGTCATGATGTTTATGATCTGCCGGCAACGCCGTTCGTTGCCTCATTTGTCGGAGAAAATAATGTCTTTCGCGGCAAGGTTCAGTCAATCGACGGTGATGAGGCTCTGATTAGCACCAATCGTTCGGGAGAATTGCGTGCGCGGATCACCCCGACGGCTGTTGGACAGCTGAAAAAGGGCGATAACGCGATGATGTTCGTGCGCCCGGAGGCATTTTCACTGCTGGAAGGTGATGACACGGAGGGCAAAAGCAGCCTGGTGGCCGAAGTTGTTGCGGAAGAATTTGAAGGCAATTCCTACAGCGTCTTCATGAAAGGCGACGGTGATAAAGAAATCAAAATGTCGCTGCCGAATCTTGGTCAGAACCGGGTTGCCTCAAAGGGGTCCGATTTGCGCTTGCGCTACGATGTCAGAAACGCAATTGCCATGCCCGCTGGCGTTTTGGCGTCGGAGTAGGCAAAGCCATGGCTATCAAGCAACGTAAACCGCGCCTGTTTGCCCGCTATTTTCGCGATAACGGCGCCCTTGTCGGCGGCATCATGATGTTACTGGTGGCGTTCTGGGTCATCATATTGATTCTGTTACCACAACTGTCGATGCTGGATTTTTCATTTCGATTCAACCTGCCGCCGGCGGAAATGGGCGGGCTGAAGGATGTCTATACCCTGCATAATTACCGGCACCTGATTTACGGTGCTGAAGGCAGTGGCAGTGCCTACAATACCGTCGACTTGATGGTCTTTGTGCGAACAATACTCGCTGCGATGGCGGTAACCGTGGCGGATCTGATCCTCTGTTATCCGCTGGCATATTATTTGGGACAGGCTCGCGGCAAGGGCTTTGGGCGATTGCTGGTAGTGCTGTTAATTATTCCGTATTGGATTAACGAAATTCTTCGCGCCTTTGCCCTCAGAATAATTTTTGCTGATCACGGCATCATCAATCAGGCGTTGATGTGGCTAGGGTTTACCGATGGCCCTGTTGATTTGATTCGGGCGGATATCGCGCTGTACACAGGACTGGGGTACGCCTATATCCTGTTGATGCTGTTTCCGATGTATAACGTCATCGAGAGCCTCGATCGCAATCAGATCGAGGCGGCCCGGGATATGGGGGCAAGTTGGCTGCGAATTCATCGCCGCATTGTCATTCCGCACGCCAAACCTGGTATTACCTCTGGCTCGACGATGGTCTTTATGTTGTCGGCCGGTGCTCTGGCGGCGCCGCAAATTCTCGGTGGGCCAAGCAGTTTGTGGTTCACGCAACTGGTTTATCAATGGTTCAACAATTCCCTGAACTGGCAGCAGGGCTCGGCCTATGCAATTGTGCTGTTGGTGTCATCGACTGCGATTGTGCTCACGGTCATGCGCCTGTTCAAGGTCAATATGGGGGCGATTGGTAAATGAAGTCGAACGTCCTGGTTTCCCGACTGGCGTTGGGGCTGTATTTACTCATCTTTTTCGGCTACCTGCTGGGACCTTTGCTGGTGATGAGTTTGACCGCATTCAACTCTGCGTCATTTCCATCGGTATCGCCTTGGACCTGTTTCAGCTTTGAATGGTTTGATGTGTTGTTCCAAGACGAACGGATCTTGAGCAGCATTCAAAACAGCATCATCATCGGTATCGGCACGGTCATTCTGTCAGTGGCGATGGGTATGGCAGCATCATTGGTGCTGACACAAATTTGGCCGCGCTGGCGCGCGACTTACTACACCATCATCATTGCGCCGATTTTAATCCCTGGCGTCGTTCTGGGGATTTCGACCCTGGTTTTTTGGGACAGGATGAGCAGAATTTTAGGCCCGGCAACGGATGATTTGTTTCACAATGGCATATTTTTGACTGTACTGGGGCAATCCACCTTTATTGCTTCGTACGCCATGCTGGTTTTTGTTGCGCGTCTGCAACGCTATGATTCCGATCTGAGTGAAGCCGCACTGGATCTGGGTGCAACGCACACTCAGGTATTTCGAAAAATCCTGCTGCCATTTATGCGCCCGGCCATTGCCTCGGCGTCCGTGCTGGCCTTTCTGGCATCGTTTGAAAACTATAATACCACAACCTTTACCTTCGGCCGATATCCGACCCTGACGATCGAATTGGCACAAAAAGTTCGCTATGGCATCAATCCATCAATTTCTGCACTGGCTTTAATCATTGTTGTGTTGACGGTATTCGGCGCCCTGGCGGTGGAAGCATGGCGAAGAAACCGGTTGAAAGCTTCGCCAGAGAGCGGTGAGACAAAACCTGCACGCGCGGGAATGTTCCCTGGAATTCTACGGGGCAACTGGGCGGCGGTGGCTCTGGTGCTGTTCTCCTTCACCATAATCGCCACCTTCATGACGGCCCAACGATATGATCCGTCAGAGTGTAAGCTACAGGTGCAGCAGGCGAAAAAGGCTGAAACAGCGCGTCGTATTCAAGAGTTGAAGCAAAAACGCCTGATAAAAGCCCAGGATGCTGCTCGCAAAGGGCCGGATATTTTCGGTACTAAACCGAAGACCGCACCTGCGGCTCCGCGCAACTCCAACACCTTTGGCAATATCTTCAATACTGACAATCTTGAGGGACAATCGGGAACCCGCACGGCTCCGGCGAAAGGCGCGAATTGATCGTTGAATGAACCTGAAGCTGCGCTAGCCACTACTCATGGATTCTTAAGCGAATCTGTGCAGAAGAGCCGGGTGCTGGTACCAGAAGACGCCGTAAATACATCCCTGTAGGCTTGGATGTGGCATCCCTGCCACATACACTTCTTATACCAGCACCCGGCTCTTCTGCACGGACCCTAAGTGCAGGCGAACATCATTTATGACGGAGGCTGCGATGCTGATAGCACAACTAAGCGATGCCCATCTGGTCCGGGATGGGCAAAAAACCCTGGGCATCGC
>CAZAWX010000272.1:0-5171 GCA_964488985.1 uncultured Ectothiorhodospiraceae bacterium
CCTGTCGGCAACTATCTGTCATCATTGGATTATCGTTGAGCCGACTTGAAAAACATTTCGGGTTGTATCTCAGTTTGCACCTGTAAATAATTAAAATAATACTATAAAATCATAAAGCTACATATTTTAGTTAATAAATAACTTCAATTATCAGCTAAAATCTATTATGTTTCAGTACTGACCGGTTTCGTTTTAATCAGAGTGTGCAGGGCCGTGTCGGGAACATGGATTTGGGACGTTCCTGAAAAGAGCTTGAGCGCTTGTTGTGGGTAGCGTGATGCAACTTGATTATGCAAGAAAAACAAAGAGTTATATTGTGATACGGCGAATAACACCAGGGCTTTTGCTGGCAGCGTCCATGCTCCTGGCAGGTGCGGGCACGGCCTGGGGAACATCGATCCAGGATGCGGTTGGCATCGCCATTAAAATTGATCCCCGGGTGACAGCCGCTCAGGCCGATCGTCGTGCCGCGGCGCTTGACATTCGCCAGGCCCGGGCGGGCTATTTCCCCAAAATTGATTTAAATGGCAGCTATGGCAGGGAAAAAAGTAATATCAAAAGCCTGCGCCAGGCGGGGCTGGATGATCGATTTTTAAGCCGACGGGAATTTGGTTTAAGTCTGAATCAGATGGTTTACGACGGATTGTTTACCAGCAGTGAGGTCGAGCGGCGTGAGGCCTTGCTAAGTGCCGCCGGCAGCAGTGCGCAGGATGTTCGTGAGAGTGTGGCGTTCAGTACAGTACAGGCGTTCCTGGATGTACTACGCAACCGGCGCCTGGTCGCCCTTGCAACGGCCAATGTCAAAGAGCATGAACAAATCCTGAAAAAAGTCACCACCCGGCGGTTAAAAGGTGTCGGTACTGCGGCAGACAGATCCCAGGCTGCAGCACGGGTTGCCCTTGCCCACAGTGTCCTGACCGCCCGTGAGGGGCGTTTGCGTGAGGCGGTAACCAGCTATCGGCGCTTGGTGGGTACGCTGCCAAACGCACTGGAAGATTTGCAGGTTGAGCGCCCAACATTGCTCAACGGCCAGCAAATTGACGCAGATAAACTCGTCAGTGCCATTCGCACGGCAACAGATGAAGCCATGCAGAACAATCCGGCGCTGCTGGCCGCCCAGGCACAAGTGGGAGCAGTTGAAGCTCAGGCAAAGGGAGTGAAGTCCTCATTTCTGCCCCGCCTGGATCTGCAGATAAACGCCGCTCGAAATTCTGATTTGTCCGGTATTGGAGGCATTCGCAATACCGACAATATTATGCTGGTCGGGCGTTGGAATCTATTTCGTGGCGGGGCCGATTCGGCTCGTCAAAAGGCCATTGCGCAGCGGCGCAGTTCGGCCCAGGATGCCGCCGCCGATACCCGCAAAGCCATTACCGAACGGGTCGCCATAGCGGTTCAGGCCAAGGCCACCAGTGAGGAGCGTCTACAGTATCTGCGCACCCATGTCAGCAGCAGTGAACAAACCCTGAAGTCATACCAGGCACAGCTAAAACTGGGCCGACGCACCTTGTTGGATAGTCTGAATGCAGCAAATGAGCTGTTTACCGCTCGTTCCAACCTTGTCAGCGGCCGTTACGAAGATATTCTCAACGGCTATTTTATCGCCGCCAGCAAGGGCATGTTGGTCAACACCTTAGGCCTGAGTGGATCCCAGTAGTGCGGCGCACAGTGTGGCCCGCTGGTTCGAAATAAGCGGCTGCGGGCAAATGCAGGTAAAGACAGGACACATCGGTGCCAATGGAGTTTGCCTGATGCGCCCATCATAACCGGGAAGGGTAGACAGATGCCGTCAATCCAGGGTGCCGAAACGCAAGCACAATCCGGATTCGACCCGGTTCCGGAGTTCCATGACGATCCGCTTCGTGAGTGCTTATCCATTATCACTCGTCTGTATGGACGTCCCGTTTCCGCTGATGCCCTGGCCGCCGGCATGCCCCTTGAAGACAACCGTTTTACCCCCAGCCTGTTTATCCGTGCGGCCGATGAGCAGGGTTATGCAACGCGAATCCTGAAACGTAATTTAAAACGGATCCCGCAACTGGTATTGCCTGCGGTACTTATCCTCAAGGGTCAACTGGCCTGTGTTGTTACGAGTTTCAGTACCGAGGGTATTGAGGTCATTTTTCCGGAAAGCGGTTTCGGTTCCACTACCATCAGTTTGGTGGATCTGAAAAAACAGTACAGTGGTTATTGTATATTTATACAGCCACGACCGCGCACCGATGATCGTACCGGCGAACAACGTTACCGGCCGCCGAGATTTTGGTTCTGGGGAACCTTATGGCGCTTTCGTGGTTACTACACCGAAGCTATGGTGGCGGCGGCGCTGGTCAATTCAATGGCCCTGGCCACATCGTTGTTCATTATGAATGTCTATGATCGGGTGGTGCCAAACAATGCCCTGGAGACGCTCACAGTTCTGGCGATAGGGGTGTTGATCGCGGTGGGATTTGAATTTCTCGGCCGCAGCCTGCGGGGTTATTTTATTGATGTAGCAGGAAAAAAAGTCGATTTGCTGCTGGCGGCGACGTTGTTTCGACAGGCCATGGGGATCCGCATGGAAGCGCGGCCACAGTCATCGGGAATGTTTGCCGCGCATCTGCGTGAATATGAATCCCTGCGCGATTTTTTCACTTCCGCAACGCTGACCACATTTTCTGATCTGCCCTTTGTGTTTTTGTTTCTATGGGTGATTTCCCTGGTGGGCGGCCCCTTATACATAGTGCCGTTTCTGGCGCTGCCCATCGTCTTGCTGGCGGGCCTGGTACTGCAAATTCCCCTTGCCATCATTATGCGTCGTTACATGCGTGAATCGGCGTTACGCCACGGGGTGTTGGTGGAAGCGGTGGAAGGCATGGAAACGCTAAAAAGCATGTCTGCGGAAGGTCTGGTACAACGGCGCTGGGAAAACTACACCGCCTTGACCGGGATATCCTCGGCGCATACCCGGACCTTGTCGACCATCATGATCAATTTCACGATTTTAGTGCAGCAGATTGTAACGGTGGCGATCGTGGTGTGGGGGGTGAACCTGGTCGGGGCGGGTGAACTGACCCTTGGCGGACTCATTGCCTGCGTCATACTTTCCGGTCGTGGACTGGCTCCTCTGGGGCAAATTGCCGGCTTAATGACGCGTTACCAACAGGCACGAACATCCTTACAGTTGCTCGATGAGGTCATGCGCAAACCCCTGGAACGCCCATCGGGGCGGACTTTTTTGCATCGCCCGCAACTGCGTGGCGAAATCGATCTGCGTGATGTGAAATTCACCTATCCGCAGGCCCAGGTTGAAGCGTTGAAGGGCGTTAGCCTCCATATTTCCCCAGGGGAAAAAGTCGGGATTCTGGGCCGGGTGGGCTCGGGTAAAAGCACCTTGCTGAAGCTGTTGTGTGGCCTGTATCAACCCACTGAAGGCAACATTTTGCTCGATGCTGCGGATGTGCAACAAATTGATCCCGCTGATCTGCGCCACAACATGTCGTTGGTCTCACAGGATGTGCGCCTGTTTTTCGGCACGTTGCGAGATAATGTCACGTTGGGCGCGCCGCTTGCCGACGATAAGGACATCCTCGAAGCAGCAGAAAAATCCGGGCTTGCGCGTCTGGTGAACCAGCACCCAATGGGCTTCGATATGCCGATAGGCGAAGCAGGGGAAGGGCTTTCCGGCGGGCAACGACAATCGGTCGCCATTGCCCGGGCGTTATTGAGAAAAACCCCTGTATTGCTTCTGGATGAACCCAGCAGCCATATGGATCACAGCACCGAACAAGCCTTCAACCGCGCCCTGGCGGCAGAACTGGCTGGGCGTACATTGCTGTTGGTAACGCATAAACCCGCCATGCTCAATCTGGTGGAGCGATTGATTGTGTTTGAAGATGGGCGCGTGCTCGCAGACGGGCCCAGAGATAAAGTGCTGGCGGCGCTCACGCAACCCGCGCCACCTGCGCCACGGTCGCCGCAACAGGTGCAATGATGGAAGTGGTGTCTGCAAAGCCTGCTGTCACTCCCCGGGCGCATAAAAAACTGGGTAAAGCCAGCGGCCGCAGTGACAGTGAATTCATGGCCGAAGTGCGCGCTGCGGGTTTGCGTGACAGCCGATCTCTGGCCGGGTTGAGTCTGTGGCTGTTGATTGCCGCGCTGGCGGCGGCTGGCTGGTGGGCTGATCAGGCCATTTTGGATGTAGTGACGCGCGGCAGTGGCCAGGTGATTCCCTCCAGCCATTCTCAGGTGATTCAGAGCCTGGAAGGCGGAATTCTTGCTGAATTAAAGGTTCGTGAGGGGGATGTGGTTGAAAAAAATCAGATTCTGTTGCGAATTGATGATACCCGGTTTGAAGCCACATTTCGCGAGGGTGAGGCCCGCCAACAGGCGTTGCGGGCTGCAATCGCCCGCCTGCAAGCAGAGGCCGATGGCCGGAAGCCGGACTTTCCAGCGCAACTACCCGCCACACTGATCCAGGGTCAGGAACAGTTATACCAATCCCGCAAGCGGGCCGTTGATGAAGCCATCGCTGCCGACAGGCGCAGCCTGCAACTCGCTGAAAAGGAACTTTCCATGACGGCGCCGTTGGTCAAAGACGGTATCGTTTCAGAAGTCGAGGTGTTGCGCTTGCGCCGCCAGGTGAATGAACTGCAAGGCAAGATTCAGGAGCGGCGGAATCGTTTTCGTGCCGATTCCCGGGGCAAACTGGCCGACAAGCAGGCCGAACTGTCGGGTGTATTGCAGATGAATACGGCCCGTGCCGATCAGGTGCAGCGTGCTGTGGTTCGCGCACCGATGCGCGGGACGGTTAAAAACATTCGCCTGACCACGATTGGCGGCGTCATCCAACCGGGCATGCGCATCCTGGAAATTGTGCCGTTGGAAGACCAATTGCTGGTAGAAGCCCGGATCAAGCCACGGGATGTGGCATTTTTACGCCCGGGCCTGCCGGTAACGGTGAAAATTACCGCCTACGACTATTCCATTTACGGCGGGCTTGATGGCACTTTGGAACAAATCAGCGCCGATACCTTCACCGATGAAGCCAGGACCGGCGCCACCAGCTATTACAAGGTCAGAGTTCGCACCCGGGACTCACATCTGCGCGGCAAAAACGGCGAGTTTTTACCTATAATTCCGGGCATGACCGCCAGTGTGGAAGTCCTGACGGGACACAAGAGTGTGCTGGA
>CAZAWX010000273.1:0-1803 GCA_964488985.1 uncultured Ectothiorhodospiraceae bacterium
GCTCTGTTCAGTGTTGCAAGAGGATTTGCAGCATCCGCCGCAGGGGCTCTGCTGCCCCCCAAAGCAACTGATCACCTACGGTAAAGGCAGAAAGATACGTCCCGCCCATCGCCAATTTGCGCAGACGGCCGACCGGCACTTTCAAGGTTCCAGTCACAGCAGCCGGAGTCAGCCCGGCGATGCTGCGTTCCCGATCATTGGCAATTACGTCCACCCACTCGTTGGCCTGTGCCAACATCGACTCGATCTCATCCATGGGCAGGTCTGACTTGAGTTTGATGGTCAATGCCTGGCTATGGCAGCGCATCGCCCCGATGCGCACACATAACCCGTCAATGGGTATCGGGTTGGCCTCGCGGCCGAGAATTTTGTTGCTCTCAACGCTACCCTTCCACTCCTCCCGGCTTTGACCATTTTCCAGCTGGGTATCGATCCAGGGGATCAGACTTCCAGCCAGAGGTACACCAAAATATTCCGTTGGGAAACTGTCTTCGCGCATGGCTGCAGCAACTTTACGGTCAATGTCCAAAATCGCACTGGCCGGATCGGCAAGCAGGTGACTGACGGAGTTATGCGCATGTCCCATCTGTAACAACAACTCGCGCATGTGACGAGCACCGGAACCGGAAGCAGCCTGGTAGGTCATGACCGTGGCCCACTGGATCTGATCCGCAGTAAACAGCCCACCCATGGCCATCAGCATCAAGCTAACAGTGCAGTTTCCGCCAATAAAATTTTTAACCCCCGAAGCCAACCCATCTGTGATGACGTTCAGATTCACCGGATCCAATATAATCACACTATCGTTGTCCATCCGCAGGCTGGAGGCGGCATCAATCCAAAAACCGTTCCAGCCAGCCCGACGCAGTTGGGGATACACCTCCTTGGTATAATCGCCACCCTGGCAGGAAACGATGGCCTGCATCTGCATCAGTTTTTGTATATCTTTCCCATCCTGCAACGCAGGAACGGGTTTGCCGATATCCGGCCCAGGCTGGCCCGCTTGCGAGGTCGTAAAAAAGACCGGCTCATCAATTCCGGTGAAATCGCCCTCTTGCGCCATGCGTTGCATCAGCACCGAACCCACCATGCCTCGCCAACCAACAAAACCCACCCGTTTCATAGCCTGTTACCTGTCGTCGCTTCTGAGCGAAAAATTAAAAAGGAGGCGAAGCCTCGGTGATTGCGCGTGATTTGTAAAGTCCTTTGAAATAGCCGCCTGATGGCAATAAAACAGTATGCCGATAGCGTAATCATTATTTTCTCTGCACGTGGCGTACTCAATCTGGCAACGTCTGATCCCCATCACCCAGGGGCCGCTGCAATATCACCGAATCCATCCAACGGCCGAACTTGAAGCCAATGGATTGAATCAAGCCCACACGGGTAAAACACAGGTGCATGTGGAAATTAATCGAGGCCAAATTGTTTGAATCGCCAACGACCGCAATCATCTGACGATAGCCACGAACCTCACATTGCGTGACTAAATCTTCCAGTAATTGACGCCCTACCCCCTGACCACGAGCCTCCCTGGCAACATAAATCGAATTCTCCACCGTGTACCGATATCCCGGCCGGGGGCGATAGGAGGATGCGTAGGCGTATCCAGCCACCTTGCCGTGCAGATGCATGACGCGGTATGGAAATCCTTTGGCTAACAATGCATCCCGGCGTTGCGCCAATTCATCCACCGAAGGGGGGACTTCTTCCCAACTTGAGACACCATGGACTACCTCATCGGCATAAATATCACAAATCGCCGCCATATCTGCATCCGTGACATCTTTAATGGACTCGGGA
>CAZAWX010000273.1:1903-5136 GCA_964488985.1 uncultured Ectothiorhodospiraceae bacterium
AATATCACAAATCGCCGCCATATCTGCATCCGTGACATCTTTAATGGACTCGGGATTTGAACTCACGGAATTTACAACCTACGGCAAAACGTCTATGTTTGAGATAAATCCGCCAGGGCTAAACGTTATACGTTCAACGCCGTAGCGAACAATCGACTCACCATCCGGCGTTTGTGTCGCCGTCAAAGTGAAATCGAACTCTACGGTACGCGGGCCAATCTCACGATACGAGCGCACCTGCCAATTCACATCTGGGTATTGACAAAAAAATCCACTCATCATTTCAGCAATGACCTGCCTGCCCCGATGTTCCCCAACATTCGCTGAACGATAAACTGCCCGTGCTTCGAACATCGGTAAAATCAAATCCAGCCGATGGGCATTCGACAAGGCGACATAGGCCATTGCCAGATGGATTAAGGTTGGGTCCGTCATCACATGGACTCTATTTTAGCGCAGTACACGCACATCCAAATGATCCTGATCAGCGGATGAGATAAATCGGGCTCGACCAGATGAAGTGTCCATCTTCCTGGGTGACCCGCACATACAAGGCGTTGTCTCTGTCCGGCAGCAGATGCATCGAACGGTTCAGCGTACAACGCTGATGGGGATTCTCATCGGGCAGCCGGAATATCCGGATGCGTCTGTCAATACCGCCCACATCGAAAACCTTGTCCTCATAACCGATATCAGCAATTGGGATCTCTGCCTTGACCAGGGCTGTGTCAATACGCAAAGTGCCACCGTCGGGATCGGCCAGCCAGGCATCAAAGCCGGCAAAGCCCCCGGTAGTCAACGAGGCCCAATGCACCCGTCCGGGACCATCCATCTCGAAGGGTTTGTCAATATTGTAACGGTTGATGGGTCCCAGCCGTTCGAAACGATTACCCTGCAACACCGCCTCACCATCCCAGATCGTCTCCCGACCCCGGCCCCGGTATTCAGATCCTTCCCAGATGATTCTGATCCGGGCACCCAGATCGGTTTCGCTATAGGGTCTGTACACTTCCACCGTATCCAGACCATTGCGAATCTCAATGCGTTCGATGGGTGCGCTGCCACGCACATCGATCTTGAAATTTACCTGATCTTCATTACAGTCAAGAATATCGCCCATCATGGCTTCACTAACCTGGTCCTGAACCTTGCCGCCCATATTCGGATCATCGTCATAACGATCCACTGGCGCCGCAAACGTGACCCGGGTATCGAGCAACATACGACAACCGGTGGTGCCGTAATGATGGCGACGGCGCAGTGCTTCCATAAAGCCAGCGCGACTGAATTGCGGCGCCAGCATACAGGTCAGCCCACCGTAGGCGCCGAACTTGGTAGCGCCCGGATGAGATGCGCCGGGACGACCCTTGTGGCCATCGGAATTGGCAACGATGCCAACCCGGTACCCTTGTTCGAAGGCATCACGGATCAACCACTCGAAGGTCCCCCAAGCCGAGTGCACTTCCACAGATCGTTCCAGACGAATATCATGGGCGACACGAATATCCGCATAGCGCCCGCCGATATGTGCGAAAACCACGCAGTCCTCGTCGGCGAGAGCCGTAAACAGATCCGCGGCGGAATTGGCATCGGTATCGAGATCCGACAGATCTTCGACCAGGGCATGGGAAGAACGATAAATGGGTCGACCTTCGCTCATGTACAGCACATTTCGATCACCCCCCAGGCCAGTATTTCCAGACCATTCATAGCCAGGGAAAATAACGTACTCACCATCCACACTGAGTTCCCGGGACAAATCGTTCAGGTGCGTCCAAAATGGTGACGTGATCTGAAAATCGTTGCCCTGATGCACACAGGCATCCAAAAATGCTTTGTCGCGACCAAACTCATAGAAGTCCCGCGCCGAGTTGGTGCCGATGGTCTCCTCTGACTGGCCGTGCAGATCTCCCCAGTAGGGCAACAGGGCCGAGTCTGTAACGATTCGCAGTGGGTTTGATTGCGCCAGCAAATTTCCCTGATCATCCTTTACCTCAATCAGACAGTCTGCGCACGAAGCAAGGCTAAGCCCATCGATCGCCACGCTGAACTCTCCGGGGGCTATCCGCACTGTGTCCGGTAATCTCGCGATAGGCTGCGACGCATGCAGGCACAGCGTTTGATCGCATTGATCGGATGGATTGCCCCAGCAATCCTCACCTTTGATTTTTAAACTGAAAGACTCCCCTACCCTGCGTAAGGTCGGCAGCACCGCCTTCCACAGCACCGGAGGTCCTGGAACAATGGCAATCTGCGGTTGTTGCGGCAGTTCAACGTAGTTGTAGGTGGCGATCGCATCCACCAGTACCCGAAACTCGAAGGTGTGCTCACAAAAGGTCTGCACCCGGATCCCGGGACTGCCCTGGCGGCGGTCGCCGAAACGCACCACAATTTCCTCACCCTCGCGCAGATACCCCCGCACCACCTTGATATAAAGAGTCTTGTCCCAGGGCCGAATGTTGCGCTTGATGTCGTACTCCACCTGCAGCACAGCACCGTTGCTGGCTTCCACCGTGGTGTAATTCGCTGCTTTTGGATCATCAAACTGCGGTCGACCCATGTCTGAGGCAAAGCGATGCACAAGCTTGATGGAACCACTGTCATCAATACCGAAATACCCGGCAGTGTAAGTGACAATAAATTCCTGGAAGGAACCCGCTGCAAATGCGCCCTGAGGCGAAACCGTTGCCGTGCCCATTTTCTCTGGAAGGTAGGTGGAATGGGGCATGGCAGTGTCCTTAAATCGTAGTTAATCGGGAACTCTCCTGCAAAGTCGGGTGGAACGCAAATAGAGGGTCTCGGCGATGCAAATATTTCCAAACACAACCATGCCTACTGTAGGTCATGCCCACACAACGCCATTGCGATCAGCTTTGCGCAACAACCTTCAATACTGATGACACCTCAAGCAAAGAGCATCCGCGATTATAAAACAGCGTACACGCTCATTACCCGAATCCTCACACATCGCGATGGCCGCGATGATTTCACGGGCGAGGTACCTGTGGGCGTTACCCGGGCACCGCCCACAGTCTCGTTGTATTCGGTCCAGGTTCTTCGCCCGAGGTTAGATCTTGGGCTGTGCGCACTCAGACGCTGCGCCGGTCTCGCTCACCCGCGGGCCGGGGAAGTAGGTAATGAGCCGGTACTTATGCAGGGACATTATCCGCCAGCTTGCCAGATACTGAAGATGACCGCTCAGGAGCCCTTGCGGCACATCGACACACGCCAAG
>CAZAWX010000274.1:0-5132 GCA_964488985.1 uncultured Ectothiorhodospiraceae bacterium
TTCTTTGAGTTCACCGGACATGCCGCCTTCGGCATACCCAGGGAAATAGAATGTGGTGTCCAGGGGTGTGCCAAGTTGCAGGTTGCCGAAATTAATCCCCGGTTTACCCAGTCCCCGCATCGCCATCAAACAAACCATTGCGCGGGCAAACTGGGAACCGGTCGCGGTACGGCATGCCCCACCAAGCAGACAACCGGGCCCGCCAACAGCCAGGTAAGTTTTCTTTTTCGCCCACACCCTGGCCAGTGTTCTGGCGTTTCTGGCCGGGATTCCCGTTTCATCCTCCTGCCACTCAGGTGTTTTGGGAACCCCGTCGTCCTTGCCGACGATGTAATCTGACCACGCAGGGAACCCCGTGGTGCATTCCTCGACATACGCTTCGTCGTAGAGTCCTTCGGTAATCCAGACATAAGCAATGGCGTGAGCCAATGCAGCATCGGTACCGGGCCGAATGGGGAACCACTTGCCACCGAACAGTGCCGCCGTATGGTTCTGATAGGGATCAATGTGGATCATTTTGATCCCCAACTCTTGCGCCCATTGACGGCGCACAGTTCCTTCGAAAGACCCATAGACGCCATTGGTTGCCTCGGGATCACTGGACCAAAACACGATCTGTTCGCATTCTTTAAGGCAATCCTCGACCGTGCCGTACATCTCGGATCCTCCGAGTCGCATGCTGTGACCCCAATGGTGCACAGCCCCCCAATACCAGCCCTCCCAACTGTCGGGATTGTGATGTATCCGGGTTCCTCCCACAGTGTTGATAAAACGACTGAAAGCACTGAGGTAGTACCCAATATTACCCCAGGTATGGTGAGAGCCGTGGCTGAAGGCTATCGCGCCCTGCCCGTGTTCTCTTTTGCACCGTTTGATCTCTGTCGAAACGATATCCAGCGCCTCTTCCCATGAGATTCGCGCGTAGCCGGATATTCCCCGGTTCTTGCAATTGCGATCACCGTCAGGGTCGAAATCAACGCGCTTCATGGGGTAGAGCAGGCGGTCTTTTGAGTAGATCAGGGACTTAGATGCCAGCCCATGCGGGGCCAGGGTGGTTTTTCGCTTGGGGGTAAAGGTCTTGCCCCGAATATTCAAGGTATAGGGTCCGGCGTCCTCTTCATCAAAATCGATTGGGGTTATGCGTACTATTTTCCCATCCTTTACGTAGACAAAAACCGGTCCACCATTAGTTGAGTTGGTATAGCGGATGGTGCCGTCTTTCATCTGGGTGCCAAAGCGGGTACCGGTGTTCTGCATAATGGCCAGGGTTTCCATGAACCAACTGACCTGCTCATCGTCTCCCTCGGCCTGTAACTGAAAGGTCTTCATCGCATTAATTTGCGCCAGGTAATCGGTCGGGGGTGTCAGTAGCCGCGCAGCAACATTGATATCCTTGAAGATCACGCGCACATCTGGATCGGGATGAATGCCTTTCTTCGAGCTGACTTTTCCATTTTTCAAGGTGTAATAGCGGCCAGCCGAGCCATCCTTGATCTGTAGTTGGGCGGTGAGGTCTTTCTCCCTGAGTCGCTGCGCGAATTTGGGACTGACTTTGGCGGTGACCTTCAGTGTTTGCGCCAAGCCAAACAGAATGACCTTAAACTTTAGTGAATTCATGGTGCTTACCCTGATTCTGATTCCAAGAAACCTTGTAGAAAAATGGTCACAGGCTTTTAACCACTCCCACAAGCGTCATTACAATGGCGCCCAGCAGCAATATGTCGCCCAGGCCCATAATTGGCCTGAAGTTAAGAATCCCTCCAATGGTCCAAATGATCATGGCGGCGATCGAGCCTGCTGCAAGGACAGTGGCATGTATGTCCGAGTAGCCTGTTAAAGGCATGGTCAACCCGATGACGATCGCGACCAACGGGAACAACATACTATGGCTGTGGTTCGTTGTTCGATGCCTGAAGGTACTGAACTCCTGGTGATAGCCCTGGAGGTCACCGTTCTCGGCAAGAAGATCCAGCCTGGCGTTATGCCCTTCGTGCTTTATTCCCTGGACCAATCCCAGAACGCTGCCCACAATCAGCCAGAAGAACCCGAATACCAGCAGCAGCCCTACTTCTACAATCATTGTTGTTGCTCCAGCAACTCTGCTACCTTGCCTGAACGCAGCGCGTTCCAGACCTCTATGCCTGGAGGCTGGATATTGCTGTCTGGATTGATGACACAGTGGAGCACCGCGGGTTTACCGGAGGCCGTTGCTCTTTCCAACGCCGGAATGAGTTCACTGGTAGATGCTACATACTCACCATGTCCACCCATCGCTTCACAGATTTTGTCGTAACGCACCGCAGCATGCTGCACGCAGAAAAATGGAGCATCTGTGCCCCATGAGCGGAGTTGGGCGGTCTTTTCCATGCCCCAGGCGCCGTCTACAGCAACCAGAACGGTTACCGGTAGGTTTTCCCTGACCGCTGTTTCAATCTCCTGGATATTGAACATGAAGGCACTGTCGCCGGTTATGCAGTACACCGTCTTTTGGGGGGTAGCAAGCTTAGCGCCAATGGCATAGGGAAAACCGCTGCCGAGGTGTCCAAACTGGCCGGAACTGATGGTCGCGCGCGGTGCCTGGGCAGCATGCGTGTTCAATGTCCACCACTGAGTATTACCACCATCCACGGTTAGAATTGATTCGTCGTCAAAATATTCATCACAAATTTTGACCAGTGTCCCCACACACATCTTCTCACCGTAACCGGCGACGATGTCGTCGAGGCCTGCGCGCCACTGCGCCTGGTATTCCCGGTATTCGGTGAGCCTGGGGTGTGGCGCCCTGGCATCGGTCAAGGCCCGTATCTCCTCGAGCAACTGTTCGGCAACCACCTTTGCATCCCCCACCAAGGCAATATCAACCGGGCGATTCAAACCAATGTGGGTCGGCTCTGTATCAATCTGTATGGTTTTGGTCTTGTCCGGATCGCCCCACACGGGAGGCTTGCCAAACGCAACCAATTCGCCCAGACGAGTGCCAATGATCAAAAGGGTATCCGCCTCACTATGTGCCAAAGCGGCGCCAGGGCTCGACATATGGAGGGCCATGGGGTGCGAGGAGGGCATCGTCCCTTGAGCCCTCGCGCTGGTTGTCAGTGGCATCCCCAGGTATTCAGCCAATGCCGTAATGGCACTGCCCGCACCGGCACGCTCAGCACCGTTTCCTGCATGCAGGTTTAGCAGCTCAGATGCAATCAGTATCCTTGCGGCCTCGCGAACCAGTACCGGGTCTGCGGCACCGCGGGCCATGGCGCTCACCCGGTATTTATTCGGGGCGTAAATCTCCACGCTCTCTTCCTCGCCATGGCCATCCAGTACATCCTGGGGTATCAACAAGTGAACAGGACCCGGTCTGCCCGCCGTAGCCAGACGAAACGCATGTCGAACCATGTCAGGAATACGTTCCCAGTGATCGACTTTCCCACTCCACTTGACTGCAGCCTTAAAATAGTCGTGTTGATTACCCACCTGCATACCCGCCTGGTGGACATAGGAATCCCCGATATCGCTGCGCCGGGTGGTAGTAATGGCAATCACGGGATTGCCTTCGGCCTGAGCGCAAATCATTCCCGACAGCAGATTCGCAGCCCCCGGGCCGGCACACGCCATGACCACGGCCGGGTCGCCGCTAACCCGGGTGTAGCCTTCACAGAAATGTACGGCCGCGGCCTCGTGACGCGGCACAATCAGCTTCATGCCGTATTGTTCACCCAAGCGTGCCAGCGCCTCGATAAAAATCATGTACGTGCCATCGGTAATCGCATGTACATGGCGCACGCTTTCTGCGTGCAGGCATTTCAGTAGTAGTTCTCCGCCGCTAATATTGGCCATGCCGGACTCCTCGCCAGTCAAAAGAAATGATGAAAAAAATGTTCGGTAGTATGTTTTCAGAGAATCGCACCATAATCGCTATTCCAAGCCCGCCTGTTGCCGGCTGATTTCATAAATGGCGCTCCAGTCTTTGTCTGTCATGCCCTGCTCCAACGCAGTCAGCATTTTTTTCTCGATGACCTCTCCAATCTCGAATCGGGCGCCGAAGCTTTCAGCAGTTTCCAGCATTAGGCGCACGTCTTTCAGACCACCGGTCATGCGGAAGCCGCCTTCATCAAAAGCTCTGGCCCGCACTTTTCCAGCGTACATTTTCAACACAGGGTGAGCGAAGATGGACTCATAAACCCCCTTCACCAGTTCCAGGTCGAGGCCCGACTTGTCTGCACAGGCATAAACCTCACCCATCAATTCAATGATTGAAATGACGCTATAATTCAGGCACAGCTTTAGTACACAAGCGGCACTGGCTTGCTGCCCGATCGGAATGGCCTTCTGGGTGTATGCCCGGCAGACTTGCAGGGCAATTTCAATTCCTTTTGCGTCACCCGCCATATACGACAGCAAATCCCCATCAGCCGCAGCATCGGGCCGTCCCAAGACCGGCCCGGCTACAAATATGCTGCCGTGCTCTTTATGGATCGAAGCAAGTTCATCAGCAAATTTCGGGGAGATGGTCGTTACGCACAGATGCACGCTGCCAGGCTTCATGCCGGCCAGCATTCCATGCTCCCCGTGCAAATTGTCGAGTACTGACTGATCGTCCATCAGGCTGGTGAGCACTACATCCGCGTCGCAAACAGCTTCTTTCGGAAATTTTGCTCCTGTGGCGCCAGCATCGATAAAAGGCTGCATTTTCTCTTGAGTTCTGTTCCATACCGTCAGGTCAAAACCAGCCCTTAAGATATTTTTGGCAATACCTGATCCCATATTACCCAATCCCAGAAAAGCAACTTTCATAATATTCATCCCGGTCAGAAACGGAAGCGAACCCGCGCGGCGATGCTGCGCGGTGCGTCCAGACGAGCAAAATGTGTACCCAGCAGCGTGGGGACATCATTGACAAATGAATAGGTACTCTTATCGGTCAGGTTTTTGCCAATCAACGATACATCCCACCGGCCGCTTGATGGGCCAAAAGTCAGTGACGCATTAATTTTTGTGAAGCCATCCTGTATCGACACCGGATCCAGGTCGGCCGCGCGGAACACCTTGTCCATGTAGTTGATATCGAGTGAACTCACCAGTTCATAATCGCCGATTCCAAGCACATGGGTGGCAATGAACGAGGCATTCCATTTCGG
>CAZAWX010000275.1:0-5052 GCA_964488985.1 uncultured Ectothiorhodospiraceae bacterium
CGCCGGACCAGTACAAACAGAATGACTACGGCCGTGGCCGCATTCACCAGCTTCGGAATCAACAACATACCGGGCTGCGATAAAACACCATAGAGATCCGGTAACATGAGCCCGTAAAATGAACTTTGATACAGGCCGAAATAAATACTTTCGAAAAGGGTTCTGAAACCATCGATGGCAAGAATGCCAAGCAAAAGCATGACCGCCCTTTCAGCGGTCTTGGATTGTCTCCATGTGTAAAGGCAATACCCCAGAATAACCAACCACAGGAGGCTAAGTATCCAATACAATACAGGGGTGATAAATTGAAACATGTTCCACCCTAAATCTGTTGCCCACCTCGATACCGGAATCGATCGACCACACTGAGGCCGCTTTCAAGCTACCCGGTTTCATTTTCCATCGCAGCCTCGCGGGCCTGCCCTACATCTCACCCAGGGGGGTCAACAGTGCCAAGCCTTAAAGCCTAAAGCCACGACAGGCGAGAGTAACCCGACTCAAGCCGATTCAATTGATTTGGGTCATGTCATGCGGTAACTCCCGTAAATCATCTGCATAAAATGACGTATTGCAAACAAAAACCCATGCCTGCTTTAGCCTCTGGGAATGACCTTCCTGATGCCAATGCGACCCGGCCTGAACAACGGCGCCAGATTGTTAGCCAGATTGTCAGCGTTCGTGAAAGGCGCCATCGAAGCCACGCGTCACCGGCCTTATCAGGTAATCCAGCAAGGTCTTGGATCCCGTGGTGATACTGGCTCGGACGGTCATGCCGGGGATGACACGAAAACGGCCCGGATCATCACCGACAAAGGGTTTGACGAGACTGATGCGGGCGCGGTAATAGGGCTTGCGACGTTCATCCAGATAGGTTGAAGGCGATAAACTCAGTACCCGGCCGTCTATGCTGCCGAACTGCGAGGCAATAAAACTATCCACTTTGACATCGACATCCTGCCCCACCCGCACATGTCCGATATCCTTGGGTGAGACCCGGGCTTCAGCCACCAGCACATCATCGACCGGAACAATCTGCAGTATCCGTTTACCCGGTTCCACCACCGCATTAACTGTATTTATTGATAGTCCTTGAATGATCCCTGCGACAGGCGCCTTAATCGCAAGACGGGTCACACGGTCCTGTAACCGAATCATTGCCTGGTCGAGTTCAGCCAGTGAAGCGCTGACTTTTTCAGCTGACTTTTCGATCTCATGCTGGAAACTCGAATTAATGCCCAGACGCTCCTGGTTAGCCGAGTTCAACGCTTCCTGGGCAACAGAAATTCCATCCAAAGCCTGACGGTAGCTGCTTTGTGATTCAGCAAGACGGATTTGTGTCGCCAATAGCTCCGTTTTTGATAACAGCCGTTTGTCAGCAAGTTGCTGGCGGATGTTCACCTGCTGCTTGAATAACGCGAGTTCTTTCTCCAAGGCTTTGCTGTAATTTATCTGGCGTTCGAGCTCGCGCTCGCGCTGTTGTATCCGTGCATCGACAACCTCAAGATCACTACGATGGCTTTTTACCTGAGCCTGATACAACATGATCTGGCGATGCACCAGTTCCGGGTAAGGTTCAGCGTAAGCACTGAAATCCGGCGTACGTTGATCGATCAGTGAATAAAGGCGCTCGCTTTCAAGACGTGCGCTGGCACGGCGCACCTGCATCTGATCGAGTTCCGATTGTGATGCCGGTGGTGCCAGGCGTAGTAAAAGCTGCCCCGGTTGTACCCGATCACCATTGCGCACAAGGATTTCCTCGACGATACCTCCTTCCAGGTGTTGCACGTTGTGGATCAATCCTGTCGGCACAACCTCACCTTGAGAGGTAGCTGTTTCATTAATTACCGTATGCGAGGACCAGATGAGCAATGACACCAGCAGCGCAATAGAGAATCCGATGGCTAGATTGATCACATACACCGGACTACTTTCCTCCAACTCAATGGCCTGATGCAGATAGCGGGCTCTGGCTCTGGGCGTCGTATTGTGGCCTGACTCACTTTGCTGTGGATTGGAATGTTTCATTTGGCTCTCTCCAACATTAGCTTTACAGCCTCATCCGGGTCCCCAGCGAAAACCAACATGCCGTGATCCAGAATTACGGCCTTGTCTGCGAGGCGAATATGTGACGGCCGATGACTGACCATTACTACAGTTCGTTGACCGTGCATGCGTTTTAGCTGTGCAATGATCTCCCGATCGCCATCCTCATCAAGGGAGGCGCCAGGTTCATCCAGCAGGACGATGCGGGCGGGATTAACCAGCGCGCGAGCCAGGGATAATGAGCGTAGAAATCCTGGAGGAAAATGCTCAGTACTGCTGTCACCGATGCGCGTTTGAAAACCGGAATCCAACGCCAGGATGTCATCCAATACACCCGCATCCCGCGCCGCCTGGAGCAAATCATCATCGCTGGCCAGCATATTGTTAAGACGTAAGTTTTGCGCAATCGTACCGTGAAACATCTGCAGTTCCTGAGGGACATAGGCCATGGCCCTGCGTAAATCCATGGCATTGACCTGTCGCACATCGACGTCATCTATAGCCACCGAACCACCCTGGGATCGGTACATACCGGCGATAAGCTTGAGAATGGTGGATTTCCCTGCACCGGTATCGCCCAAAATCGCCAGGGTCTGCCCCGGTTCAAGGGCAAAGGAAATGCCAATAAGGGTCGGGTCCTGGTCCGGACCATAACGAAAGCTGACCCGGTCAAATCGAATCTTACCCCGGACATCCGCCAACATAAGCGCGCAGTCAGTACTGTCGCGCTCAACCTGAAGGGTCATCAGTTGATTGATCTGGCGAATCGCCCGTGACATTTGCTGGAATTTAAAGAACGACAGGAATAATCCCTGCAGAGGCGATAACACACGCCACAACAACGCCATGGTTGCAATCAGGGCGCCGATACTGAGCGTGCCGTCGATCACAGCGAGAGTGCCGAAGGCGATCGTCATCAAGGCCGCCAGGGTCGTCAGGGCCTGGGCTACGATATTGAGAATTCCATTCGCAACATAGGTCTGGTAATTGGCCATGATGGCTTCGCCAGTCACTTCCCTGAAGCGCTGCCACCAGACGGTTTCACTACCTATCGCCTTGATCTCCCGGCGTCCGGCCACAGTCTGCATCAACATACGGTGGCGGTTGGTGTTTGCCTTGCCGGAACGCTGCACCCTGGTACCGAGATGTGGCAACCAGAGCATGCCGAACAGTGCATAACCCACAATGGCCAGTAACGGAATAAAAACGATGGGGCCTGCGATCACACCCATAACCAACAAAAACATAACGACAAACGGCAACTCAAGTGCAATGGAGGCATTTTGACCGGTAAAAAAATCCCGCACGGAATCAAACTGCTTCAGGCGTGAAAGCTGTGCCGATACGGTCGAACGCTCCGTATACTGCGGCGACAGGTAGATCAATTGTTTAAAGGTTTCAGCCCCAATCAGGTAATCCAGCCGACCTGCGATCACACCCAGGATACGGGCGCGCAGAAAACGCATGACCAGATCGGTAAGAATCAAAATTCCGACCCCGGCGAGGAGATAGGGCAGCGTGTCCAGGGATCGCGATCCAATCACCTTGTCGTAAACGATCATGATAAATATCGGCACTGACAGGGCGACAAAATTGACCAGAAAAGTCATGGCCAGCAGATGCAGGATCATTCCTCTGAAGCGCCTCAACAGGCGCGAAAACCACGCCTGGCCGATGGTGCCGGAACCAACGGTATCATGGGAAGGTTTGGTATCGGTAAGCAGGTAGGCTTCGCCGTTGATCGCGATCGGCGACTCCGTGCGGATTATATCGGCCGTGGCATCATAATATTCGATTTTGTCGCCTTCGCGCCTCAGTAACACCCGAATGTCATATTCACTACGGATAAACAGACAGGGAAACAATTCTTCGCGAATCTGATCGAGGCGCATTTCGTGCACCTCGCTGGTATAGCCCAGTGATATTAAAATGTTGCGCAAATCCACCAAATCGAGACGCTCGGAAAAATGTGGCAACGCTTCAATGACCGCACGGGAAAAATGTGTCCAGCCAAGCGCCCGCAGTAGTGGCACCAAACAGGCGGCGTAGGCAGAAACCGATTTAAACTGGTCCAGATCGCCTTCACGCAAGGCCTTGGCCAACTGCTCAGAACACAAATCTGAGCCGCTCTGACCCATTGTGATGTTTGCGCTGATCGTCATTAGCGGGCTTTCATGATTTTGACCTGCGCCGAATCATCCCGGGCATCAGGTATCGTCCGTTCAGGCACGGGTTGAGGTTGTTCGGGCAAATGCCTGACCTCGGCACCCTGCAGGTGTAACTGACCCTCAGCCAGGACGAAATGGCGATTGCAGCAGCGCTGGAATGAAGGCCGGTGTGTAACCATCACCAAAGTTCGGCGCCCCTGCAGGCGTTTAATCAAATCGAGGAGGCGGCTGTCATTACGAAGATCGAAATTGGCATTGGCGTCATCGAATAATATGACGCCTGGATGCCCCACCATCGATCGAACCATCACAATTTTCTGGCAAACACCTTCTGACAATGTATCAACCGCCGATCCACCCACCTGAGTGTCCAGACCATTGGGCAGGCGGGAGATAATTTCATCGAGGCCAAGAATTTTTGCCAGTTCAATTGCCTGGGCCTTGGCCTCGCCTTCGCGGTACAGCGTCATGTTCTCCAAAATAGAACCTTCGAACAAGATGCCGCGCTGTGGCACGATCCCGATTTGCGAACGCAGGTACTCTATGTCGTAATCGCCGAGGGGGTGATCATCGAGTCGAATTTGCCCTGATAGCGGTTGCATAAAGGCTGACAACAGCCCGATAACGGTCGATTTACCGACACCGTTATTACCCGAAATTGCAATGCTTTCCCCCGGATTGATCACAAGTGAAACATTATCCAGCAGCAGTCGATCCTGGCCTGGATAACGAAAACTCACCGCATCGAGTTCAATCTTTCCCTGTAAACCATGTGCAGGGCGGAAACTGCCATAACGCTCACTCGCCATGGCGAAAAATTCCTTGACTTTTTCTTTTGCCA
>CAZAWX010000276.1:0-5019 GCA_964488985.1 uncultured Ectothiorhodospiraceae bacterium
TGGTGCTGGCTGCCGGACGGCAGGTCACTCTGGCAAGCCTGGATTCTGATCATATTATCTTCGATGTGCAGGCCCCGGGGGATTCGGTGGTCAACCTCGGTGAATTGCTCACCCACGGCGGCGTGGCTGCCATGTTCGCCGGGACGATCCGGCATTCCGGCAGCGTCAATGCCGACAGCGTGTCAGTGGATGCCAAGGGTAGGGTCCGATTCAGTGCCAGCGCCGATATTGCGCTTGAAGCGGGTTCCAAAACCACGGCCACGGGCGTTGGAGGGGGTGACGTTAAAGTGGTGGCCACAGCAGGCAAGATCCGGATCGCCGGATCGGTATCTGCCCGAGGTCGTAGGCATAGCGGGGGTGGAATTGAGGTTGTAGGTCCTGATGTCGAGCTTGCCGATGGCGCCAGAATCGACGCTTCCGGGCAGACTGGCGGTGGCACGGTACACATTGGCGCAGGCGCTCAGGGCACACCTTTGGCCAGTGGGCAGGGCGCGCAGCGAGTGGCTATCGCCAGGGGGGCGTCGATTCACGCCGATGCGCTCGGATCCGGCAAGGGCGGTGAGGTCGTGTTGTGGTCACAGCAGGCAATGTATTTTCGTGGCAAGGTCTCGGCCCATGGCGGTTCCGGGGGCGGTGATGGTGGTTTCATCGAGACATCATCCCGCGGTGATCTCGAGATTGACACCACGCCTGATGTCTCGGCAACTGCCGGTGCTGCCGGGACGTGGCTGATCGATCCGAATGATATCTCGATTGTTGCTGGCAACGCCCTGGTCCGGGCTGGTGGAGGACCGTCCTTCAGTTCGTCCGGTGATGGGGCGCGAATTGGCGTGGATTTAATCACAGCAGCGCTCACAGGTGGCGCCAATGTCAGCATTACAACAGCGAGCGCGGCGCCCGGTACAGAGGCTGGCAATATTTCACTTGATGCGCCTTTGGAGCTTGATGCGACGAGCGGGTCCAATACCCTGACGCTGAGTGCTGCCAACGATATCCTGTTCAATGCACCGATACGTGACACTGTTGAGGGAGGGCAGCAGCTAGCTCTGGTGCTGGTTGCCGATAGTGACGGCAATGGCACTGGCTTGGTAGAGATCAACAACGATATCGATCTGGGCAGTCGTGCGGAAGGCTATGGCAACATCAACGCGAAGGCAGGCGCAGGCCGGGTGCGATGGCGTTCGGGAACGCTGCATAACACATATTTGCAGACCCACAATTTGGAGTTCAGCGGCCCGGCCGAGAAACGTATCGATGGTGCAACGGTGCATATGGATGGGTCGGGTTCGAACTGGAGCGGCGGCAACATTGTTCTTGCTAACAATGGGCAGTTGGTAAATACAGTCTCTTCCTGGGACGGCACTTACCCCGGATATTTTAAGATTGCAACCGATGGGCGTGTTATTGCCGGCTCGGGTGCCAGTTCGGGGCGCTTCCGTAATTCTGGCGGTACTGTGACCAAGCAGGGGACTTCCGGAACCGTTGTGTTCGAGGTGCCCTTCGATAGTCTGGAGAATAATAGTTATTATTCCTACGCGAGGGTGAATGTGGCTGATGGTGCAGGGACTCTGCGCTTTGAAGGTGGGGGCAGCGTAGGGGGTGACACGGCATATTTTCGAGGTTCCGGAAACGGTCGGATTGAATTTGCCGGGGGTGATTTTCATCTAAGGAATGGCTATTCCAGCTGGTTGGGTGTCGTTCCAGGGCATTTGAATCTGAGTGGCACAATCCTCAGCGCGGGCAGACTCGTATTACCCTCACGGTCCTGGCTTGAGGGCGCTGGTCTAGAGCTCACGGGTGGGGAACTGGTGGCCGGCGGAGATCGCTATTCCTGGTTTGGAGGAACTCGCCTCGATCAGGTGACGCTCTCGACGCTGCGAATTTCAGGTGGCAGGGTGAGTGGCCCGGGCACAATTGCCACACATCTTTTTTGGAACAGTGGTGAACTTGGAGCCGATGGCGCTACGCTGCGAGGTACCGTGGAACTGGGACCGGGGGCATCACGGGATCTGGCGGGTGGCAGGCTGATCAATACCGGATCCGTCACCTGGAACTTGCCGATCAACCTGAGTAACGGTGCCACGGTGGAAAACCAGGGAACGCTGAATCTGGCAGCAGGAGCGGCAATCATGGCTGCGGATACTTCGCTGCTCGCGTTGCAGAATTCTGGAACATTGGCTGGTCCCGCGACCGGGCGCGCGGATATCGAAGTAGCGGCGTTGAACACGAACCGGGTCGAGGTGTCCGGGGCAGCGTTGGCGTTCGGCGCGGGCTACACCCAGACGGGCAACACCGCATTGACGTTGCTCGATAGCGGCCGTATCGAGGGTTCGCTGAGAATCGAGGCGGGGCAACTGTCCGGCTCAGGCACAATCGCGGGGGATCTGGACAATGCCGGGGGCAGCCTGCTGCCTGGGGGGCACCGTGGCCTGGGTCACCTTGATATTGATGGGAATTTCTCCCAGGGCGTCAACGGGCGCATTGAATCTGAAATCGATACCAGCGGTGCCGACCAGATCAGGGTTGTCGGGAACGCCACGCTGGCTGGACGTTTGCTGACGGAGGGACTTGATGGTTACCAGATCCCCCTGGGCGCGGTGATAACTCCTTTGACCTACGGCAGTGTGATAGGGACGTTCACGCTGCTTTCAGGAGCTTATGGGGATGAAGTATTGTCCCAATATGGTCCCGGTGCATTAACACTGGCGATTACCGGCAGAAACGGCGCCGTTACCTGGATCGGGGCCGGCGCGGCAGGCGACTGGTTTGATCCTGCGAATTGGTCGGGTGGCATAGTGCCGGGGCCCGCAGATGATGTCCTGCTTGATGCGGGCGTGGGCCCCCTGGCGATCACGGGGGGCAGCGTTGCTGTCCAGCGAATTCATGCCGCAGGCGATGTGGCTCTGGATGGCGCGTCCTTGACGGTTGCCGGCGCTTCGTCCTTCGGCGGCCACCTGAGCATTATTGGCGCAACCCTCGAGGGTCCGGGTGATGTTGAAGTTGACGGTGGCCTCAGTCTCGACGCCGGCACAATAACCGGCCCGGCCGGTACACGCCTTGTGGCGCGGGGTGACAGCACCCTGACGGGGCTCTGGAACATTGACCGGCGTACGCTCGAGAATCAGGGCACGCTGATCTGGAATGCTGAAGATCCTACCTCGGGGAGCTCCGGGCTACAGCCGCGACTCGATGCAGAACTGATCAATCGACCCGGTGCAAGGCTGGATCTCACCAGTACCATGTCTTCCTATGAAATGGCGGGTAGCGGTGTCATTCGCAACGAAGGGGTGATGCGAAATTGGGGCGATCATACATTATACCCATCGGTACAAACGCTCAGTAGTGGTGTGCTGGAAGTGCTGGGTGGCAGATTGATTCTTTACGGGCCAGCTCAAAATGCCGGTCTTTGGAAGGTCGCACAAGATTCTGATTTAAACCTGTATTCGTATTCGGATACAACATTTCTTTCAGGCGCACAGGTGGTCGGAACTGCCGCAGGCCGGGGCTACATAAGCTTTGGAACTCTCAACATTCTCGATGATATGTTGATTGATCTGAATGGACGCTTGGACGGGTTGTCCGGGCCCGGTGCCCTGACGGTTAATGGAAGCTGGGATATCGATGGCGCCATTGATTCGGGTGGGCGCCTGACCACAACGGGTGATGTGACTGTTAATGATGATCTGTCTATTTATGGCCGCCTGTGGCGAAATGAGGGAACCGTGCATTTTACAGACGACGATATCAACCTGTACCAGGGGGCTGTGTTTGAAAATGCGGGATTTCTGGAGGTGGACAATGACGACGGCGAATTCCGGATGGATGCGAACAGCTTGGTGAGCAACCTCGATGGAGCGGTAATTTTTGTTGATCTTCTAAACGACAACCTCAATGGCGGTACCGTGGTCAATAACGGCACATTGGTTTGGGATGCCTACGAATCCATCTACTCGACGGTGGTCAATCAGGGGCGGCTCGAATGGAAAGCTGGTTGGAGAATCGACTCCCTTGACAGTCGCCCGGGTTCTATCCTGAAGACCACATATAATTTAGATTTGCCATCCGCCACGATTGACGGCGCAATTGACGCTGGCGCTGACACAACAGTGAGCTTCGGCACGGTGTCGCTCGGGGATCACGCGCAACTGGGTGGCGTCGGCAGTTACCAGTTTGGCGCCGGATTGGATGTCAGTGGCTTAGGCGCCACTATCGCTGCCGGAACCAGCATCGATATGAGCGGCCAAGCCATTACCGGGACGGGTACCTTGACCGATCTGGGGGCTATCACGGCCATGGGCACAAGTTCCGTGCAGGGCCCGTTGCGAATTGGCAGTACCGGTGTGTTGCAGCTTGCCACAGCCCCGGGTTCGGCACCGAGCAGTTTCAGCGCCGGATCGCTGGAAAATCTTGGCCGCATCGAACTGAGTAGTCAGAGCGCAACCACAGGCGGTACTTTGTCAGTGGTCGATGGCGTGCTGGTGAACGCGGGTATAATTGAAACGATCCCGGGTGCTGGTGGTGTCTGGAATATCGACGCCGATGTACTGGTGCAAGGCTCCGGGGTCATCGATACCACAGCGGCGCCAATGGTGATCGGTGTTGGCGGGTCCGGTGGAGTCGGATCCGGAGTGGTGCTAAATGGCCGTACTCTCAGTGGTACTGGCACGGTGCTGGGCAGTGTGTTCAATATGGGTGGCATTGTAGCTCCGGGTGCCTCACCAGGGATCTTCACGGTAACCGGCAACTACACTCAGGGCAGTGCGGGTACGTTACTCGCAGAACTTGGGGGCACCACGCCTGGCAGTGGTCATGATGTGCTTGCGGTAACGGGTACCGCGACCCTGGCGGGAACCTTGAAGTCCTCCCTTTGGGGTGGATTTGTGCCGGCGTCAGGTGATGTTTTCGATGTGCTTACGGCCACTACGGTGGTAAATGATTTCAACACATTTATTGCCCCGTCTGGCCAGGCGATGAGCGAGCAGGGCCAGGCAACGTTTTGCAGGATCAACGCCTTTGGCG
>CAZAWX010000277.1:0-1940 GCA_964488985.1 uncultured Ectothiorhodospiraceae bacterium
AGCAGATTATAAATATCCAGCAGGTAAATGTCCGTGCCGATGTTGGTAAATTGCCGCTGTGCTTTAAGAATCGCTTCACCGATAAGCAATTCCCCGCCTTTGTAGGTCGCGGCGTAAAAGCCAGCGCCGAGTTGTTTGGCCAGGCGGTTACGTGACAAACCCGAAGGGGAAAAGACCGCTGCTGCACCCTTGTCGGGGGTAATCAGCAACAATTCACCAAGTGCATCAGCACCGGGGTAGCCGAACTGACCCACCAGGCAGGTAAATGCCGTAATCACGGGTAGATTGTCGCCATTGGCAAGTGGGCTGCTCGGCGAGGACAGATCCGAGGTATTGATCAGGCCCGGATTGATGTTGCCGATACTGCCGTCATTGGCATGACCGAAGAAGTTGAAAAATGCACGACCTTCGTTGAGTCCGGAATACAGCTGGAAGCGGGCATCGGCAAGGGGCAGGGTATCCAGGTTCAGTTCATTGACTGTAATGTTGCCGGGAATTTCATTGGCAACGCCAGCACTGGCGGCAGCGAAATCACCCCCGGAATCTTCTGCGTCAGAGGCGAGCATGGCACGCTGGGTCCAGTCCCCACCTGAAGATTCATAGGCAATAATTTTAGCGCTGACAGCGCGCAATTCTTCGGCATTGATGACCGGCAGGCGTCCTATAGCGAAATCGGGCAGGAAATCATTGCCCTCAACATCGGCATAGAGATTGTCTGAAGGGTACAAGCCGTCGGTCGTGGGCGCCAGCAGGGTCGGAATTATACTGTCGCCATTGCCCATATAATCTTTGTAATCAAAGGAGCCCTCACCGGCCAGAACCACGTAACGCGGTGCTGTCCGCCAGCGCTTGTTGGCGTATTTCAGGAATGACCAGATCGCATTTGCATCGCGCACGCCATAGGAGAATTCATCGTAAATATCTTCAACATTCACCACCTGGGTGCGGTAGCCTTGGGAACTGCGGTAGTCGGCCAGTTCCTGGGCAGCTTCGAGCATGTCACTGGCGGTGATGATCAGCCAATCGGCACGGTTGAACCGGGCCCTTAATACCGACGGTGTAGCAGCAACGATGGCTTGTGGTGTCTTCAGGGCACTGTCTTCGACGACCATAATGCGGCGCGTATTTTTACTGGTGGCAAAACTCAGTCGCTGACCGTTGCTGGTCGAGTCGGCAGTCAGGTTGAAATACAGGCGTGGGCGCCGTGGATTACTGACGTCAAACACCCTGGCATGCGTTGTTCCCAGGCCGTCAACGCTGAGTGTGCGCGGCGCATTGCGTTCGCGTGTCGCTTCGAGTTGACCCGCATCGGCACGGTACAGGCGCCGGTAACGGATATCCATATCGTTGATATAGAACACGCTCGGATGCGCTGGATCACCCGAGGCATTGCCGACGATCTCAACCTTGTTGGCGCCGTCGATCAAATCGCTGGCAGCGACTTCAAAACTGGCGGTATGAGGTAACAGACCTTGCCATTGGCTATCGCCGAGACGCTTGCCGTTGAGGCTGACCGTCGCTTTGTGCAATGCCTCCAGACCCCCGTGCAGGCGTACCGTCACAGTAGCGGTGCCATTGCGACTGGGTGCGGGCGTCTTGAGTGTAAAGTACGGCTGCATGAACGGGAAGACCATGTTTTCGTAACGGAAATCCCACATCCAATAATCGCCATCAGGATCATCGAACAGGTGGGTCAGATAATACTGGTTCCCCTCGGCATGGGCGGTGTCCATGAATCCGGCAGCACTGACGGCTGCGGGTTGACGGGCGTTGTTACGACTCATGCGCAGGCCCCGGCCCTGGCGTAACAGATAAACCGTGTCCCTGGTGTAAATACTGTCGATGGCCCGGGCGTAAAACAGCAGGGCGTTGTTGCCATCTTCGGCCAGGGTCGCAATTCGTTTGCCCAGGTGGGTCATTTGCAGGCGATTTTTGGCGAT
>CAZAWX010000277.1:2040-4930 GCA_964488985.1 uncultured Ectothiorhodospiraceae bacterium
CCAGGGTCGCAATTCGTTTGCCCAGGTGGGTCATTTGCAGGCGATTTTTGGCGATTAAGCGGCGCACTTTGGCAGTATCAAGACCAAGGCGGGAGGCCAGTTCGGCGGCGTCGAGGCGATACAGCCCTGTGTCGCGAATGCTGATTTTCAACAACGGGCCGCGCCGTTCAAGGCGTTTCAACTTTGCGGCCCGGCGGGCATCAAGTTTAGCCTGAATGCGCTGTTGATTGACGGCGCTGAGGGCGCGTTCGACCCGTTCAAAGCCGGGCAGGGGCTGGTCGGTGTTTTCTCCGTCCTGTGGTGGAGTGGGGGCGATGGCACTGACCTGGACATCGAAGGGACCATATTGGATATGGGTTCC
The DNA here is from genome assembly GCA_964488985.1 of uncultured Ectothiorhodospiraceae bacterium. GTDB lineage: Bacteria > Pseudomonadota > Gammaproteobacteria > HK1 > HK1 > CAZAWX01. The sequence goes on from CAZAWX010000277.1 coordinate 2,402, forward strand.
GGTCGCCTCAAGCTCTTCAAGCCGATAACTCACCACAGCACCGGCCTGCACGCCGCGATCACGCAACCGGTAGGTGCCGCCGTTGCGTGAATTCAACAGCCCGGGGAGTAACCGGGAGTTAACTTGTTGCCATTTTTGTTTGTCGTCATCGTAGCGATAGAGGTTAAAGCCGACCGTGCCGAGTTCGCTGCTGGTTGACCATTCAACGACAACCCCGTGGTTTGATTGATAGGCTTTGATGCCGGCAATAACGGCCCGGGTAGCAAGTTGCACCGAGGTGGTGGTGGTCACGCTGTCGATGTTGCCTGTGGTATTGGACGTGGCTGTCAGGGTAATTCTGTCCGAATAAGGCCCCTGGGCAGCATCCACCGGACGGCGAATTTCATAGGCCCGTGTCGCCCCACCGGCGAGACTGAAATCCGGAGTCGCATCGCCATCGGCGTTGTAGATGCCTGTTGGCCCCGGTGCGGCCAATGCGCCGGTACCGTTGACATCGATGAGATCCCAGATGCCGTCGCCATTCGTGTCTTCGGCGATAAGCGTGTCCGCCACACCGTTGCCGGTCGTGTCGACCCACAGTTGTGTGGTGTGGACCAGGCCATCGGCAGCAGGCTGGCCGGGAGCAAACGGCGAGGCGCTGATGCTGAGTTCATAGACATCGGCAGTGTTGCCGGTGTTCTTCAGTTGTCCAGGGTAGGCAGGGGTGGCGCCCGCATCGACCACTTGAGTGCCGCCTCCGGCAAGGCTGAAACCGAGTTGGTTGTTCCCGGCACTGCCGCTGGTCACCGTGGTGGTATCGGTGCTGATGCCGCCAAGATTGGTATCGTCGAGGGGATTGAGTGGGGTTCCGTTATCGCTGTAGAACGATGCCACCAGATTGGTCGTGTCGATATCACCCGCCGTCGCACCTGCCGGAACGTCCATGACCAGGAAGACTTTCTGCGCGGCGCCATTTGCAAGGTTGCTGGTATTGGTGATGGCGATATCCACACCAGAGTTGTAGATCCCGTCGCCATTGCTGTCCTGATACACCGTGGCGGTCCAGCCAGGTGCGGTAGCCGTGGTCTGCAAGGCGAAAACATGGGCGGCGCCGGAATTGTTGGTGATGGTATGGGCGTAAATGGCCTGAGTGCCGGCGGTGGCAAAGCTGGCGTTATCCGGTGTGATGGTGACATCACCTGCGCCCGGAGTGGCAGCGTTAACGACGGTGACCTGATCGGTGGCGCTGGCGCTGATGGCGGAAGTGAGATCCGAGGTGGCGATCAGTTTGACCGTGTCCTGGGTTCCGCTGGAGGTCGAGGCGGGAATAGAAACCCGAACCTGGTAATGGGCACTGGCGCCGAGCGCCAGGGAACCGGTATTGGGGGGTGTGCCCACATCCCAGATCCCGTCGCCGGTGTTGTCCGTGGCAATCACGACCCCGGTGGCAGGATCCACCAGTTCAACTTTCCAGCCCTGTTGGCTGGCGACGGTGAGGGCAAATGAATCGGTGCTGCCTCCGGTGTTGGTGACGGTGTGGTCAAAGGTAACGGTCTGCAATGCGGCGCTGAATGGCGCACTCGCGGCCGCGTTGGTTTCGACACTGACCTGAGGGCGAATCACCGCATCGGTGACCGATGCATTGACGGTTCCAGATTCGATGGTGGTAATGGCGGCGGTGTTTAGCAATGTATTGATACTGCCGGCCAGGGGGTTATCGACCAGCACCTGGTAGGTGACGGTCATGGAGCCACCAATGGCCAGCGTAATGTTGTCGTTCGGCACGGTTGGCGCAGCAACAATCAGGCTCGGCGGGACGCCGTTGGCAAGGGCGGTAATGGGCAGAACGGGCGCCACCTGATTGGTGCGCGTATCGTTGCTACCGGCTACGGCGGTGACCAGAAAATCATCCAGGTAGACGCGTTCTTTAGTGCCGGCATTGGCATCACCGAGAAAACGCAGGCGCAGGAACTGCCCGGCGAAGGGCGTTAAATCCACGCTGAAAGAAATATACCCTTCATCGTCGCCAGGATTAGTGATTCCACAGGGCGGGTTGCCTGGCGTTATCGTGCCCGCGCCGCAGATATCATCAAAGGTGGCAAGTGTTGTGAAGGCGCCGGAATAGGTGATGCCATCGGCGCTGGTGTCGACTCCAAGAGTCCAGAAGGACCCCGGCGCACTATTGTTATTAAGACTTTTGCGGCGGAATAAAAAGCTCAGGGTGGCCGAGTTGTAAGTGCTTAAATTGACATCCCGATGCGCGCCCACGCCGCCGGGGATCGGAATTTTATTGCGAACCCGCAAGCCTTTACTGCTGATTTTCACGCCTCCAGCGTTGAATCCATCAGCTTCACCGATTTCCTGCCAGGCGCTGGCAAACAACTGTGTGCCATCGTTTTCAGTGGCAATCGGTGGGTTATTGAACTGATCAAAAAACGTGTCTGTGGCACCTGGGCTGGTTATCACAGCCACGGTGCTGTTGGCGAGGTAACTGGTGCCGGTGGGCAATGTGTCAGTGAGGCTGACGCCGGTTTGGGCGATACCGGAATT
>CAZAWX010000278.1:0-4927 GCA_964488985.1 uncultured Ectothiorhodospiraceae bacterium
TTAAAGAATAAAACCCTTACCAAAGCGCTTCTCGGTGCCGGCCTGGCCATGGCCATGGCGTTGCCGGCCAGCGCAGCAGAACAGACCTTTGTAACGATTGGAACCGGTGGCGTTACCGGCGTGTACTACCCGACAGGTGGTGCTATCTGCCGACTGGTCAACAAAGGTCGGAAGAAACACCACATTCGCTGCTCCGTCGAATCCACGGGTGGTTCCGTTTACAACATCAACACCATCCGCGGTGGAGAATTGGACATGGGCGTGGCCCAGTCCGACTGGCAGTACCACGCCTATAACGGTAGTGGCAAAAAGTCGTTCAAAGAAGCGGGCCCCTTCAAGGAATTGCGCGCAGTGTTCTCCGTGCATCCGGAACCGGTCAGCATTGTTGCTCGCAAGGACTCCGGGATTAAGACGGTTGAGGATCTGGTCGGCAAGCGGGTCAATATCGGTAATCCAGGTTCCGGCACTGAAGCCACCTGGCACGTCATGTGGAGTGCCATGGGTCATAAAGACAGCGATCTGAAACTGGCCTCGCAGATGAAGTCCTCGGAAACTCCAGGGGCCTTGTGCGATAACAAGATCGATGCATTCTTCTGGCTGGTGGGTAACCCGGCGGCGTTGAATAAGGAAGCTGCAACGACCTGTGATGTGACCTTCGTCAGAGTCGAAGGCCCGGCGATTGACAAATTAGTGGCAGATAATTCTTTCTATGCAAAAGCGACTATCCCCGGTGGCATGTATCGTGGTAATCCCAACGACATTCCCACTTTTGGTGTCGGTGCCACCTTTGTCACATCAACCCGAGTGCCGGCTGAAGTGATTTATCAGGTCGTCAAGGCGGTCTTTGACAATTTCGAAGCCTTTAAAAAGCTCCACCCTGCATTTGCACATCTTGAAGAAAAGAAGATGATCAAAAATGCATTGTCTGCGCCATTGCATGCCGGTGCAGTTAAGTACTATAAGGAACGTGGCTGGATGTAATCGGCTCGATTCATCAAAGGGGGGCATTCAGCCCCCCTTTGTTTACCACCTCTTGGTCCATTCTTGGTGCCGATATAATTGATAAAGTGTGATTCTTGAACTGGCACAGATCAGTCACTGAATTTGTATTCCCCGAAGGAGGGAGTGTGATGGCGGTAGAACAAAGCCAGAGTACGGCTGGAGAACAGCCAATGGATGGGGCCGAACTCGAGGCGATGGTCGCTGCACTCGATACTGGTGCCCGCAATCCTTCGGGTATTGTCGGCAAGTTGCTGTTGGTTATGGCCATCGCCTGGTCACTGTTTCAGCTATGGATTGCCTCACCATTACCCTATCTGTTCGCAGACTATATTCCGCTTGCCAACAACACCGATACCCGATCCATACACCTGGCCTTTGCCATGTCACTGGCCTTTCTTGCCTTTCCTGCGCTGAGGAGTTCGCCTCGCGAACGGATCCCGGTTCAGGATTGGGTGATGGCCGTCCTTGCGATCATGGCCACCATGTATTTGTCCGTATTCGCCGTAGCACTCTCGGATCGTCCAGGCCTGCCCACGACCACAGACCTGATTATTGCACCGATTGGTATGGTGCTGGTTCTGGAAGCGGCCCGGCGTGCTTTGGGACCACCATTGATGGTGATCGCCGGATTATTTTTAATCTATGTGTTTTTTGGTGAGTACGCTCCGTCAGTGGTGGCATGGAAGGGCGCTTCTTTTGGCAAGGCCATGTCGCATATGTGGCTCACCCAGGAGGGGGTCTTTGGTGTTGCCCTGGGGGTCTCTACGACTCTGGTGTTTCTGTTCGTCCTGTTTGGTTCACTGCTGGAACGGGCAGGCGCGGGTAATTATTTCATCTGGGTCGCTTTCTCTTTGCTCGGACATATGCGCGGTGGTCCGGCCAAGGCTGCCGTGGTGTCCTCCGCCCTGACTGGACTGGTTTCTGGCTCGTCCATTGCCAACGTGGTGACCACCGGTACCTTTACGATACCGCTGATGAAACGGGTTGGCTTTAGTGCGGAAAAAGCAGGCGCAGTGGAAGTGGCCTCATCGGTCAATGGCCAGTTAATGCCACCGGTGATGGGGGCGGCCGCTTTCCTGATGATCGAGTTTGTCGGTATCTCCTATATTGAAGTGATCAAACATGCATTTTTACCGGCGATCATTGCCTATATCTCACTGGTTTATATGGTCCATCTGGAAGCCTGCAAAGCGGGATTGAAAGGTTTGACCAGAACGGTGAAAACGAGTTTTCTTGGCACTGCAGTGGTCTATGGAGTGAACGTGCTCGCTATCATCATCCTGTCCGGGATCAGCTACTACGGGTTTAACTGGGTTAAAGATGTTGCGGGTGATGCTACGATTTGGGTGGCGGGGTCAATACTGGTCGTCGTCTATCTGGGCCTGCTCAGTTATTCGGCGCGGTTTCCGGAATTGGGCCGCAGTGACCTCATTGATGAACTACCGGATCCGGGCCCAATTATCAAAGCAGGTCTGTACTATATTCTGCCGGTCGCAGTGCTGATCTGGTGTCTGACCGTAGAGCGCCTGTCCCCGGGACTGTCGGCTTACTATGCCGCCGTTTTCATGGTGCTGATTCTATTGACGCACAAGCCCATCAAAGCACTGCTGCGCAAAGAGTCTGATATCGGTCCATACATTATGGAAAGCCTGGTAGATCTGCGTGAAGGATTGGCCTCCGGCGCCCGCAACATGATCGGCATTGGTGTTGCCACCGCTTGTGCGGGAATCATACTGGGGACCGTCACCTTGACCGGGGTCGGTCTGGTTATGGCGGAGTTTGTTGAATTCATTTCCGCTGGAAACCTGATTCTGATGTTGCTGTTCACGGCGGGGATCAGCCTCATTCTCGGCATGGGCCTGCCGACCACGGCGAACTACATTGTGGTCTCCTCGCTGATGGCACCGGTGATCGTGTCCGTGGGCGCCTCCAATGGTCTGATTGTGCCGCTGATCGCGGTGCACCTGTTCGTGTTCTATTTTGGCATTCTGGCCGATGACACGCCGCCGGTAGGGTTGGCGGCCTATGCAGCCGCAGCGATTTCCGGTGGTGATCCGATTCGCACCGGTATTCAGGGATTTATGTACGATATTCGTACCGGCATTTTGCCCTTCATGTTCATTTTCAATACCCAACTGCTGATGATTGGGGTGACCAGCACGATTGAACTGATCATCGTGGTGATATCGGCGACAGTTGCCATGTTGTTGTTTGCTGCGGCCACTCAGGGATATTTTCTGACGCGCAATAAAATATGGGAGACGGTTGCTTTGTTGCTGGTCACTTTCACGTTGTTTCGCCCCGGGTTCTGGATGGACATGATTTACCCCCCCTTGGTGCCTGTTGCTGCTGCGAAAATCTACGAGGTGGCCGAATCCAAACCTGCCAACAGCCAACTTCGTGTGCATGTGCTTGGAGAAACCCTGGAGGGTAAAAAGATAGACAAGGTGGTCATGCTGCCGGTCGGCAAACCCGGTAAAGGTGCTGCGCGCCTGGCCACCGCCGCTGGGTTGGAGTTACGTGAGGAAAAGGGCCGATTTTTTATTGACAACCTGGTGTTCGGTGGTGCCGCGGAGCGGCAGAAACTGGATTTTGACTGGGAAATAGCCGATGTGCAGGTGCCGGCAGATCGGCCCGATAAACAATGGTTTTTCATCCCGGCGATTTTAGTGCTGATATTGATTTGGAAATTCCAGTCGGCCCGGCGTAAGCGTGAACTGGCGTCCGCCTGATGGTAATCACCATTTCAGCCGTTTAAAGCGCATGGATCTGTGTAAAGGACATCTCTGATAATGTTTAAAAAAATACTTTTCCCGATAAACTTGCAAGACTCCGAACTAGCGGATAAAGCGCTACAATTGGCAATCCAGTATGCAAAAACACCAGGCGCTGAATTAACGGTCCTGGCCGTCGCACCTGGATTCGGCATGCCGATCGTGGCAGCGTATTTTCCGGAAGATGCATTTCAGGAAGCAATGCAGGAAATTTCCCGGCAACTGAAACTCTATATCGCAGCAAAAATTCCCAACGATATCCACACGATCGCGATTGTCACTGAAGGAAATCCAGCTGAGCGGATTATTCACCAGGCCAATGAATCCGACTCCGATCTGATCATTATGCCTTCCCATGATCAGTCGATGAGCCAGGTGTTGCTGGGCTCTGTTGCTGCCCGGGTCGTGCGCCATGCCCATTGTTCGGTACTGACGGTCAAGGGCAGATAAGCAACTGTACCCTAATTGGCTTTTCGCCGAATACGGTTCGGTATCCGGCAATCAAACTCAATGTCGGATGCCGCACTCTTGCAGTGCCCCGCTCAGCGCCTTGGACAGTTTGTCACAAATTTCAACGATATGGCCGGAATTTATGATATAGGGCGGAGCCAGGAGGATATGGTCGCCGTTCCTGCCATCAATGGTCCCGCCACCGGGATAGCACATCAGGCCGTTGGCCATGCCGTGACGCTTGATAGCGGCATGAAGTTTTAAATCCGGATCAAAGCTCTGTTTGCTGCTGCGATCAGCGACCAATTCCAAGCCACGAAATAAACCACGACCGCGAATATCGCCAACGTAGGGGTGATTGCCGAAGTGATCGAGCAACCCCGCTTCAAGTTCATCGCCCATGCGCATGACATTGGCCAGCAGATTATCGCGATGGATCACCTGTTGCACCGCCAGTGCCGCTGCACAGGCGGTGGCGTGGCCGAGATAGGTATGGCCATGTTGGAAAAAACCACTGCCGTCGCGAATCGTGTCATAGATGGCGTCTGACATCATGAGGCCGCCAATGGGCTGGTAGCCGGCACCGAGGCCTTTGGCGATGGTGACCATATCGGCCGCTATGCCTTCGCATTCATGGGCAAACAGGGTCCCGGTGCGGCCCATGCCGCACATCACTTCATCAAGCATCAATAACACGCCGT
>CAZAWX010000279.1:0-4904 GCA_964488985.1 uncultured Ectothiorhodospiraceae bacterium
TTGCGAGAGCGATGATCGACTCTGGAAACGCACTTGCCGTGATGGGTAACCATGAATTCAACGCGATCGCTTATTACACAGACGATCACGAAGGCGGTGGCTATCTAAGCCGCATTCCGAGAAGAATAAAGGGCAGCATCAAGCATTCCTCGATGCCTACCGAGGCTCCCCGGCTGCTTATGAAGATACCGTTAACTGGTTTAAGACTTTGCCACTCTGGCTGGATCTTGGCGATCTGAGAGTCATTCATGCTTGCTGGGATAATCAGGAAATCGCTGAAATTCTGAAGTACCAGGAAGGGGAACATTATCTGAGTGAAAAGCTTCTCCGAGAGTCTAACCATAATGGCACATGGCAGTTCATGGCAGTCGAAACGATCTTGAAGGGTAAGGAAATACCGTTGAAGTCTGGCGCCAGCTTCAAGGACAAGGATGGGAACGTGCGCGACAACATCCGAGTGCGCTGGTGGGACCGGGAGGCAACCAGTAACTATCGCCTGGCATAAATCACAATATAGCGAACTAAAAAGCTGGAAAACTCCTGATCTGGGGATGTCCTTTACCTTATTTGCACTTCTCGGTCAGCACCGTCTCGATAATGCGTACAACCCTTTGCGTCTTTTCCTGATCCAGCGCGTCGGGATGCGGAGAAGCGAACTGACCTTTGTCGTTATCGAAATACAGTCCTGAAGCCGCTGCGAATTCATCAGAGGTCGCCGCACGGACGAGTATTTCCGATCCGATGTGGATATCACTGCCGGACACACCGAAGCCTTCTTTTACCATATTGGTCGCGAGCAGTGATCCGGGATTGATGGCGACAAAGACCAGAGCACGTTGCTTGTGCAAATGTGCCATGGTGCTGGAGCACATGGTGAGGGCCAGTTTGCTTTGGGCGTAGGCGTTCAACTGGTCTGAGATCTCTGCCCGTCCCGCCAGCGCCTCCAGATTGACGGGCGACTGGGCAGCGGAGGAGAGGTTGAGCACGCGCGCTCCGGACTGAAGCAGTGGCAGTAGTTGCTGAGTTAACAGGTAAGGCGCGAAGGTGTTGACTGCAAATCGAATGTCGAGACCGTCATCTGTGAAGGTGTCGGCGCTACGCAATACGCCGGCATTATTGATCACGACATCAAGTTGTTCATGGTTCGCGACAATCGCTTCGCCGAGCGTCTCCACATCGGCCATGCGCGACAGGTCAGCCATGTAGCTTTCGATACGCCTACCTCCCGATAGCTCGCAGAGTGCTTTTTCCGCCGCCTGCAGTTTTATATCGCTGCGCCCATGGAGCAAAATGTGGTGCCCCTGCGAATACAACACTTTGGCTGCTTCGAGCCCAATGCCGTCGGTTGAACCGGTAATAAGGATGGTTTTCGTCATGGCAGTGTTCCTTGTTTCACATCAGATGATGATTTGGTTATGGGCTGGTTCGAAATTTTACTCTGTACTTGTCTTGAGCGTGATATTCAACAACTGGGTTTTCGTGTGCCCGCAGCAAGCTGAGTTGGATGAACTGAGAAGCTGCTGGTATGGCTATCAACGTGAATGTTGGTTGGTATCGAGTGAAGCAGACGTCCATCGACTTCCTGCCGACGCCTGATCAGGTTTATCTGGATGATATACAATGGTCGGCGGCAGAATGATCAGGCGTTGATTAGCAAGGGCAGAATACACTTAATTGGCTTGTCCAAAAATCGGGGTCCACTTCTGTTCATGAATAATGCAGGCTAATATGGCTTTACAGGGTGCTTAATACGTTGACTCGACCTCTTGGCCCAGGCCTGACGAAATCCTTCGTATCAACCAGTGTATCCTGTCAGATCGTATACAATTTGCGCAAATTTCTATCCGGGAGCCCACCATGCACTGTTCAGCGCTCAATACTCACCAGGGCAAATTGCAAAGCCTGTGTGAAAAGTACCATGTGCGCCGTCTTGAAGTCTTCGGATCCGCTGTGCGCGAAGATTTTGACCCCCAGCACAGTGATCTGGATCTCTTGGTCGAGATCGATCTACTCAAGAGCAAGAGTTATTTCGATGACTATTTCGGCCTTCGCGAGGCGCTGGAATCACTACTGAAACGTCCAGTAGATCTACTATCTATCGAGGCCCTCGAGAATCCCTATTTTATCGAACGCATTGCCCAGGAGCGTGATGTCCTCTATGCGGCTTGAAGATAAATCACTGTTGCACGATATTCGAATCGCCGCAGTATTCGCGGACATCTGAAAATGAGGGGATGCTTTAGGCTGGTACCTTTTTATTCGGAAAATCACGGGCAAGAATCGTACCACCACTTGAACCGTACCTATAGAATCAATCAGATGTTTTGTATAATTCAGTATGGCTAATCCAAAAAACACCAATAAATATCCCCGGCGCGCAAAACCGCTGGGCTGGAACTCTAGCGATGAAGATGAAATTGAGCGGCGGCGCAAGCGCGCTGTAAGCGAGTCGTTTGACATCAATCCCGCCGCAAACAGTGGCAGTATTTTCTCCGACTGGTTTATCACCGGTGCCAGCCGGGAAACCTATCGGGTGGAAATCCGCTCGCTGAACTCCGCTATTAATAGCTGTGGATGCAAGGATTACCAGGTCAACGGATTGGGCACCTGTAAGCATGTCGAAGCGGTACTTATGCTTGCGCAGCAACGAAAATATCGCCACGAGTTAGAGGGTGGTCATCCAAATGTAGAAATTTTTCTGGATCGGCGTGATGAAAATATCACGGTCAGTTTCCCCAAGCGCATGCGCAAGACAGCGCGGCTTTATCAGCTCGTCAATGGCTACTTCGATGCCAATAACAGATTACGCGGCGATCCTTTGCAAAGCATGGCGACATTGCAGAACAGGTTGGTTAATGAATCGAGCCGAATTCGTGGGCAAGTGCGGATTTCCACGCATTTGAACGATTGGCTGGATCAAGTGCAATCGGCTGCCAATCGACGCAAGTCGAGAAATACTTTCGAAGAAGATCTTAAACGTGGCCGCGTCAGTTTGGCTGAAGTCAAGCTGCCGCTTTATCCTTATCAGCAGGAGGGCATGCTGCACCTGGCCTTTACCGGGCGTGCCTTGCTCGCAGATGAGATGGGACTGGGTAAGACCGTTCAGGCCATCGCCGGTAGTGAGTTACTCAATCGCCTGCACTCGATTAGTAAAGTACTGGTCATCTCTCCTGCGTCGCTTAAGAGTGAATGGCGGGAGCAGATTGCGAAGTTTTCGGATCGCGAGGCTTTGATTATTCAAGGGATACGCAAACGTCGCCATCGGCTCTATCAGCAATCGGCATTCTTTTTCCTCGCTAATTATGAGCAGATTCTCTATGACAAGGATTATATCAACAACGAAATGCAACCCGATTTGATCATTCTTGATGAGGCACAACGCATTAAGAATTGGCAGACGAAAACCGCCACCGCCATCAAGCAGCTCAACAGCCCCTACGCTTTCGTGCTGACCGGCACGCCCCTGGAAAACCGTATCGATGAGATTTATTCGATCACTCAGTTTCTCGATCCGTCTTTGCTTGGCCCGCTGTTTCGCTTTAATCGTGAATTCCATGAGCTTGGCGAAAAAGGCCAGGCCATCGGCTATAAGAATCTCGACCGGCTACACAAACGTCTACAGCCGGTTATGTTGCGGCGCCGTAAAGAGGACGTAGAGGGCGAGCTACCGTTGCGTAGCGACAACAATTATTTCGTTAAGATGACGCCCGTGCAACAGGATCAATACGCAGAACACAAAGCCACTGTAGACCGTCTTGCGCATCTGGCAAAAAGGCGCCCTTTGCTAAAGAAAGAGCGGGACCGGTTGATGCGCGCGCTAGGCTGTATGCGTATGGTCTGTGATACACCTTTTATCCTCGACCAAAAAACGCGTGTCTCGCCCAAGTTGGATGAACTCGAAAAACTATTGGACGATCTGTTCAGTGATCCGGCCTGCAAGATCATCATCTTCTCCGAGTGGGCGCGCATGCTGTCGCTGTTGGTGGAGCGTTTGCAACAAACCGGCATCGGCTACGCCCTGCACACGGGTAGCGTTACCCAGAATAAACGCCGCAAGGAAATCAACCGTTTCATAAACGATCCGGATTGCCGTTTGTTTCTCGCCACTGATTCGGCTGCGACGGGGTTAAACCTGCAGGTGGCCCGCGTGGTGATCAACCTCGATTTACCCTGGAATCCTGCAAAGCTTGAACAGCGCATCGCCCGGGCCTGGCGTAAGCATCAATTGCATCCGGTATCCGTTGTCAATCTGGTCAGTGAATTTACCATCGAACATCGCATGCTGGACGTGCTTCGCCATAAGACGACCCTTGCCGATGAGGTCATTGATGGGGCCGGCCGTTTGACCGAAATGAAAATCTCCGCAGGCCAGAGCTTCATGGAACAACTGGACGAGTTGATCGCCGAGTCCGCACCACGTCGTCCACCGCTGGATCGATTTATTGCGCAGGTTGTCGCCGAACCTGAGGGCGCACCGGAACGGCTGGAACAACGCGGCGAAACGATTCTCGCTGTGGCGGATGAAGCACTCCAAGATAGGCTGCAAGAGCGGCTTACGGAACATTTTGGCGAGACCCCACCCCAACTCAAAATACTCGACCGCAACCTGTACGCAACGCTCCAACAGCTTGTTGAGGCGGGCATTATCCAGTTTACCCATGTCACTACAGGACGCGTCTACGATGCATCTGTCGATGCTGATAATGAAACCCGCGTGCGCCAGCGCAGAGAAGCCAAGGTTAAAAAAGCACTTGGCGCTGCAGAGAAAAAATATCGCATGAGCCAATTGTTGGCCGACGGTGGCTTTCCAGCCGAGTCGCTGGCACCCTTGTCCGATGCACTGAATCAAGCGCTTGCAGCGGGCGCGGCCGCATCGGACCTCACGATTGATGAGCCTATTGCCA
>CAZAWX010000280.1:0-4868 GCA_964488985.1 uncultured Ectothiorhodospiraceae bacterium
CTGATTCGAAAGATCCCATAGTGCCAGGGTAGAGATGTGGGGGCTTGTTTTCCAACAGGCCCTTAGCCACGTATAATTGGACTTCGATTTTCGTGATCTGATCCTGATCTCAGGCACTCCTCACGGCACATGTCAACACGACGCCGGGCGTACCCGACGCCCGGATGAATTTATAAGGGAACTAAATCTCATGTCTGAAGTACCTGCCAGCTTGGAAAATTTGGAATTCGGCACCGATTTCACCCGCCGTCACATTGGCCCCGGGGAACACGAAATCACGCAGATGCTGAACGCATTGGGCGTATCGTCACTAGACGAATTGATGGAGCAGGTGGTTCCTGAGGCCATTCGCATAGCCAGTCCCCTGGCGCTGCCGAAGGTCATGACAGAGCGCGTAGCCCTTTCTTACCTGCGAAAAATGGCGTCACGTAATCAGGTTTTCACCTCCATGATCGGCATGGGCTATTCCGGTACCGTAACTCCGAAGGTGATTTTACGTAATGTGTTGGAAAACCCAGGTTGGTACACCTCTTACACCCCATACCAGGCGGAAGTCAGCCAGGGCCGCATGGAGGCACTGCTAAACTTTCAGCAAATGATTGTGGATTTAACCGGCCTGGAGATGGCGAATGCCTCGATGCTGGATGAAGGCACAGCCGCAGCCGAAGCAATGGCCATGGCCAAACGCGCGGCAAAGAGCAAATCGAATCTGTTTTTCATCGACGCCGACACCCATCCGCAAACTGTGGCTGTGATAAAAACACGGGCCAAGACCCTGGGTATCGAGGTTCTGGTCGGCGACCCCTTTGCTGATCTGCAGAGCGCGGAGGTGTTCGCGGCACTGTTTTCATATCCGGCATCCAGTGGCGAAATTCGCGACTACCGGGCCACCATCAAAACCCTGCATGAACACAAAGCACTGGCCATCATGGCTTGTGATCTGCTTAGTCTGACAATGATTACACCACCCGGGGAACTCGGTGCGGATATTGCCCTTGGCAACTCGCAACGCTTTGGTGTCCCCATGGGCTACGGTGGCCCACATGCTGCATTTTTCGCGACCCGAAATGAATACAAACGGACGCTGCCCGGACGCATCATTGGCGTGTCCATCGATAGCGCCGGTAAACCCGCATTGCGCCTGGCCTTACAGACTCGCGAGCAACATATCCGCCGGGAAAAAGCCACCAGCAACATCTGTACGGCACAGGTCCTGCTGGCGGTTATTGCAGGCTTTTATGCGGTCTATCATGGCCCGGATGGGATTCTCAAAATTGCCCGCCGGGTGCACCGCCTGACACAAATTCTAGCCACCGGGCTTGATCGTCTGGGCTTTGAAGTTAAAACCGCATGTTATTTCGACACCCTCACAGTTTCTGTGCCCGGACAAGCGCATCGCATCGCTTCCAAGGCACGTGAGCAGCGGATTAACCTGCGCCTGATTGACCGCAATACACTCGGGATCTCACTGGATCAAACCACCCGCCGTTCGGAAATCGAACGACTCTGGCGCTGCTTCGCCACCGATGCGCTGGAAAAGGTTTCCATCATCGGTCAGGACCAGGAAGTAAAGGAAGTCATCAGCGGCGATACCCTGCGCAGCAGTGACTATCTAACCCACCCGGTATTCAATCGCTACCATGCCGAAACTGAAATGCTGCGCTATCTGAGACGGTTACAGGCTAAGGATATAGCCCTGGATCGCAGCATGATTCCGCTGGGTTCATGCACGATGAAACTAAACGCGACCACCGAGATGATTCCGATCACCTGGCGTGAATTTGCCAACATGCACCCATTTGCTCCCCTGGATCAAACCCAGGGTTATCAGCAACTGTTCGAAGAACTTGAAGCCATGCTCTGTGAATTGACCGGTTTCAGCTCCGTATCCCTGCAACCGAATGCCGGCAGCCAGGGGGAATACTCCGGCCTGCTGGCCATTCGCAGATTTAATGAAAGTCGCGGCCAGGGCCAGCGCAACATCTGCCTGATACCCTCTTCAGCGCACGGTACCAATCCGGCGAGTTCCACCATGGCCGGGTTCAAGGTCGTGGTAGTGAAATGCGATCAGAACGGCAACATTGATGTTGCAGATATGCGCGCCCGCGCCACGGAGCATGCCGATCATCTCGCCGCCTTGATGGTCACCTACCCTTCCACCCATGGGGTGTTTGAAGAAACAGTAAAAACAATTTGCGACATCGTTCACGAGAACGGTGGACAGGTCTATTTTGATGGTGCAAATCTCAACGCACTGCTTGGTATCGCCCGGCCGGCGGAAATCGGCGCTGATGTTTGTCACATGAATTTACACAAGACCTTTTGCATACCCCATGGTGGTGGTGGCCCGGGAGTGGGTCCGATCGGCGTCAAATCACACCTTGCACCGTTCCTGCCCGCGCATCAGGTCGTGCATGGCATCAATCCGGCTGCAGGCAGTGATGCAGATGAAGGGCAAGTGTGCTCAGCACCCTGGGGATCTGCATCGATTCTGCCGATTTCCTGGGCCTATATCACCATGATGGGCAACGAAGGACTACTGCGAGCCAGCCAGTTAGCCATACTCAATGCCAATTACCTTGCACATCGCCTGAAAGATCACTACCCGATCGTTTATACAGGTCCCAACGGCCGTGTTGCGCATGAATGCATTATCGATTTTCGCCAACTTAAAGACACCTGCAACATCACCGTTGAAGATGTCTCCAAGCGCCTGGTGGACTATGGCTACCATGCGCCGACCATGTCCTGGCCAGTCCACGAAACGATGATGATCGAACCAACGGAAAGCGAAGCGCGGCGGGAAATTGATCGTTTCTGCGACAGCCTGATTCAGATCCGCAAGGAAATTGCCGACGTTGAATCGGGGCAGGCGGATAAAGACAACAACCTGCTGCATAACGCACCTCATACCCATGATTTGCTGATGCAGGAATGGACAGCACCCTACTCGAGAGCCGAAGCCTTTTTCCCGTTGCCAGCCTTCAGTGAGGACAAATATTGGCCGCCGGTTGCACGGATAGACAACGTTTATGGTGATCGCCACCTGGTCTGCAGTTGTCCGCCCATCGAAAGTTATGCCGAGGCAGCGGATTGACATGGTCGCGCTGGCAAAGCAGGTCGGGCCGCAACGTTACCGGGAATCCTATGGTCGTTACCTGGAGGACTTCAATATCGGCGATGTCTATGAACATCGCCCGGG
Source organism: uncultured Ectothiorhodospiraceae bacterium (assembly GCA_964488985.1). Lineage (GTDB taxonomy): Bacteria > Pseudomonadota > Gammaproteobacteria > HK1 > HK1 > CAZAWX01. The sequence continues at coordinate 3,203 of CAZAWX010000280.1, forward strand.
GCGCACCATTACACAAACCGATAACACCTGGTTCACCCTGCTGACCATGAACCAACATCCGTTGCATTTTGACGCCGAATACGCGGCCAAAAGTGAATTCGGCAAACCCCTGGTCAACAGCGCTCTAACCTTATCCATCGTTGCTGGTATGAGTGTGTCCGACATCAGCCAAAAAACCATTGCCAATCTGGGCTGGGACAAGATCAAATTAACCGCCCCGGTGTTTGCGGGCGACACCCTGTATGCTGAATCAGAAGTACTGGCCAAGCGTGAATCAAAATCACGCCCCAATCAGGGGATTGTTACTGTCAGGACAACGGGGAAAAAAGCCGATGGCACGATCTTCATGACCTTTGAGCGCAGCATGTTAATCCCCAAGCGCGGCCATGCGGTGGATGATCAGGCCGACTATTGAGACGGTTAACCCACATGCATGATGAAGCAGAAAAATTAATTCTGGACAGCGTTGATCGCTTCCTCAAAAAAGCTGTAAATCCTTACGTCCGCCAACTTGATGCAGCGGATGAATATCCTCAGGAAATCGCTGATCAGGCCGCAGAACTCGGCCTGTTTGGCGCGACCATTTCACCGCGCTACGGCGGCCTCGGCTTATCTGCATCGACTTACAGTAAAATTGTTGCCAAAACGGCCGAGAGTTGGATCTCGGTCAGTGGACTGTTTAATTCGCACCTGATTATGGCGGCTGCGGTTGAGCGCTACGGCAGCGAACAGATGAAGCAGCAGTATCTGCCACGTTTCGCCAGCGGTGAATTGCGTGGTGGCATCGCCCTGACGGAGCCTGATTGCGGTACAGATTTACAGGCTATCAGAACCCGGGCCCGGCACGATGGCAACGAGTATGTGATCACCGGCGCAAAAATGTGGATCACCAATGCAGTGTACGGGCAGATCCTTGCCGTCCTGGTTAAAACGAACCCAGCGGCCGAACCCGCGCACAAAGGGATGAGTCTGATACTGGTGGAACGCGAACACGGCTACCTGCCTCGCAAGCTCGATAAATTAGGTTACCGGGGTATTGATACCGCCAGTATCGAATTCGATCAGGTCCGGGTTCCAGTCGAAAACCTGATCGGCCAGAACGAGGGCCAGGGCCTGCAACAAATTCTTAATGGCCTGGGTCTGGGGCGCATCAATGTTGCCGCCCGAGGCGCAGGCCTGGCCCGAGTCTGCCTGAACGAAGCGTTGGATTACGCCCGCACCCGGCAAAGCTTTGGTAAAGCCATTGCTCAACATCAGGCCATCCAGATCAAACTGGCAGATATGGCAACTCGGGTGGAAGCCGCGTATTTACTTGTTGCCCAGGCTGCCCGGGCTTACGACAGGGGAGAGCGCTGTGATCTGGAGGCGGGCATGGCCAAGCTGTTTGCTACAGAGGCCGCCGTTGAAAATTCCATCGAAGCGATGCGTATCCACGGTGCCTATGGTTATTCCAAAGAATACAATATCGAACGTTATTACCGGGACGCGCCATTACTGGCCATTGGTGAAGGCACCAACGAAATACAGCGCATCATCATTGCCCGGCAACTGCTGGAACGCAGCGGATATTAAATACCTAAATAGCTGTGCATAAATCCACTTCATAAAATTGCAGTGGGGTGCCCGCCAGCAAGAGGGGAGAAGTCCCTCACAAGACACGCCGTAA
>CAZAWX010000281.1:0-4867 GCA_964488985.1 uncultured Ectothiorhodospiraceae bacterium
TATGCCGCGGACGCACGACTATAGGGATATAGGAGGTAGAGCAACGCATGGAGCAATTACCGAGGATGCGCAGGAGCGGTCTTGGCCCGCCTCGCCACAGTCCCCCGGCATGGAACCTCGCGTGAATCAGTCAAACGGTTATACCTTCGAGAGAGCGAAAGAGAAACTGTATGAACATGAAAACGACTTAATTAATTTGCAAATTAAACCCCGCACTGAGCGGGGTTTGTAAATCGTCAGGTGCCTTGAATTGGCTATTTTGATTTACGCCTGCCGTATCCGATACCCATAATGCCAAAGCCCAGGAGCGCGAGGGTGGTAGGTTCTGGAACGGCTGTATCGAAGGAAGTTCGCAGCGCACTGACATCATTGCTACTCAAAACACCATCATAGACTCGTGCATCATCAATGCTGCCGTGAAAGTACTCCGAGAAGGGTACAAACTGCTTGCCGAAACGGGTGTTAGTGCCACCCGATTGTGGATTAAGCTGCAGAGCATTCGTGAAGGCCAGTGTTGAATCAATATAAAACTGAGTTCCAGAGCCTGAACCTGAAGTCAGGGTATAGAGGTGGAAGAGCCCATCACTGGGAAAATCTATATTGGTGTTCAGATTTTGATCTGTAAGACGAATTTTTCGATTGGGATTATGGCCGATGTAGAAACCATACAAGCCAGATACTCCCTGTGAAATAATCTCGACATAGTTCCCGATTTGTACACTCGCCTGTTGTGCGAAAAGGGTGACGGAGAAAGCACTGCCATCGGTAGGTACTATTTGCTGATTGAGTTCTGAATAGTCGTTAAACCCATCAAGAACGAGATGACCACCCGCAATGGTTGCCCCGTTGACTAATGTTCCAGTTGCGGTGCCCACTGAGTCGACAACCGAAGGGCTGTCAAAGGCAAAATGATGTGTAAGAACGACCGCCTGAGTCGTGGCGCTGGTCATTAAACTGCAAAAGCAGATTAATGCGGTGGCACAATGTTTTGGGTGTAGATCTCATACTGAGCTGATTTCATTGAAGTTTTTCGGGTTAGTGACAGTCTCTGGTGACACTTTGTCATGCGGCTTGTCATGCGGCGAAATAAAGACGGGGCAGTGAACCTCTGGGATAATGTAAATCAGCAACACCCACAAAACACCAGAGGGCTGCCCCAATGCCAGTATTTCACGACGCAAGTACTAAAACCACCGTTACCAACAAGGCCATCAAACAACTGCACGATGCACTCCAGGCACTGGGTGAAAGACAATTATCGATGGAAGACTTCGAACAATTTGAGCGAGAGCTCCATGCTCTGTTTAATCGCGCTGAGCGTGATGTGCTGGGGCACGAATTGGTGCAACTGGACGTTGACCTTCCCGATGTCTTGATTGATGGTGTGAAACACTACCGAGTGCTGCACAGCGTTGGAAATTATACCAGCGCCGCCGGCCCCATCAGCGTCACCCGCACGTTGTACCGCAGCGGGCGGGACAAGGCGGTGGTGCCGATGGAGTTTCGCGCCGGTATCGTGGACGGTCACTGGACGCCGCGGGCGGCCAAACAGGGGGCTTGGACGGTGGCCCATCTGACCCCGCAAGACAGTGAGGCTTTATTCGTGCAACTGGGCAACATGGCGCCCTCGAAGAGTTCCCTGGACCGCTTACCCAAGGGGCTGTCGAAGAGCTGGGAAGCACGGCGCGAGTCCTTCGAGGAGGCGCTGCGCGCCGAGGAAAAGGTGCCAGCCGATGCGGTCACCTTATCGGTGTCCCTCGATGGGGTGATGGTGCCGATGAAGGACGGCGAACGCCGGGCGAAACGCATGCACGCACAGGACCACGGTAAACGCCAGCGTGGGCCTGCCGGTTATCAAGATGCCGGTTGTGGCACCTTGAGCTTTTACGATGCCCAGGGGCAGCGTTTATCCACGATACGCCTGGCGCGGATGCCGGAATCGAAGAAACAGACATTGAAGTCGCAGTTGACAAAGGAAATCGCGGCGGTACTAAATCAACGCTCGGAGCTGCGCCTGGTCAAGGTGGCCGATGGCGCCAAAGACAACTGGACTTACCTCAGTGAGGCCTTGCCAGCGGGTACGGAGCTGGTTGACTTTTCCCATGCGGTACAACACTTGAAGAAAGCCTTCGACACGGCCTATGGCGAGCACACGGCCAAGGCCGATGCGCAATTCCATAAGTACCGCTATATCCTGCGCGACGAACACGAGGGTATCAAGAAAGTCATTCGAGCCTTGGTGCATCTACGCAAGAAACATCCCCGTAGGAAGAAGCTGAAGACGGAGCTGTCCTATTTCCGGCGCCACCGTACACGAATGCAATATGCGGGGGCCAAAGCGCAACACCTGCCTATCGGCTCGGGCGTTGTCGAGGCTGCCTGTAAGACTTTGGCCACCCAACGCCTGAAACGTTCCGGTATGCGCTGGCGTCATCCGGGTGGACAGGCTATTTTGACATTGCGTGCCCTGGTACAAAGTGAACGCTTCGACCGAGCCTGGTCGTTACTGTCCGGCACCTACAAGAAAACTGTAACGCTGCCGCAAAATGTTGTGCCTTTTGTTGGGCAACGGGCTGCATAATCTGCTCAGTATGAGAGTTACACCCTATCGTTTCCTGTTACAGATTGTCGAATTCGACCGTCGCGAAGCCTGGGGTCACGCGGGTGTTAAATCCTGCGCCCACTGGCTGAACTGGAAGTGCGGTATTATCCCTGGTGCCGCCCGGGAGAAAATTCGGGTTGCCAAAGCGATGCCGGATCTGCCTTAGGTTGGCGCATCTTTTGCCCGGGGCGAACTCGGCTTCTCCTAGGTCCGCGCCATCATCCGTGCGGCAACTCCTGACAATGAAGAATATCTGTACACGATCGCCCGCCGTGGCACGCTGCCCACCTGCAGCCTTTGTTGTCCTGAGCAAACGCCCTCCATGTGCTGTTCGTGTACAGTCAGCCGCGCATTTTGCTACCGCTTGGATCGTAAGGTGATGGATCGATGACTCGGGCTGAGCGCAGTTCTCCGACTACGTGGACGGAAAGCTCGGTTCCGGTTTCACTTTGATCACGATCGAGCAGGGCCATGGCCAGGCTTTTTTGCACGTGGTGGCCATACCCGCCTGAAGTGATATAGCCAACCCGTTGCTCGTTGCACCAGACGGGTTCGTAGCCACTGGCATCGGCATCGGCAGCATCGACTTCCAACGTCACCAGGCATTTTGTTGCTGTGTCGTCGTCTTTTTCCCGGCGTGCCGCAGCTTGGCCGATGAAGTCCTTTGACCAGTCAAACCAACGATCCATTCCGGTCATGCTGGGGGTGTATTCCTGGCGAAATTCTGCGGACCAGATCCCAAAGGATTTTTCCAGGCGCAAAGAATTCATGGCATAAAAACCAAACTCACGGATGCTAAATTCCACCCCCGCCTCCAGCAAGGTTTTGCGCAGCGTAATATGTTCTCCGGCGCTGACATTGATCTCATAGCCAAGCTCTCCGCAAACGGACAATCGCCCGACCCAGGTTCGCAGCAGGCCGATATCCATTTGGGCACAACCCATGAAAGGCAGTGCACTGTGGCTGACGTCAGCATGTGTCAGTTTGGCCAGCACCTCCCGCGAGTGCGGGCCGGCGAGGGCAAAACCCACGACAGCATCAGAAATATCATGGACCCTGACATCACCGCTTAAGTGATCGGTAAACCAGCGTAAATGCCATTCGCGCAGGTAATAAGACCCCATGATCCACCAGCGCCCATCGCCCCAGTTGAAGACGGTTAAATCGCCTTTGAGTCGCCCGGAGGGTGCCAGCATCGGCGCCAGCTTTGCCCGTCCCGGCCTTGGCAGTTTCGAGGCCAGCAGGTGGTCGAGCCAACCTTGTGCATCGGTTCCGGAAACTTCGAATCTGGAAAAGCCCGAGGTGTCAAGCAGGCCAACTCCTGAACGTACCGCCTCGACTTCTGCAGCTACGACCTCGAACGCATTGGAGCGGCGCAGGGTGGGGGTTTCTGCAAAGCCTTTGTCGGCAAACAGTAAGGGAACTTCCAGTCCCCAACTCACGCCCCATTTTGCCCCGGCGGCATCCATGGCGTCATAGGCAGGAGATTTTTTCAACGGCCGCCCGGCGGGTAACTGTTCATTCGGATAGGTCATGACGAAGCGGCGGGAATAAAACTGGCCTGTGGTCTGGCGAATATATTCCCGGTTGGAGGCGAAATCGCCATAGCGGGCAATGTCCATTGGCCAGGCATCGGCCTCGGTTTCTCCATGGATCATCCACTCAGCAAGGGTTTTGCCAACCCCACCGCCCTGCAGAAAGCCCGCCATGACCCCACATGCCAGCCAGTAGTTGCGCACCCTGCGCATGGGCCCGACCAGCGGATTACCGTCGGGCGAGAAGGTGAAGGCGCCATTGACCCAGTTCTTGATGCCGATATGTTCCAAAACCGGGTAACGCTGGTAGGCCATCATCAATTCATTTTCGATACGGTCGGTATCTTCCTGAATCAGTTCAAATCCGTATTCCCAGGGGGCGCCGTCAATCTGCCAGTGTTGATGATTCAGTTCGTAGATACCGACCAGAATACCCTTTTGATCCTGGCGCATGTAGGTGAAGCCCTCCAGATCCACCGTCATCGGTACTTCAAAATCAAGGGCGGCAATTTCAGGGATGGATTCAGTGACCAGATAGTGATGCGCCAGGGGAGAGACCGGCAGATCGACGCCGACCATACGTCCGACCTGTTTCGCCCACAGGCCTCCGGCATTGACCACATGCTCGGCATGGATCGTACCCTTTTCAGTGATCACATCCCAACTGTCATCGGCCCGTTGCTGCAGGGCTTCGACCTTGTTGTGTTCAATGACTTCAGCGCCCAGTTTA
>CAZAWX010000282.1:0-4864 GCA_964488985.1 uncultured Ectothiorhodospiraceae bacterium
CGAAAACCAGGATCAAAAGCCAAGCGGGTTACCTTGTCTGATATTCCATACTGGTAAATCGTCAATCCGGTAAACATCCACGTTATGCATGACGTAGCGCTGCCCAGTCGTTTTGTACCACTGATAACAACGTTCTACACCATCAAAAAATTGTGAAAACTCATGGCACACCGTATTGCCATTTTTGATCTTCCAGGTGCCACTGTCGGTCTCGGCAAGCAGTTCCCGGCCATGAAAAACAGCGCTGAGCTGGCCATTGGCATCGTAGTAAATGTTGTACAAACTCGCCCGGGCTGCGCCGCGTATCGTGTTGCCGACAATCAATTGTTTGAGCTGGTCACCATCAAGGGGCATCGCAGTAGATGCGGCCCAGGCGCCGGAAGACAGTGACAACAAAAATCCGACTATCAGACCGAAACGCAATCGCAGTAACTTTGGCAGTAACTTTGGCAGTAACTTTGATTGACTCGGCATGGCAAAATCTCCCACATTGAGTTTGCGTATATGACTGGCACTGTGGCGATAGGTTCATCAATAGCCGCCACTGTTCTTGTCAACTAACAGGCTAAACCAGGATAACTGAATTGAAACTGAACGCGAGTGCCCAGCATGGGCGGGCTTACGTACTGCTGAGCTTGACGACGTTGTGCTGGGGGGCCAATGCGGTTTTCGGGCGCATGGCGGTTGGTGAAATATCACCCATGGTCCTGGTGACCTTACGCTGGGGCGGTGCACTGGCTTTGATGTTGCTGTTCGCCCACCGCCACCTGCGTCGCGATTGGCCGGTACTGCGCAGGAATCTACGCTTTACGTTTATCCTCGGGAGCCTGGGGTTTACGGCTTTCAATGCCTTTTTTTATGTTGCCGCACAAACTACCGGCGCGATTAATATCGGCATAATTCAAGGCTCAATACCTGTTTTCGTCTTGCTGGGTGTTTTTTTCGCCTACGGACAGCGAATCAGCCCCATGCAGCTTGCTGGCGTCATTATTACCCTAATCGGTGTGGTGACGGTGGCCTCTGATGGCAGTTTCAGCAAACTTGTGGGCTTGATGTTCAAGCAAGGTGATGTACTGATGGTCATCGCCTGCAGTCTCTATGCCGGTTATGCTGTCGCACTGCAACGTCGCCCCCACGTCTCCTCCATGGGCTTGTTCACAATGATGGCTGGTGCTGCATTCCTTGCCTCATTGCCACTGCTGCTGGTTGAAGCCGGGCTAGGTTCGCTGCAATGGCCGACCCCCAAAGGTTGGCTCATCGCGGCCTTGATTACGGTATTCCCCTCCTTCATCGCACAGATCTTTTTTCTCCATTCAGTGCAACTGATCGGCCCTGGCCGGGCCGGAGTGTTCGTCAATCTGGTGCCGGTATTTGCATCTGCCATGGCCGTCACCCTTCTGCATGAAAACTTCCAGTTCTACCATGGGTTGGCGCTGTTACTGGTTCTCGGTGGCATTGCCCTGTCTGAACGCAGTGCCCATAGAAAGCATCAGGCAACGATAAAATAACGTTACCTTTTGACACGTTTTCTCCTACACTGGGGGACCATGAAGCGGCCTTCATGTTCCCCGGAATACGCACTTACCGGACTTTCTCGATTGACTCACCGAAAATAGAAACCCAAAACCATCAAAACAATGCTTGCTCGCAGGGTGCTTCAGGTCAGATCGAAGACCGTGGCTTGCCCTTCCTGCCAGGCCCGAAAAACCCCTAACGCCACCCAGCTAACCCAGACAAACGCCAATGCCAGAACCATCGACGCGATAGCCGTCAGCATGGTGGCTGGCGTAATACCGGCACCGGCCTGGAACGCAGTCAGTTGTGCGGCGGTCATGCTCCAGACCTATTGACGGTAATCGCCGCGCAATGGCGGAAATGAGCGAGGCTGCGCGCGGGGGGAATCGATGTGTGACTGGATGCCTTCCTTGATCTGCTTCAGATCCTGACGCAGCCAGTCATAACGAAATCGGATACGGGAATCCCGATCAGCATTGACCTCAGCGCGATTGATTAGCGTCTCGAGGGCATTGAGCTCATGGATTATTTTCGCCAGCGCCTCACGCTCGGCGTCTGTATCAGCGAACGCCACCGGTGCGATGCACAAGCCTAGAATCAGAAAGGTCGATGGCCAGAATTGGCGTTTCATGGCACTGCTGCTCCCGTGAGTTGGTACGGGGCATAGTGCGAGAATCAGAGGCGGTGGACGATGGGAAATCCATTCGGTGGGTGGGGTGGTTTTTGAAATTCTCAGGTAAAGCCTGTTTGAGCTAACAGCAAATACTATAAAGCCCAAGTCGATATTTCGAATATTCGCGAAGACCTATCGCCCTATGTTGCTGCCGCCAATGCTAAAGTAAAACAGGAAGAGCTTGGGGAAGGCGAGTCTGGCTACACCATCACGAAGCCGAATGGGAAGCACATCATCACGGCCAACTCCTTGGAAACCGAGGAGCGGCAGCGCTTTACTATCTGCCACGAGATAGCTCATATCGTACTCGACTTGGAATCAAGTCACGAAGAAGTCCCATCTTGGTCATATGCAAAGCGCCACCAAAACGAAATCGCCTGTGACACGTTTGCGGCGGAACTACTTATGCCCTACAAACAATGGCTATCTATGGTTCCCAAAGAGGAGTTATCTCTTGAACGCATTCAAGAAATGGCCCAATTATTCGGAACATCATTTCCTGCCGCTGCATCGAGGTTTGCCAGTCTTAGCGACATGCCTTGTGCTTTCGTCACCATGGAGCGCGGTGCAGTGCGTTATGCAGCACGTTCCACAGCCCTGAGAAATGTGGGAGCTTGGTTATCGCCCAGATCCACAATTCCGGTTGGTTCTGTAGCTCACCTCATCCGTTCTTCAGGAAACAATAGAACGGATACAGCTGAGGTTCCGCAGGATTTGTGGTTTGATAACTGGGATAAGGGGCTCGTTCTCTGGGAACTTTCGAGACATTACGCTCGTACGGACACTACAATCTCCTTGTTGTGGTTCGACAGCGATGAGCTGCCAGAGGTGGAGGTAAATCGTTTTGGGAAACGTATCGAAGACGACTGCGGCCTAGCCGAATTGACAGGAGAACTGCCTTGGCCAGGACGAAGCAAGCGACGCTGAACAGCCATTATAATAGCCTCTGCAAAGAGATCGCTCGTCAGGATTATCAGCATGGTTAAGGTTAGGCCTAAGCAATGATTTCATAGAGTCTCATCACCTCAACAATCCGAGCAGTTTGCCTACTGTCTATCTCCGCCCCATGTATTCCACCACCCTTTTTCGCTCTGAGATCTTCGACCCCAAGTGATTTCGTCAACGCATCTAACGACGGACCTCGGTGACCGCATGGCAAATTCATCGCTTGCGCCCAAGGTATGGCTGCTTTCTGGCTACAAAATACGCCTTGAATTTCCGGCATTGCAAATCCGTATCGCGCAACATGATCAAGCAGGATTGGCCAGTCATAACTCGCGTTATGAATGACGATAAGTTGATGCTTCAGATATTCGGCAATCTGCTGCCACTGGGAATCAAAGGAGTCAAATGCAGCAGCCTGTTTCTTGGTAATGCCGTGTATCGACTGGGCCTCTTCTGAAATGCGTTTTTGGGGTCTTGTCTTGAACTCGACGGACTCCTCAATCTCTCGGTTTCTCACCACGGTGATGCCAAGCGTCACGATATCCGGCAATCCGTTTTCGTCTGGGAGTCCGGTGGTTTCGGTATCGAGGACGATGTAATCGTCCGGGAGTTGGGTGAATATCCACAGGAGCTCTTTATACATCGCCATCACTTCCTGCCACTACCGCCCAGGGATTCAACATTCACGACTGACCCCTGTTCATAGTGGTATCGCAGATATCGCCAGTGGATGGCATCCGAGAGCGCCTTGGGCCGCATCACCCCATAGCACTCCCCTTTCGCCCTCACGCTTTGGTAGTAAATGCCGAAGCTATTCGCAGCCCGGAGCGTGTAGCCGAGTTTCTGCGCTTCATCGTAATCATCGGGTTCGTAGATCGCGTTTCCAACCAGGTGCCGCACGTCGTGGAGAGTGGTCGGCCCCAGCTGCGCTCGGATAACGCGCATCTCCTGGGTGGTCTTGTCGATTCTGGATTCACGTAGGAATCGTGCCCGATGGAAGGATGATTCGGCGATGGCGACCGCCTCCTCCGCGGCGCAATAATAGATGCCAAAATCCCGATTGAAGCGGCCACCTCGTCCATCCACCGGCGGGTGAGTGAAGGCCGCCATGATCCAGGACGCGCCATCGCCATAGACCCGGTCTTCCGGTGGCACCAGGCGAATATCACCGACTTCATCCCGTAACCTGGGGTTGGTCAGGGACTCCACCGCATAAAGTACGCCCCAATCCTGCGCACTGGAGACGCGCTCGAACAGGTGGATCTGCGGATAGCGTGACAGAATGACCCGAAAAACCGGTTCATTTGCCTCGCTACCCGGCAGTGTATCGATATCGATCACCAGCCACCCCGCTCCGCATCGAGGAAATTCCTGACCACGGCCAGATCGACCACCTGTCCGGCCAGCAACCGGTCCAGCGGCGCCGTGCCATTGAACAACGGGTTGTCGTTGGGGGTAGCCAGCCACTGATCGGCAAGCGCCTGATCGGGCAACAGAATTTGCAGGGATTTGTAGATCCCCAGGATATAGCTGGCCCGTTCCAACAGGTCCCTGGCTAACTTGGCCCTTTCGGGCTGGCTCTTCCAGTTATAGAGCGTCTTCTCGTTGCTGAGCCCCAACAGGTTCATCTGCTGGGCGCCGGTCAGGCGCCACTGGCTGAAAATAGCGAAAATCGCCGGCAGCAATGAACTGGTGACACTGGAACCACGTTGCAGCAGTTGCTCGGCTTGA
>CAZAWX010000283.1:0-4864 GCA_964488985.1 uncultured Ectothiorhodospiraceae bacterium
CAACTGGATGAGGCAGAGGGCCTCAATATTGTTAACGCAGTCGAGTGGCTTGAGCGTAGGCGATTCCCGGATGTGTTTACTGTGGAGTTCTACCAGAAATTACATTCCCGAATGTACGACCAAGTTTGGTCATGGGCTGGTACCTTGCGCTCGGTAACAGGCGCACGATCTAATATTGGTGTGCCGCCACAACGGGTCCCGATGGAACTCGGCCGCGTCGCTATGGAATACCATCGCGAGTGGGAAGAAAGGGGCGACGAGAAGTTGCTACCGTTCATCGCGAGGTATCACCATGCTTTGGTATCGGTGCATCCATTTGACAATGGCAATGGTCGGTGGTCGCGTTTATCTTGTGACGCCGTTGTAGAGTATGTGATCAACGAGCCTCAAATCATCTGGGCAACGGAAACGTTGGTAAAAGAAAGCGACGAGCGATCAGCGTACATCGCGGCGTTAAAACAAGCGGACCAATTCAACTATAAACCATTGATCGGCTATCTGACCAAGTTGAATGGAGATCGTTGAGCCTTGCAAGCTTTAACCTGCATGGCGCAAATATCCTTCCCCCGCATCACAACGCCCTTTGTAAAATGCGCGCGGGGTGGTGAGCGAGGCGATCGCTGCCGTCCTGGATCTGGTGGCGGCAACTGGTGCCGCCGGCGACGATCAACGATTCAAGCTGGGCTTTGCGTACGGCGGGGAGCAGGTCGAGTTCGGCCATCTGCATAGACACGGCGTAGTGATCGGCCTGGTAGCCAAAAGCGCCGGCCATGCCGCAGCAACTTGACTGGACGATTTCAACGTCCAGATCCGGCACCAATTCGAGGCTGTGTTGGACGGCATCCATGCTGGCGAAGGCTTTTTGGTGGCAGTGGCCGTGGAGCAGGGCGTGTTTGGCTTCGATGGGATGAAGTTTTAGTTGCAGGCGCCCGGCCTGGTGTTCTCGATCGAGAAATTCTTCGAGTAACAGGGCGTAGCGGGCGATGGTGTCGGTGTGACCGCCGGGCAGCAGGGCCTTGAATTCATCGCGCAGAGTGAACAGACAGGAGGGTTCGAGGCCAAGGATCGGGATCCCGCGCCGGGCATAGGGCAGTACGGCGTCGACCATGCGTTTGGCCTCAACACGGGCCTCGTCGATTTGTCCGGCGGCGAGAAAGGTTCTGCCGCAACACAAGGGGCGTTCGCTGTTGTCGCTGGCGGCGATATGGATCTGGTAACCCCCTGCAGCAAGCACGGCCACGGCGGCACGCAGGTTTTCCGGTTCAAACCAGCGATTGAAGGTATCGGCCAGCAGTACGATCTCGCGGTCCGTTGCGGGAGTTGCCGCCTCAGCGTCGCGGAACGGATTGGCGTGCCAGCGCGGCAGGCTGCGCCGGGCGCTGAAGCCCATGGTTTGTTCCTGCAGCCAGGCCAGGGGTGGCAGATAGTTGCGCAGGTTCATCAACGGATGCACTTTTGCGGCCAACGGTGCATAGCGGGGCAGCCAGGCAACCAGGCGCTCACTCATGCTCATGGGGTGGCGTTGATGATATTGATAGAGAAATTCGATTTTCATGCGCGCCATGTCGACCCCGGTCGGGCATTCACGCTTGCAGGCTTTGCAGCCGACGCATAACTCCAGGGTCTTGTAGAGTTCATCTGACGTCAGCGCATCGGGGCCGAGTTGCCCGGTCAGGGCCAGGCGCAGGCTGTTGGCGCGGCCGCGGGTCAGGTGTTGTTCATCCCGGGTGACGCGATATGAGGGGCACATGACACCGGGATCGCTTTTGCGGCAGGTGCCGTTGTTATTGCACATTTCAATGGCACGGTCGAAGCCGCCCCATTCGCTCCAGTCCAGACCGGTACGCACGGGAATGGCCTGGTAGTTCGGTTTATAGCGAAACAACTGGCGATCATCCATGCGTTGCGGGTGGACGATTTTGCCGGGGTTAAACATCCCCTTGGGATCGAAGGCATCTTTGACTTCTTCAAATGTGCGGCAAATCTGCGTGCCAAACATGGCTTCATGAAATTCACTTCGCACCAGGCCATCGCCGTGTTCACCGGAATGAGAGCCTTTGTATTCACGCACCATGGCGAAGCAATCTTCTGCCACTGCGCGCATCTGTTTTGCCCCGGCCGGGGATTTAAGGTTGATGATTGGGCGCACATGCAACGTACCGACGGAGGCATGGGCGTACCAGGTGCCGCGGGTGCCGTGGCGAGCGAAGATTGCGGTCAGGCGTTCGGTGTAATCGGCCAGATCTTCCAGGCGCACCGAGCAGTCTTCGACAAAGGAAACGGGTTTGCCGTCGCCCTTCATCGACATCATGATGTTGAGACCGGCTTTGCGCACTTCCCAGACGGCCTGCTGAAATTTTGGCTCCGTCGCCTGCACCACATTGTCGCCATGGCCGAGATCGGCCATCAATTCACCCAGGGCAGCGAGTTGGCGCAAGACTTCCTGATGATCGTCGCCAGCGAACTCAACCAGCAGTAATGCTTCCGGCTGGCCTTGCACGAAGCGTTCGACGGTGGGTCGGAACAATTCGATCTGCCGGGACAGTTCGATGAGGGTGTGATCGACCAGTTCCACGGCGCTCGGTGAAAGTTTGACGATATGCTGCACGCTTTCCATGGCCTGGCGGAAATCAGCGAAATGGCAGATCCCCAACACCCTGTGTGTGGGCAGGGGTTGGAGCTGTAATTCAATTTCTGTAAAAAACCCCAGTGTCCCTTCTGATCCGACCAGCAGGCTGGCCATGTTATGGCCCTTGTTATGGCCCTGGGGGTTGATGCTGTCAATGTTGTAACCCCCGACCCGGCGCAGCAGTTTCGGGATCCGCTCATCAATTTCCCGGGCTTCGCGTTTGGCCAGGGCACGCATGCGTTGCACGAGATCGAGATAGTGCCGGGGTTGTTGTTCCAGACCCGATAAATTTCCCGGGGTGTGGGCAAATTCAGCGCTGCTGCCATCAGCAAGCAGAGCACGAATGGCGCGCACGTTATGGACCATGTTGCCGTAGCGAATGGAGCGTGATCCACAGGAGTTATTACCGGTCATGCCGCCGATGGTGGCGCGATTGGCCGGGGAGACATCGATGGGATAGAACAGGCCATGAGGGCGCAGGCGGGCGTTGAGTTGATCGAGAACGACACCGGGTTGGACCCGCACCCGCTGGTTGATCTGATCCAGTTCCAGGAGGTTGTTCAAGTACTTGCTGGTGTCGATGACCAGAGCTTCGCCGACAGTCTGACCAGATTGTGAGGTGCCCGCGCCGCGGGGCAAAACCGGCAGTCCTTGATCCCGGGCAATACTGATCGCGGCTTCAATATCGAGTACCGAACGAGGCACTACGACCCCGAGGGGCTCGATCTGGTAGATGGAGGCATCGGTTGAATAGCGGCCGCGACTGAAGGCATCGAACAGCACTTCACCCTGGAGTTCCTTGCGCAAGCGTGTTGCAAGCCCGGGATCACCCGGTCGGATGTTGTGCCGGGTTGATGTTATTGCGGGACTCATTTTCCAGTTTCAGGTCTTCAGGTCGCGGCTTTGGGCAGTAGTCCCTGGGCGGTGAGTTGCGCGGTGTCGCTAAGAAAATCCATTGCCGCGCTGACCCCGCCGCGCTGTGCTGGAACGCCTGCCAGTTGCAGGCCCATTTCCACGCCGCTCAAGGTGCCCATCAGGCTCAAATCATTAAAATCACCCAGGTGACCGATGCGAAAGACTTTCCCTGCGACTTTTGACAATCCGGAACCGAGCGACATGTTGAAGCGTTGCAAAATAACTTTGCGTAATTCATCGGCATTGTGGCCTTCGGGCATCAGTACAGCGGTCAGTGAACTGCTGTATTCACCACTGCTGCAGAGGTTTTCCAGCCCCCATGCGGCGACTGCGCAGCGGGTGGCGGCGGCAAAGCGGTTATGGCGGGCAAACACATTGTTCAGACCTTCAGCCAGGAGCATATCGAGGGCGGCATCGAGACCGTATAGCAGATTGGTGGCCGGGGTATAGGGGAAAAAGCCCTTGCGGTTGGCGTCCAGCATGGGTTGCCAGTCCCAGTACGAGCGCGTTGAGGTGGCGGATTTTGCCGCGGCGAGGGCTTTATCGCTGATGGCATTAAAGCCGAGTCCCGGCGGTAGCATCAAACCTTTCTGGGATCCGCTGACGGTTACATCGACGCCCCATTCGTCATGGCGGTAGTCGATGCAGGCGAGGGATGAAATGGTATCGACGAGGAGCAATGCAGGATGCGCAACACGGTCTATGGCCTCGCGAACGGCTTTGATGTTGCTGGTGACGCCGGTGGAGGTTTCGTTGTGGACGACACACACGGCTTTGATAGCATGATCGCTGTCTGCGGCGAGTTGTGCCTCGATGGCGCCGGCATCGACGCCGCTGCGCCAGTCACCGGGGATAAACTCAGGTTTTAGCCCGAGGCGCTCGGCCATGGCTTTCCAGAGGCTGGCGAAATGGCCGGTCTCATACATAAGAACGCGATCGCCGGGGTTGAGGCAATTGACCAGTGCGGCTTCCCAGGCACCGGTTCCGGAGCTGGGATAGATGACGACGGGATTTTCGGTTTTGAAGATGAGGCGGATATTTTCCAGGACCCGCAGGCCGAGTTCAGCGAATTGGGGGCCGCGGTGATCCAGGGTGACGTGATCCATGGCGCGCAGGACTTTGTCGGGGACGTTGGTGGGGCCGGGGATCTGGAGAAAGTGACGACCTGAAGTTTGGTTCATGGGGGGGATGGCCTTGGTGCGTTGGGTTGTTGGGGGGATTATAAACGGGATCTGGGTAAGAGGTAGAATGTTGCGGCGTGGGGGTGCCTTCTCAACACGAATCTGAGTATCAGCCCGCATAATACAGGCCAGGTCAAAG
>CAZAWX010000284.1:0-4854 GCA_964488985.1 uncultured Ectothiorhodospiraceae bacterium
CAAACACCGCCACCGATCCGTGGTATTTTAGCCGCCTCGTACCGGCCCTGACCATCACCCGTTACAACGAACCGCCCGGCAGCTGTGGCTGGAGGGGCGAAACAGAACAACAACCATCAACACCACGCCTTAAGGAGAGTCAATACATGAGAAAATTTGCCTTCACCCGCCGCCAGATACTAAAAAGCCTGGGTGCTGTCACCGCGGCGGGCTTACTGCCCATTTCAGCCCGTAATGCCCTGGCGGCCAAAATCAAGGTGGCGGGGATCTACACCCAGCCCATTCAGCAAAAATGGGATGCCCGTTTGCATCAGGCCCTGGACAAAGCCGCCAAAGCGGGTGAAATTGAGTATGTATTTTCGGAAAAAGTCGCCAATACCGACTACGTGCGTGTCCTGCGTGAATATGCAAACAGTGGCGTTAGCCTGATTGTCGGTGAAGCATTTGGCATCAGCCGCGAAGCACGCAAGGTCGCCGATGATTACCCGAAGGTGGCTTTTCTCATGGGCGACCCATTCAAAGCCCATGGCAACAACTTTGCTGTCTTCGACAACTATATCCATGAACCCTGCTATCTGATGGGCATACTGGCCGGGTCAATGACCAAAAGTAACCGTATTGGCATGGTGGGCGGCTATCCGATTGGTGAAGTCAATCGCCTTTTCCACGCCTTCATGGCCGGGGCTCGCTCGGTCAATCCCAAGGTCGAGTTCAAAGTCAACTTTATCGGCTCCTGGTTTGACCCACCCAAAGCCAAGGAGGCCGCCTTTGCGCAGATTGAGACCGGCGTCGATATTCTTTACGCCGAACGTGCTGGAGTGGTGGATGCAGCCAGGGCTAAAGGGATCCTTGCCTTCGGCAATGTCAACGACATGAACAAGGAGGAAAACGGCAAGGACGTGGTAGTGACCTCTGCCCTGTGGCACATGGAATCGGCGATCAACTACGCCATCGCCCAGGTCAAGGCGGGCACCTTCAAGGCTGAAAACTACAAATCCTGGACCATGATGGCCAAGGGTGGCGCCAGTCTTGCGCCTTACCATGAGTTTGAGAGCCGTATTCCTGCCGCCGCCAAAGCCAAAGTGGAAAAACTCAAGGCCGATATCATCGCCGGGAAGATGACGGTAGTCATCAACGACAAAGAACCGAAATCAACGTTCTGATTCAGTCCTTTCGTCATCTGTTCGGCGGCCTTGACGATGAGCTCAAACAGCTCTGAACCAAGGCCGCCGCAGGACGCTGATCAAGGCAAATCCATGGCCGTTTTGCGCTTATCCGGGATTACGAAACGCTTTGGTTCCCTGCTCGCCAATGATGATGTTTCGCTGTCATTGAACAAGGGCGAGGTACTGGCATTGCTGGGCGAAAACGGTGCGGGTAAAACCACACTCATGAATATCCTCTTTGGCCACTACCTGGCCGATGCCGGGCAGATCGAAGTGCACGGCCAAACACTGGAACAAGGAACCACCCGGGCCGCCATTGCTGCCGGTATCGGCATGGTTCACCAACACTTCACACTGGCTGAAAACCTCAGCGTTCTTGACAACATCCTGCTGGGAACCGAACCCCTGTTCGCCTTGCGCAGTCACCGTCGGCAAGCCAAACGGCGCCTGCAGGATCTGGCTGGGCAATTCGGCATGCGGGTGGAGGCGGACAAGCGGGTAAGCGAATTGTCCGTCGGCGAGCGGCAGCGGGTTGAGATTCTCAAGGTGCTGTACCGGGACGCGCGGGTATTGATACTCGATGAACCGACAGCGGTACTCACCCCCCAGGAAGTGGATCATTTATTCAACACCTTGACGACCATGGTGCAGCAGGGTCTGTCGATCATCTTCATTTCCCATAAGCTGCATGAAATTTTACGTATCAGCCAGCGCGTGGTCGTTCTACGTCGGGGGAAGGTTGTCGCCGAGACCGCCACCGCCGATGCCGACCGCCATTCACTGGCGGAAATGATGGTCGGACGCAAGGTCATGCGACCTAAAGTTGAACACCTGCCGGCAGGTGACGTGGTGATGGAACTCAAAGGACTGGGAACCCGCCAGAGTGGCGCCGGAGCCGCAGAACTCGAAGACATTAATCTGCGTGTACATGGTAGCGAAATCGTCGGGCTCGCCGGGGTGGCGGGGAATGGTCAACTCAGCCTGGGAACGATATTAAGCGGCCTGCACAAACCAGAGCGCGGCAACATCGAATACTGCGGCCGATGCGTGGACAGGTTTTCGCCGAAAAATTTTATCAACCTTGGGATTGGCCGTATCCCGGAAGATCGCCAGGTGACGGGAGTGATCGGCGACATGAACGTGTGGGAAAACATGATCAGTGAGCGCTTACGCCAAGGCCCGTTCTGGCGCTGGCGCTGGCTTGTTAATTTCAGCGCCTGCCGAAGTTTTGCCAGGCACCTCATCGAGCAGTTTGATATCCGCTGCCGGGGAATGGAAATTCCAGCCAAGCAGTTGTCCGGCGGCAATATGCAAAAACTTATTCTCGCTCGGACCCTGGAAAACAATCCGAAATTTATATTCGCCAACCAACCCGTGCGTGGACTTGATGAAGGCGCTATCGCTGCAGTCCACAGCAGTTTGCTGGCCGCCAAACAAAACGGTGCCGGGATCCTCCTGATCTCAGAAGATCTCGACGAGTTGTTTGCCCTCGCCGATAAAATCGCCGTGATTTATCAAGGCCGTATCAGCCAGCCCCTGGCGGTGCAGGATGTGGACATCAAAGATGTCGGAATCATGATGGCGGGCGATCTCGCCCATGCCCACAGTCTTGCCCGGGAACTGCCAGCATGAGGTTTGAAGCCCGGGAAAACACCCCCATATGGCTCATCTTGCTGGCGCCTGTCCTCGCAGTACTGGCCGCTCTGGCGATTGCCTCGGGGCTTATCGTCTGGGCCGGTGAACCTGTATTGAAGGCTTACGGTTTTCTTTTCAGCGGTGCCTTTGGTTCACGCTTTGCGCTATCCGAAACCCTCGCCAGGGCCACACCACTGATCCTGACGGGTCTGGCGGCAGCGGTGGCTTTCCGCTCCCGCTTTTGGAATATCGGCGCCGAAGGCCAGTTGTATTGCGGCGCGCTGGCGGCAACCTGGCTCGGCACGGGCCTCATCGATTTGCCCCCCGGACTCATGATTCCGTTGTTATTTGTCGCTGGCGCCCTGGCCGGTGGTCTGGCCTTGTTGATTCCGGTCATCCTCAAAACCCGGCTCAGGGTTGATGAAGTCGTCACTACATTATTGTTGAACTTCGTGATTTTGTTGTTCGTCAATTATTTACTGGAAGGTCCGATGAAGGATCCAATGTCCCTTGGCTGGCCCCAGGCGGCACCGATCATCGATCATGGCGTGCTACCGAAACTGTTGCCCAGGACCCGTCTGCACAGCGGTTTCATCGTCGCCATTGTCTCGGCAGTACTGGTCTGGCTGCTGATGCGATACACGGTGTGGGGTTATGAAATTCGTGCCGTTGGTCTCAACCCAAAAGCCGCCGCCTTTGCCGGGATCAGCATTAACTGGACGGTGCTTCGGGTCGCACTGCTCAGCGGTGGCCTGGCCGGATTTGCCGGCATCACCGAAGTTGCAGGGCTCAAAGGGTATTTGACCCTGGATCTGTCCCCAGGTTTCGGTTATGCGGGGATTGCCGTTGCCATGCTGGCGAATTTGCACCCTCTGGGAGTGATTGCATCGGCAATTTTCCTCGCCGGGATCTATGTCGGCGCTGATTCCATGAGTCGGGCGGTCAATATTCCCACCTACATCGCCGACATTATCGTCGCCACCTCGGTATTGGCGGTACTGGTCAGCCTGATGCTGAGCCAGTACCGGATCAGGTTTCGCTGATGGCCGTCCTTAATGTCACAGGGCCGATTTCCTTGCGGTATTTCCATGCTTGACCTGCTGGAATTACTCATCGGCGCTGGTTTCTGGGCAGCGACACTGCGCATTGCCTGCCCGCTTATCCTCGGCACCCTTGGAGAGCTGATCTGTGAGCGCGCAGGCGTCCTCAACCTCGGTATCGAGGGCATCATGAGTTTCGGCGCCATGGCAGGCTGGATGTGGGTTTTTCAGGGTGGCGATCTGTGGACTGGACTGTTGTTCGCCGCCTTGACCGGCGCCGCTTTCGGGCTTTTGCACAGCCTGCTGGTGGTCCATCTTGGTTTGTCCCAGCATGTCTCCGGTATCGGCATCACCATGCTCGCCTCGGCGCTTGGGTTTTTTATTTTTCGCATGCTCCTGCCCGCCAGCACCACACCACCGAAAATCATCCCCTTTCAACCCGTACAAATTCCAATATTGTCAGATCTGCCGTTTCTGGGCGAAGCCCTGTTTCGCCATACCCCGGTCACCTACCTGGCGCTATTGAGTGTGGTGGTGGTCAGTTATGCCTTGTACCGCACTCCCCTGGGTCTGGCGGTACGCATGGCCGGTGAAAATCCCATGGCAGTCGAAGCCCAGGGGATTAATGTGCTGCTCATTCGCACGCTGGCCGTTATGGCCGGTTCCGCACTGATGGCCATGGCCGGAGCCTATCTGACCATGTCCGCCTTCGATGCCTTTTATTTCGGCATGGTCAACGGCCGGGGCTGGATCTGTATCGCCCTGGTGATTTTTGCCTCCTGGCGCCCTGGGCGGGCATTACTCGGCGCATTGTTGTTTGCCGGACTAGATGCCTGGCAAGTCCGTGCGCAACAACTTGGCGGGGCCGTCATTCCCTACCAGTTTTTCCTCATGTTGCCCTACCTCATCAGCATCGCCGCATTGGTATTGATGTCAGGCAAAGCCCGCTATCCTCAGGCATTGTTGGCTCCTTTTCGCCGTGGTGAACGCAATTAATCACGGTTTTCACCCAC
>CAZAWX010000285.1:0-4820 GCA_964488985.1 uncultured Ectothiorhodospiraceae bacterium
TCACATCCACATCGTGGTCCCTGTCGAAGTCTCCTGAGAGCAGACACGGCATCGCCCCATAGGCTCCCCAGTAACCTGACAACAACTGAAAGGGTTCGCTGCTTTGGGGGAACTCCGGCGACCAGGCTACTGACGAGGCTTGGCCTGTGGTGCTTTGCACACGGTAGTTGGAGGATGCCTTCTCCCAATCACCGGTCCCCACCACACCGCTGGCACCCACCACGCTGCTCAGGATGCGATAGCTTTCGGAGGAGGACTTTTCGACCTTCGGGTTCGCGGTGATGGTAGCGCTGGCTGGATCGGAGACGTTGCCGGCTGCGTCTCGGAATTGAACGTAGACGATGTAGAGACCGTCTCCGAGAGGCAACTGCCAGACTCTCATCGGTTGATAACTTTCCCACTCGGACCATTCGGTCCCGTCGTAGCTGAAGCGCATTTCGATCACGCCAGTGCCTGCGTCCTCGGCAGCAAGATCCAGCATGACGTTGAGGCTTCTGGTCTCGCCGGCACTGCCGTTGATGGTCAGAGAGCCGTGAGGCAGGCTGGTATCTGAGGTTGGTGTGGCTGTAGCAGTAGGGAACGGTGTCGCTGTGTCGGTTGCTGTTGGTACGTGTGCGTCGATTGGTGTGGTAGTAGAGGTTGACGTCAAGGTCGATGTGGGGGCGGCAGTTCTTGTTGAAGTGGGTGTGGGGGTAGATGACGGGGTTGCAGTGAGGAACGTGGTCGGAGTGGCATTTGGAGAAGAAGAGGCGATTGTGGAGAGAGGCAATGTGTGTTCTCCAATAGCTCTACCCTGACTCAGCGCATGATTGAGGGGGCTACACAAGCAGCAACCACCCGCGCCACCCGATATGCGGGACATGAAATCCCGTGTCCATTGCCCCACCTGGTCTATATATGCCTGTGTATCACATTGGGTGGATGGGCAGTAGTGGGTGATTATGCAGGTGATGTCTGTACAGTTGAAATTGCTTGGCCATCCACCGCCAGGCTTGTATTGGTATTGCAGCATCCAAAAGTATGCTTTGATTCCATCTTCCATCGAGGCAAAGACAGCAAAGCCATTCTGGCAATCGATCATCCCATACCCTGCACAACGCAGGTTGCCTGGGTTGTTCTGTGTGTATGCGATTGAGCCTGGTTTTGCGAAATTTGCCTCTTTCCGAAACATCGCGAGTGCGAAAGCCGGATTTACTCCTGCAGGATTGCCACCAATGGAATTGAGCGAGTAGTACAGAATTGTGCTTCCATAGCCGGCCAATCCTGCATCAGGTGAGCCGCCGGCACCGGGGTCGGTCACGATTGAATTGATCGCGTTGATCACCTGGTTCTGATCACCCGGGAGCCAACTAACGTCCCATGGGTCCGGGTATGAATCTGCGGAAGTAGTCGGAGTTGCGTTGGACTTGCCGAAAAGTAGCACCACAGCAAGCAGGAACAGAAGGATGTGCAGGAATGGTTTGGGTAAGACGTGCATGGCAACCGCCGCTGGCGTTGAGTCAAATGGAGTTCTCAGTCGAGCCTTCATCCATTCGCTTCCACTCCGGATTCCCTCTGCAACTGAACCTGTCATGGACAGCCCTCACCCCAGTGAGTTTGCAGAGACATCAGGTCGATCACGGTCACTTTCTTGTCGCTGTCGAAGTCATATCCGTTCTTCCACTCCGGATTGCCTGACGTCATCCGCCACTTGCCGGCCAGGAACGCCAGGTCGTTCACATCCACATCATGGTCTCCGTCGAAGTCGCCTGTGAGGATACAGGGCGCGGCCCCC
Source organism: uncultured Ectothiorhodospiraceae bacterium (assembly GCA_964488985.1). Lineage (GTDB taxonomy): Bacteria > Pseudomonadota > Gammaproteobacteria > HK1 > HK1 > CAZAWX01. The sequence continues at coordinate 1,775 of CAZAWX010000285.1, forward strand.
TGTGCGCTCCAATAACCCGAGAACAACTGAAAGCCCTCGCTGCTTTGGGGGAACTCCGACGACCAGGCAACGGAGGAAGGTTGGCCCGTGGTGCTTTGTACACGATAGCTGGCTGAGGACTTCTCCCCACCTCCGATGCCTACTACGCTGCTCAGGATGCGGTAGCTCTCGGATGACGGTTTTTCTACATTCAGGGCCGCCGTGATTGTGGCACTGGCCGGCTCGGAGACGTTGCCGGCGGCATCTCGAAACTGAACGTAGATGGTGTGGGGACCATTCTCTGCAGATAGGTGCCAGGTCCTGATCGGCTCATAGCTCTCCCACTCACTCCATCTGGTGCCGTCATGGCTGAACCGCATCTCGGCTACACCACCGCCCTCGTCATTGGCTGTAAGCTTCAGGGTGACGTTTAGGCTTCTGGTTTGGCCGGCGCCGGCGTTGATGGTCAGAGAGCCATGAGGCGGGATGGTATCCGGCGTTGGTGTGGCCGTCTGCGTAGGTGTGGCGGACGGCCGCGGCGTGAGCGTAGGTGTAAGCGTGGAAGTAGGGCTGGGAGTGGCCGTTGACGTGTTCGTGGGCGAAGGTGTGCTGGTGAGCCGGGCGGTGGGTGCAAGCGCAGGAGGTGATGGCAATGAGGTGGCATCCTTTAGGGCCGTGCGCGATTCCTCGGTGGAAGCGGGTGGTGGAGTTGTAGTCAGGAACGCGGTCGGGGTAGAAGCCGGGAAGGCATATTCTAGTGTGGAGAGAGGTGATGGTTTATCCTCAACAACCTGCCCCCCACTCAGCAAGGAACCAAGGCTGCTACACAAGCAACAACCATTTCCTGGATGGCTGTTAACAAAATCCGAAGGGTTAGTATAGTATTGTCGAATCTGCTCTTGGCTCCAACCGCATACCCCGTAACCCGTATCTCTAATGCGAATTTCCCAGTGCAGGTGAGGAGCATAGGTACCTTCACCGTCCCCCACAGTCCCTATTTGAGTTCCTTTTGTCACACTACCACTTGTGCGATCCATGCGTGCCAGATGAGTGTACATTGACCAGATCGTGCTTCCATCAGGTAGTCCGTGTTCGATCAAGATCGTTTTTCCTCCACCACCGGCTCCGAGGTTGACGGCATCAACGATTGTGCCGTCGGCTACTGCGTACACGGGATCGCCATAACCTCCTCCCCCACTCCTCGCCCAATCTTCGCCTGGATGATATATCCCCCCGGACGAACAGATGGAGGAAGGCACAGAAATCCACGCTAGGAAGGTAGTTGTCCGCACATAAGCGCCGGTATCTATAGGGTACCGGAAACCGGTATAGGTAACGGACACAAAGCCACTCGTCACCGCCGCAATCGGTGAGGTTTTCACGATGGCACTCATCTGAGCCGGAGCAAGCTGATGAGTGAATGAGGCTTGATCGAGCAACGCAAAGGTGGAAAGGATGCGCTCTAGTTGACTAAGGAGCTTGCCCTCTGGATCTTCACCTATGACTGAATAGTCAACGATGTAGACTCTTTTACCCTTTTCAAAACCGACAACGAACTCTTTGATGATTGTCTGTTGATTCTCAGCTATTCTTCGAAAGCGAAGTTCCTCTATGCCGTTGACTCCTACTTTTGTGAAGTCCGATGACAGGTTTGCCTCATGCTCTCTCATCCATGTCTCAAGTGCTTTATCTTCGATATTTCTTCCGACATTTACATTGAAGTTTGCGCCCTCCGCCGGATGTCTGGTCGTCAATGTTTCCTTTCCATAGCTTGTCACTGCAACACTAGACATTACGATCCAACTACCAGTCTCAGGGACAGGTGAATCAGTTATCCGCCAGTCTTTTGGGTACTCAAATGCATAGCCAAGAGAAGTGTTGGTATATGTTTTCCAGCTAGCTGGGTTCGTGGCAACCACGGACGCGGGAGAAGGTTGTCGGTCGCGAGAGGCAAGTGCAGTGTTGAGGGAAACAGCGAGCGCTACAAGAAGCCCCAGCCCGATTACAGCTACTACGAGCCTGAACATTCCTCGTTGTTGTGGAGTGAAAAGTCTCTGATACATTGTGTTACCTCTCAGAAGATCACCTAGACCTTTATCATGACGGTATCACAGTATGCGCAAGGTATGGTTGTGCAGGACCCATCTCAGAACTTGCGGATCATTGCCTTGATGGTCCCCTGCTCGCCGGCAAACCCCTCCAATGCCTGAGCGATCACCGCCCCCGGCGCCGGCCCGTTGTTGACTATAGCGTAGCCCGGCACTGAGGAGGCAACCAGCAAATCGCCTCTCTTGACCGGCCCCAACACCTTGATCACCTCGGCGCCGATGATGATGGGCTTGCCATTCTTGTCAGCTACGGCTTGAACCAGGCGATCACCAGGGAGGCTGCACTTCTCCAGTTGGTCATCGCCCCAGCACAGCACATCCCCTTGCTCAAAGCGCTCAACCTGTTCCGTCGCCAGCTCCTCAGGCGTCTGCAGGTTGGCCTCAACCAGAGCGCCGCAGTTGACTATCGAACGCCCACCCATATCGAGATTGCCCTTCGCTGGGCCGCCGATCTCCCAGCCACTAAAATCGTTGTTAAAGTTGATATACAACCTATCGCTTCCGTCTACCAGAGCTCTACCTGGATTGCCTGTTCCACCGCTATTTCTTCCCTTTAGTGCAATGTCTGATCCTTCTACGGTGAGGTTGCTCTTGACAACGGCATCTGACCCATCGAGATATATCGGCCCAGAGGCACTGAGATAGATGTCATCGTCACCATCATTCTGCACTTTCAGTTCGAGCCGCGTATTCTCCCCGTTTTCAGCGTAGTACCTGAGCTGAGCATAGTCCCCACTGCCACCTCCAGGGTTGTCCTTGAACTTGAGAGTGCCGTCGGGGATACGAACATCATCCTGAAGAGTCAAAGTCCGACGTGGTCCATCGCCGGCATCAATGGTCAGGTCCCCAGAGCTGGAAATCCGACTCACCTTCTTGATCTGGTGGTCGACCATATCCAGATTGCCATTGGGGATGCTAACATCGTCATTCAGGGAGAGGTTGTTGTGCGATTGATAGCC
>CAZAWX010000286.1:0-4817 GCA_964488985.1 uncultured Ectothiorhodospiraceae bacterium
GCTTTTGTGTCGTGGCAAGCGGGTTACAACATCGAGACAGGGGGGTAAGGCCTGGTGGGTGATGCCGTGATGTTCTATGTACAGCACCTGATGGGTATCGGCCATCAGCGTCGTATGGCGGCGATTGCGCGCGCGTGCTCGGCGCTGGGATTACGCGTGGTCTATGTCAGCGGCGGTATGCCGTTGACCTACCTGGAACTGGGTGATGCGCGCCTGATTCAGCTTGCTCCCTGCCGCTGCCCTGATCTGAAGTTTGACCGGCTGGTGGATGCTGAAGGCAGGGAGGTTGATGACCATTGGCGCGCCCGGCGTGCGGCACATTTACTCGATGTCTGGCATAGGGAAGACTTTCGCGCAGTGTTGGTGGAGACGTTTCCCTTTGGCCGCAAGTTGATGCGCTTTGAATTGCTGCCGTTACTCAACGCGGCAACGGCAGATGGCGCACTGCGGCTTAGTTCTATCCGCGACATCATCGAATACCGGCCCAAACGCGCCAAGTACAGTGCCATGGCCGACCATGCGCTGAGGTATTTTGACAAGGTTCTGGTCCATGCCGACCCAACGCTGGTGCCGCTGCAGGAAAGCTTCCCGATGTTTAGCGCAATCGCACACATGGTGCGCTATACCGGTTATGTGCGCGAGTTTGATGATGTGGATGAAGAACCTCCAGGCGATGATGGCCGTGACGAGGTGGTGGTATCAGCGGGGGGTGGCGCCTATGGTGAGCAGGTGCTGCGCAATGCCATCGAAGCGCGGCCGTTCAGCGCCCTGCGTGATCACCGCTGGCGTATTCTGGTCGGTGAGAATTTGTCCCCGGAACATTTGCGGGCGTTGCGGACTCGCGCCACTGCAGGTGTTGTTGTAGAACGGACTCGAGCCGATTTCAGAGGACTGCTGCGGCGTGCGGCGGTGTCTATATCGCAAGGTGGCTACAATACGGTTATGGACATCCTCAGCACCGGGGTTCGCGCGGTGCTGGTTGCCTATCACGATGCGACCGAGCGCGAACAGTTACTGCGCGGGCGTGTGCTGGCCCAGCGCGGTCTGGTTGAACTGTTAGCGGAAGGGGATTTGAACCCTGTCAATCTTGCCCGGGCGGTGGATGCGGCGTATCTGTTGCGCCCTGCGCCGCTCGAACTGCAGATGGATGGCGCCGAGCGCAGCGCGCAGATTATCGTCGCGGGGCTAACGGCGCGTGCAGGCTAGAATACTTATTTATGTTCAGCATTTGCTCGGTATCGGCCATCTGCGCCGTGCCGCAGTTCTTGCCCGTACCCTGGCAGCGCGCGGAGCCGAGGTGTTGTGTGTCTCTGGCGGCATGCCCGTGGCGAATATCGACCTGGGCAATGCAACGCTGGTTCAGCTACCACCGGCGCGCATACAGGGGCTGGACTACAAGCGCCTGTTCGATCAGTCGGATGCGCCGGTCGATGCGGACTGGTGCGCAAATCGTTGCGCAATGTTGTTGCGTACAGTAAGTGAATTTGCACCGGATACCGTTGTTACCGAGACATTTCCATTTGGTCGCAGACTCCTGCGCTTTGAGCTTGAGGCGCTACTGGAGCAGATCGCTGCATCGCCACGGCGGATCCGGCTCGCCTGTTCCATTCGCGATATTCTCGAAGGATTCCCTGGCCCGGAGGGACGAATGCAGCAGGTTGTTGAACAGGTGAATGAACACTACGCTTTAGTACTGGTGCATAGCGATCCGCACTGGGTTGCGCTGGCCGATACATTTCCGGGCGCAGACCAGATTGCGGATCGGGTCCGTTATACCGGCTATGTGAGCGGGTTCCAGAACCGGGTTTGCCAACCTGAGCTGCACACGATTGATGCGGACCATGCCTATGGGAGCGGCGAAATTGTGGTGTCCACGGGTGGTGGCGTGGTGGGTGAAGATTTGGCGCTGGCGGCAATCGGGGCCGGGCGACTCGCTCTGACACCGCATCGCTGGCGTGTCCTGGTTGGACACAATTTGCCGCAGCATCGTTTCCAGGCGCTGGCTTCCATGGCCGGCGGGCAGGTCTGCGTGGAACGCAATCGTGCCGACTTTAACAGGCTCTTGACAACAGCCAGTGTGTCTGTATCACAAGCGGGATACAACACTGTGGCAGAACTGCTGGGGACCAGGACACCCGCGGTGATTGTGCCCTTTACCGCCCCCGGGCAGTTCGAGCAGCGTCGCCGTGCGCAATTGCTGGCCGCACGTGGGCGGGTGATCCACCTTGCAGCCGACAGGTTGGAACCGGGGACATTGGTCACAGCCGTGTCCGAGGCGTTGTCCTCGCAGCTGACGCTGACCACAGGCAAGGACCGGGTAAGACTGGACGGTGCAGCGCGTACTGCGGATCTGTTGTTGGAGCTGGGGCAATGTTGAGTGCGCGTTCCCGGGCTGCGTTGGACGTGGAACTGGCCGCCTGGAGCGCGACCGGTATCGATGCGAAAATCTGGTGGCGCGACGATGACGCGATCCAAGCGACACCCGCACTACAACGGTTGCGCATGCTCAGTGAAGCGCTCGGCGTCGGCATTGCCCTCGCCTGCATTCCCGATACAGTTGAGCGGTCTTTGTCTGAGTTGGTGGCTAAATGGCCGCTGGCGAGGGTCTGGCAGCACGGCTTTGCACACATTAATCACGCGCCGCCGAGGGAGAAAAAAGCAGAATTCGGCGCGCACCGCCCGTTAGCCGCAATGGCACAGGAACTGGTGACCGGGCGGCGACGCATGGAACAGATGTTTGCCGACAGTTTTGTGCCGGCGCTGGTGCCGCCCTGGAACCGAATCGATAGCGAAGTTTTGCGCGTATTGCCTGCTGCTGGGTTGCGTTTGCTGTCCACTTTCAAGGCGCGCCAAACGCGCCATCCGGTGCCAGGCGTGACCTGCATCAATACCCACGTCGACATCATCGACTGGCGTGGCAGCCGCGCGTTTGCCGGAGAAGATACGGTTGTCACCGGGCTGCTTGCGCATCTCAGCAAACGGCGGCTCGGATTGGCCGATATCCAGGAGCCGACCGGTATTTTGACCCACCATTTGGTACACGACACACATTGCTGGTCGTTCCTTGAGGATTTGTTCGATTATCTGGCCAGACGAAAGGGGGTCTATGTCTTACATCCTGATGATGTAACGGCGTCGTTGCCGATTGAGCTTAAATGATGTCATAAGATACCGAATGGCGGATGCCGTTATGGAAAAACGGCCTCACGCCATGCCAGTAATAGGAAGGAAACAAGACCATACGCCCTGGCTGCGGCGCTATAACCAGACGCCGCTGATTGTTGTCACTGACAAATTCTTTTGGGGGCTCGCCGAACTGGATGTAGCCTTCCTCCTTTTGGTGCTGTTCGGTGCTGAAGTCCGGTACCTGCACGTAGTAAGTGCCGCTCAGCCAGCCTTCATTGTGAATATGACTGCCGTCAAAGCCCGCGCTTTGTAAAATGGTCGACCAGGTGCCGTTGAAAACGTAATGTGGATTTTTATAGCGTAGAAATGGATGCATTGGATCGTTATCGAGATTGGCAATATAACGATCAACGACGTTACTGATTTGTTGTTTCAGCACCGCTACCAGGCCGCTGGGATTTTGAAACAGGTTGTTTAAAGTTTGGGTTCCACCCCGCATGCTTTGTTCCAGGGCATGGTTCGGTGTGATGTGTTGAGTCTTGAGTTCCTCGTGCAATGCGGTATTGAAGCTTTCCAGATCTGCAAAGCCCTTTGGCACTTCTATCATCTCGGTGAAGACATAACGTTGGTAATTCACCCAGTCTGTCAGTAGCGGATCAGCTAACTCCTGCATGGCGATACCCAGGCGTGCCAGCAGGCTGCTGCGCCTGGGCAACAGGTGATAACTGTGCAGAAGTATCTTGCGGGCCTGTTCGAACTGGCCCGCAAGGAGCAAGGCGTTAGAGGCATCTTCGGCCAGCAGTGGGTCGTCGCCAAGATTGAGACACTGCAGGTGCGCGGCCAGGGCTGCCTGGAGTTGGTTGCGACCCAGATGCAATCGCCCGAGCAGACTGTACGGTCTGGGATCCTGCGGCGCGAGTTTGAGTGCCTGAGCGATGACTGGCTCGGCATCATCGTATTGAAACGATAGCAGCAGGCTGTTTGCATAATTTATATAGGTGTCTGGAATATCAGGGCATTGTTGGCAGGCCATGCGAAAGGAATCATGCAGCAACGGGCCATCGCCCATATTCCAGCGCAATCGTTTGAGGTTGTTGTGGATTTCGATATTCAGCGGATCCAGGCGTGCAGCCTCGAGCAGACTCTTTACCGCAGACGTTCCCTGTCCGGCTTCATACAGCGTCACTCCCAACCAACCATGCGCCGGGGCAAAGCCGGGTGCATGGCGGATGGCGTTGCGAAAACTTTGCAGCGCCTTGTCGAGCTGGCCCTGGTCACGCAGCATATTGCCAAGATTCATGTGTACTTCAGGATCTGCACGATTGCACTCTAAAGCCTGCGCAAAGGCGTGTTCGGATTCCTGAAATAGCTGCATTTGGTGCAAAGCGATACCGAGGTTGTTCAGGGCATTGAGATCCCGTGGTAGTACAGCCAACGCCTTGCGATAGCAGTTGACGGCAAGCGAGAACAGTCGTTGAGCCCGGTAGGCTTCGCCCAGATTGTTCAGATACGCCGCATTGTGTGGTTGCAGGTCGAGCGCTTTTTGGATGCGCTCAACGGCGAGGTCGTGGAGCCCCCTCTGATGGGCCAGGACGCCTTGTAAATGCAAGGCATCGGCATGGTCGGGGTTGGTTTTCAGGATTTCACAATAAAGCTGATCTGCCTGTTGCAACTGCCCGCGACTATGATAG
>CAZAWX010000287.1:0-4791 GCA_964488985.1 uncultured Ectothiorhodospiraceae bacterium
ATATGATCAGAATCCAGGCTTGCCAGAGTGACCTGCCGTCCGGCAGCCAGCACCAACTTACCCCCGATGGTTTCAATTATGCCCTCGTTCTCGATATTCGGCGCGATGAGGAAAATACCGCCGTTGACACCTGCCTTGAGATATCCCTGGTTACGAATCGCACCGGCCTGGCCTTGCTCGCGAAACTTCAGGTTTCCGGCAATAAAGTCCTGATCACGAATATCCAACGTCGAAGCCACCAACGCAGCAGTATCGACAACCGCATGCGGGCCAAAGACAATGCCGTTGCGGTTGATAAGAAAAACCCGGCCATTAGACAGCAAATGCCCCAACAGCGCTGATGGACTTCCTCCGCTGACCCGATTCAGTACCGCGCTGGCGGCGTTGGACTGGATAAAACGTGTGGTCTCGTCGGAGCGGATACCAAACGAGGACCAGTTAATGATGGCGCCAGGACTGTTGGATATGTTCAGCACTTTCGGCCCGGGACTGGAAAACCTGGCCTGACCGCTCACGATTTTTGGACATTGCGGGTTGGCAAGCGCCTGAATGCCATGCAGGCACATCACCAGCAGCGCAACACGACACCCCCAGGTCATCACATTTACCCACAATAAATCTGTGGCTTAAGTGTAGTGTCAAACCCGAGGTAAAAAAGTGTCTGTACAACGCTTTCACTGGCCAAAATTGATCTAGATCAATTTTGGCCAGTGTCCTGAGTAAAACTGTAGGGATCAGGGGGACAAACAATGGTTAGCATAATCTGTGCCATCAATATGGTTGCATTGATTTCTGGCATTTATGTCCATGACTCGTTAATGTCGCTCCATTACAAACTAAAGATATTGACCCTTTGGCAACAAAAAAGTGTCCCTGGTTTAAGAAAAATTTCCGGATCGCCTGTCCCGGCAAATAAAATCTATTGAATATTAACATTAAATTGATACTATAACTGATTAATAAATATAATTATTTGGGGATAATTATTTTGCCGTATCTGTTCAGGTGTATCACCGCCGCAATTCTATGTCTGGCATGGGTGGGCAATGTTGCTGCCCAGGATACGGTTCCTGTTGTCAGTTTTAACGTCACCGAGTTTGCCATCGACGGGCATAACCCCCTTGACAAAAGCGCTACCGATCAAATCCTGGCCCCCTACCTCGGGGAGCACCAGGGCCTGGATCGGCTGTTTGAGGCAGTGGGTGAGCTTGAAAAGGCCATTCTCGACTCGGGAAACTCCTTTTACCGGGTCTTACTGCCCCCGCAGACGATGCAAGCTGGGCGCATCACCCTACAGATCGTCAGTATCAAAGTCGGCAACATCAGAACCTCCGGCAACCGGTATTTCTCCGACGAGAATATCCTTGCCTCCCTGCCCAGCCTGCAACCCGGGGCCGCACCCGACACCCAGACACTGGCCAGAGAACTCATCGTGGCCAACAATCACGCCTCCAAGCAGGTCACAATCCGCATGCAGCAAAGTGATCAGCCGGATACCATCGATGTTGATCTTGCCATACGCGATCAGAAGCCCTGGAAAGTCTTTGCCTCCCTGAACAATACAGGCTCTGAGGCTACCGGGGATTTTCGCTTTACTACAGGCGCCCAATACAGCAACCTTTTTGGCCTGGACCACGATATTACGGCCAGTTACACCACTGCCCCCGGGCATGTGGGTGATGTGCAGCAATACGGAATCAATTATCGACTGCCCCTGTATCGATTCTCCGGTGATTTGGCGCTGTTTTACTCAAGTTCCGATGTAAATACCGGTCGCGTGGCGCAAACTTTAGATGTCAGTGGGGCCGGCCGCTTCAAAGGCGCGACCTATACCCAGACATTTAACAATATTGGCAATTATCGCCAGCAGGCATCATTTGCCTTGGAAGATCGCGTTTTTAACAATAATGTCAGCCTGTCTGGTGTGCCCTTGGGCGTTGACGTACGCAGCAGACCACTGACTCTTGGCTACCACGGCGAGTTGGTGCAGGAACGCTCGCGGATGGATTTCAACGTCACCTACTCGCTTAACATTGCCAGCGGTCGAAAAAATAACAATTCCGATTATGCGGCATCCCGGCCCGGAACAAGTGCCGATGCGCACTGGCAGGCGCTGCGATTTTCCGTATCCGCAAGTCATAGCCTGCCCGGCCAATGGCTGTTAAATAGTGCACTCTCGGGCCAATTAACAGGAGAACCCCTGATCAGTGGCGAACAATTCGGCCTGGGCGGAATCAATTCCGTGCGCGGTTTTGAAGAACGTGGCGCCTCCGGTGATAAAGGCCTGCGCGGATCTCTGGAAGTGTGGACTCCTTCCGTGCCAGGAATGCAAAATCTGCGTATGCTCGGCTTTGTTGATGGGGGATATGTGAAGACCCTGAGTACGGGAGCAGGCCAGGTGGGCAGTGACACCATGATCAGCGCCGGCCTGGGACTACGCTGGCAATGGAAGAGTCAGTTTAACCTGCAACTCGATTACGGTCATTCACTACGTGGCGCGAGAACAGCCGATGCAGGTGGCAGTAAACTCCACCTGCGATTGTTCTACGGATTTTAGGTATGGGGCATCACTGATGAACGCTCTGCACAGACTTGGCACGTTATTGGTTCTGGCACTGCTGCTCGCAGGGCCTTCGAGTGTTTCAGCCGCCACCAAGGTCGGCAATGTGGTGTTCACTCGCGGTGCAGTCTCCGCTCAGGATGTCAAACAGCAACTCCGCCTGCTGGGCCGACGTTCCCCTCTTTATCAAGGCGATATCATTACCACCGGACCGAGAAGCTTTGCTGTCATCAAACTGGCAGACGGCGGGCGCATGTCTCTGCGGCCAAACACTGTTTTTACCGTCAAGCACTTCTCGCAGAAAAAAAACGCCAGCAGCCTGCTCATGAACTTGTTCAAGGGCGGCCTGCGCATGATTTCCGGCCTCATCAGTAAAAGAAACCCCAATGGCGTCAAACTCAGGGCGGCGGGCGTCACGATTGGTATTCGGGGGACAGAATTTGATGCACGTATATGTAAAACCGACTGCAAAAACAATCTGAGTTCTGAAGCATCTGCCCAAGCCACCCCACCCCCCCTGGTTATCGGGCGTGTGGCGTTGAAAAAGGGGGCTGTGAGCGCGACCAATCTAAATAATCACAGACGCGTCATCTCCCGCGGCGCACCTTTATATGAAGGCGATACCATCGAAACAGGACGGGGAGCTTATGCTGTGCTGGCCACGCGAGATCGGGGGCGAATTACGCTAAGGCCTAATACCGCCTTCAAAATAGATAAACTTCGTTACAGTCCTCCAGAAAAGAAACAGAAGAAATCTTTCTTCGGTGCGGCCTTCAGTCTGCTTAAAGGCGGAGTCCGGGTTCTGACGGGTCTGATCGGGAAGACCAACCCCAAGGGCTTCAGGATTAGAACCTCCCAGGCCACCATCGGCATCCGTGGCACCGGCTTCGACCTCACTGATCTTGGCCCCTGTACAAGCTCCACAACCGCCTGTGGTTTGGTTGCTTCCGTCTGGCTGGGCAGTATTACCGCAGATAACGGTAAAGGTTCCTGGGAGATCAAGCTGGACCAAAATGTTCAGATCCCGGGCCAGAATGCAGCCCTGATTTTCATCAAGGCACCGCCAACCTTCAAAGTCCCGCGCCCGGACAAGGTCAAAATTGATTTCGATAATCTGTTCAAGGCGGAAAAGCTGTCAGAGGCCAAACCCGGCGTGTATGTCAGTTGCAACGAAGGCCACTGTGCCTTGACCAACAAGGAAGGCAAAACTATCGATTTGGGCGTTGGTGAGTCTGCATTTTCCTCGGAAAAAGGCAACGTTCTGGTACGTTTTGAACAAGTCCAGCCCTTCCAGGCCAAGGATCTCTATCTGAAGACCATCAATAGACAATTTGAAAGTCTGTATGAGATTTTTGACAAGACCGCAACAGATAAAAATAAATTCCAGTGTACCGTGCAGTAACAAAAGTGAGTGAGTATTTACAGGATATTTAGACAGCATCTGCCGTGACGACTCACTACGGCCACTAAGAAGAATGACATTAGCAATACTTTTTAGGAGCGATAATGAGGACTCAACTGGTCCATGCCGGGCTTGCCTGCGCACTGGGAGTATTCAGCGGTAGCGCTGCCTTTGCCAACCCCACTGGCGCCACACTCGTCAATGGCCAGGCCACCTTCTCACGCCCCGCCACAGGGACTCTCAACATCACCAATACCCCCGGGACTATCCTCAACTGGCAGAAATTCTCGATAGCCCCGGGTGAGACCACCCGCTTCATCCAGAACTCCGCCGCAAGTGCAATTTTAAATCGGGTCACCGGACAGAATCCTTCCGCCCTCCTCGGCCGCCTGCTGTCCAATGGCCGGGTCTTTCTCATCAACCGTAACGGCATTGTCTTTGGCCCCAATGCAGTCATTGATACTGCGGGTCTGGTGGCCTCGACCCTGAATATTACGGATCAGGATTTTATTGCCAAGAATCTTAAGTTCCAGGGCGACAACACTTCAGGTTCGATAGAAAACCAGGGCTACATCAAGGCAGGTGCCGACGGCAATATTTTTCTGATTGCGCCGAATATTAAAAACAGTGGGGTTATTGAAACTGACGGCGGGCAACTGGTGCTGGCGGCAGGTGAACGCGTCACTCTGGCAAGCCTTGACTCGGACAATATCGTCTTCGAGGTCCAGGCACCGGACAACGAGATCGTCAACCTCGGCACCCTGCTCACCCACGGCGGTGCGGCGCGCATGTTTGCAGGCACCATTAAGCACAATGGTTCAATCAATGC
>CAZAWX010000288.1:0-2248 GCA_964488985.1 uncultured Ectothiorhodospiraceae bacterium
TCTTGTCAGTGACTTCTCCCCTCTTACTGGCTACAGTGATCTGGATTTATGCGCAGTTATTTTGCGGCGGACCCTTAGCCTGCATTATTCAGGCGGGCAGTAAATTGGCGTAAGCCATCACCAGCCATTTGGCGCCAGCGGTCTTGAAATTGACCTGCACCCGTGCCTGGGCGCCCTGGCCTTCGTACATCAGCACCACGCCCTCGCCAAATTTTGGGTGGGCAACGTGCTGGCCCAGCTTTAATCCCTCTGGACCTGTTTCTTCGACAATGGCCGGGCGCCGGGTTCGGGACGGGGCCGGGCTGAAGGCTGGTCTGCTAATTTGCAATTTTGGCCGCACCTCCTCTAAAAGCTCCGCCGGGATCTCCTTGAGAAAGCGCGATGGCGCGGGGAAATAATCCTGGCCATGCATGCGCCGGCTTTCTGCATGAGTCACCACCAGGCGGCGCTCGGCCCGGGTCATACCGACATAACATAAACGCCGTTCTTCCTCGAGTTGCGCTGGATCTTCTAAACTGCGCTGGTGGGGAAACAAACCTTCTTCGAGGCCGGTCAAAAAAACCACGGGGAACTCCAGGCCCTTGGCCGCATGCAGTGTCATAAGCTGGACGCAATCTTCCCACTCCGAGGCCTGCATTTCTCCGGCCTCCAGGGAAGCATGGGCCAGAAAAGCACCCAGTGGATCACTTTCTGCCCCCTCTGCATCCCCCGCATCGTACTGCCGGGTTGCTGCAATCAGTTCTTCCAGATTCTCGACCCTGGTTTGTGCCGGATCGTTTTTGTCCTTTTTGTAGTGGGACAATAAACCGCTTATTTCGATAGCCGTCGCCGCCATTTCTTCCAGTGGCAACTCGCTCACATCAGCGGCAAGGGTGTCGATCAAATCTAGAAACGCCTGTAGGCACGATGCAGCCCTACCGCTCAATCCGGCGTGGCTGATGAGCCTGTTGGCGGCGGTCCACAGGGATTCATTTTGATCCCGGGCTGTCAGCCGCAGTGCGTCGAGGGTGCGCGCCCCAATCCCGCGGGTTGGAAAATTTACAACCCGCTCAAAGGAGGCATCATCATCACGGTTTGCCACCAGGCGCAAATACGCCAGAGCACTCTTGATTTCCAGGCGTTCATAGAAACGCAAGCCCCCATGTACCCGGTAGGGCATGCCACAGGCCATTAAGGATTCTTCAAGCACTCGTGATTGTGCACTGACCCGGTAGAGAATGGCGACGTCATCGCGTCGTTCGCCGCCAGCCAGCCACTGCTGAATCTGATCGACCACATAACGCGATTCATCAACATCATTGTAGGCACGGTACAAACTGACGGGCTCACCTTTGTCGCCGCTGGTCCAGAGTTTTTTCCCCAGGCGCCCGGCATTGTTGGCAATCAGGCCGTTGGCCGCCCGCAAAATTGTCCCAGTAGAGCGATAGTTCTGTTCCAGGCGCACCATGGTGACGTCCTGGTAATCCTTGGGGAATGATTGGATGTGTTCGATCTTTGCACCGCGCCAACCATAGATAGACTGATCATCATCGCCGACACAAAACAAATACGCCTGATCACCGGCCAGCAGTTTCAACCAGGCATACTGGATCGCATTGGTATCTTGAAACTCATCCACCAGGATGTACTGGAAACGCTGCCGGTAGTGTTGGAGGATTGCCGGTTGATCGCGCAACAACTCGTGGGCACGTAACAACAGTTCTGAAAAATCCACCACACCGGCCCGTTGGCAAAATGCTTCATAAGCCGTGTAAATACGCAGCATTTGTTCGTGCCAAAGATCGCCCTGGGGATTTATGTGTTGTGGGCGCAGGCCTTCTTCTTTACGCGAGCTGATGTAATTTTGCGCCTGCCGCGGTGGCCAGCGGCTTTCGTCGAGTTCCAGATCCTTGAGCACCCGGCGAATGGTACGTAGTTGATCACCGCTATCGAGGATCTGAAAACCTTCCGGCAGCCGCGCATCCCGCCAGTGTGCTCTTAACAAGCGGTGAGCGAGTCCATGAAATGTACCCACCCACATCCCGCCCACAGGCCGTTGTAACATCTCTTCGATTCGCCCACGCATTTCGCCAGCGGCCTTGTTGGTAAAGGTCACGGCCAAAATGCCATGGGCGGTTGTCATCCGGGTGGCGAGTAAAAATGCAATTCGATGCACCAGCACCCGGGTCTTGCCGCTGCCAGCGCCTGCCAGCACCAACAGGTGCCCCTCGGCTGCGGCAACAGCATCGCGCTGAGCGTCATTGAGGGG
>CAZAWX010000288.1:2348-3474 GCA_964488985.1 uncultured Ectothiorhodospiraceae bacterium
AATTTGCTGATAAGCATTTTAGCTTTAAGATCCAGCTTGTCGTTTTTGATATAACCACTCAATGTCAGGTCGCCTCTGCCGTTACGAATGGCAAACTGACTGTACTTACCCGTATAGGGACTCAATGGCTTGAGTTCCAGACCTGTCATTTTACCGGCCAGACTAACGTCTATTCCGCTTGCCCTGGCCTGTGTCGTGCCGCTGAGATCAAGGTTGGTGAAGGTGCCCGTCTGGGCACTCAACTTATAACGGCCAGCAGCCGAATCCGGTCGCGTACTGAATTTCTCCATGACCAGTGAAAAGGGCTTGACCTTAAGTTCATATGCAGGATCCACAGTTTTGTCGGTAAAGTGAAAATCCGGCTTGTCCTGGGTTGAGAGTTTGCCAATAAACACATCAGAACCTGGCTTCGACGTACTGCCGGACGCCGTGGTAAAAGGAACGCCCGGTATATTGAATTCGCCCCCGGCATCCATCAGCAGTGCAATGGCCGGGCTGGACAGGCGGACCTCAGCCAGGTGCAGTCCTGCGTTCGGATCAAAGTTAAGGTTTGTAATCAGCAACGCAGGCAAAACGATCTGCGGGGGCTCAGCCACACCAAGTTTGAGATCAGATGCCTCCAGAGTTTTAATGGCAAGGCTCGATGCGCTGTTAAACGCCATACCCCGGATTGCCACTGCCCCACTGCCAAGACGGGCCAGCGGATCGGTCTGACGGCTGAGCAGCGCGTTCACATCGATACTGTCCACTTGATAGGATCCGGCATCGAAATTGAGCTGGAGTTTTTTTGACACCAGATCTTGCACGGTTGTCTGAACGCCATCGGCCTGCTTGCTCTGCAATTGCGCGGCACTGAATTCGTCTACGCGAAGACCCCCGTCAAAGGCATACTGCAAGGCCTTCACCACGGCCTTCTGCAACGCCAGGTCTGCCGCAGGCACACCGACCTTCAGATCCTGAAACGCAATTTCTGCACTGCTCAGCGCCTTGCCGGTAGCAATATTCAAATCAGCGGCACGTAACCCGGTGGCTGTAAATTCAGCACCAACCTGGCCTTGCAGTGATGCAACGTCAAGTTGCCTCAAGGCGTAGTGGTCGTTGGCGGATTTCTTTAACGCCTCAATAG
>CAZAWX010000288.1:3574-4749 GCA_964488985.1 uncultured Ectothiorhodospiraceae bacterium
GAATCGAGCTGAAACTGCTGAACATCAAGGCCAGACAGCGCGATCCAGGGCATCGAGGCATTGCTCTGCTGATAACTGACAGCTGTTTGTGCACCCCGCATCGAAATGGCTCGATCGGCATCACCAAGCGCCAAGCTGGCGTTTGTAAACTGCAGCTTACCCTGGGTCTGGAGAGTTTCAGTCAGCAGCGCACGACCTTCGTACCGATAGTCATTTATATGCAAACTGCCTTGTTTTTTTGTTGCTCCCGTTTGTTGCAAATTAAACTCGGGGCCACGCAAAAGCCCATTTGCCATAAGCGTTGTAGTGCCGGAAGCATTAAAGACACTGTCGATTTCCAGATCCCCCTGAAACATCGCGCTCAGTTGCACGTTGGCAGAAGCATTCTGAAACTTGAAAGCTTCGGCATTAATTTTTCCAGACAAGGTCGAAGCCAGACGGTCTTCATTCGGATCGTAACTGAGCTTCAGCCGGGCCTTTGCAAATAACAGGCCGGCAAGATCCGGCCTGTGCCGGGCTGCGAGGAACTTTTGCAAGCCCGCCAGTTTGAGCTTGTCCAATAGCAAATTGGCATCGATACTCACCACCTCCCCATGCAGGCCCAGTTCACCTTCCAAATTCACCGAAGCCTTGCCAATCATGACCAGCAATTCAATGCGGTTGCGCATTGTTTGCGTTGTGAAGGCACCACCCTGTTGTGGCTGCGCAGGCACATCAAGACCTTTCAGATACAGTCGTTTGACAACTACATCGCGTTGCAGTGATTTACTGATTCGTTTGAGTTTGAGATCCTGAATCAGGATTTCAGGAATTTTAATGGCCTCACCTGTGCCACTGGCCTCACTGCCGCTGCTGCCACGCTGCCAGGCTTCCAGATCCAACTCACCGCCATGTAGCTGCACATCCTCAAGAGGAAATTCCCCATTCAGCAACGCCACCAGATTCAGCCGCGCGGCAAATTGCTGAAACCGTACCGCCAACCCATTGCCCGTACCGAGGCGCATATCGCTCAGAACAACTTGCTGCTGAGGCAAATCAACCTCAACGCTGCTCACTGAAAGTTGCAGACCCTGGCGTTGCAGATACAAGGGCAATACATATTCGATGATTTGCGACGCAAACAGGACCGGGATCAGCACCAACAGGACAAGGAACCCTGCCAGACGTAAATGCCG
>CAZAWX010000289.1:0-4745 GCA_964488985.1 uncultured Ectothiorhodospiraceae bacterium
CGAGCAACAGGATATCGAAGACGTGGCGCAGGAGACGTTTCTTCGTGCCTATGTCGCCGAGCAAAAACAGTCCATCGAACAACCCAAAGCTTACCTTTTCCGTGTCGCAAAAAATGTTGCACTGACCCGGCTTACCCGCAAATCAGAGCAGATCACCGATTATATTGCGGATTTGAGCGTCCCGGATGTCATGTATAGCGAGACGAGCGCAGCAGACGAGGCGGAGGCTGATGAGTCCCTGGGTATTTATTGCGAGGCAGTGGCTGCTTTGCCGGAAAAATGCCGACAGGTCTTTCTGCTGCGTAAGGTCCACGGCCTGACGCATAGGGAAATTGCTGAACGCATGTCTCTATCAATCAGTTCAGTGGAGAAGTACCTGTTAAAAGGCATACTGGCGTGCCAGGCGTTCATACAGGCGCGTGAGCGTGGTGCACTCACTTCAGCAGGTGGCAGGCAGGGCAGGCAAAAGGGAAGAAAGTGAAAGAAAATATCGTTCAATTTCCAGACCGTGGGCTTATCACCGAAGAGGCGGGTGCGTGGTTGATCCGTCTGGACGGCGAGCAACCGCTGGCGGCAGATGAACAGGCCGCGCTAAAAGAGTGGTTACAACGCAGCCCGCTGCACCGTGAAGAATTGGACAAAATGGCCGCGCTGTGGGGCCGGATGAATGTCCTGACCGAGTTGGCGGTGCCATTGGGGAAATCACCCGCAGCATCGCAACACCCCTCTGAGCAAAACACCCGGCGGGGCGCCTTTGCAGGTATGGGGCGCCTGGGCATCGCGACCGCGGTATTGGTCATCGGCCTGGTAACAGTGTTTGGACTATGGATGCGACCGGACCCCATGACGGCCAGCAATGGTTTCTACGCCACCGCGGTTGGGCAACAACAGCAACAGGCACTAGCGGACGGTTCCGTCGTATTGCTCAATACCAACAGCCAGATCCGGGTTGAGTACGGTACGGATTACCGTGACATCCGGCTGTTGCAGGGCGAGGTGTATTTCAAGGTAGCTAAAAATTCCGACCAGCCATTCAGGGTGTTCGCCGGCAATGGCCTTGTACAGGCAGTTGGTACGGCTTTTTCCGTGTACCTGAAAAATAGTGCCGTTGATGTCACGGTCACCGAGGGCAGGGTGGCACTGGCCTCACTGAGCAATTCCCGGGCCAGCGCCAGCGGCGGCCAGTCTAGGGTTGAATCAGCAGCTACCCGTGCGGACACGGTTGGGGTGGAATACAGCGCGGATCTCGGTCTGCTTAGCGCTGGTCAGAGCACGACTATCAGGGCTGCAAATGAAGATACCCCGAGTGATACCGGCAGTCTCGATGTGATTCAAACGGTTGATGCTACCGAGATGACCAAACGTTTGTCGTGGCAACATGGTATGTTGACCTTTGCCGGTGATCCGCTGGAGCAGGTGGTGGAGGAAATTTCCCGTTACACGACCGTCTCCATCGAGATTAGCGACCCGGCTGTCAGGGCCATCAAGATCGGCGGCCAGTTCCAGGTCGGCGCAACCGACGATATGCTGGCTGCGCTCGAGGTGAATTTCGGCTTGCGTGTGACCCGTCTCGGTGACGACCGTATCCTGTTGGCCGCTGCAGAATCCCCGACGGTGCGGGAATAAGCCGGCACACACTGTCTGGTTCTATTCGATACCACAACATTGGCAGTCTCGAGAAAATTGAATTCGCATACTGTTTTACGTTCGAGTATTAAAAATTGAAATTAATTTCAAATAGTCTTACGGGTTTTCCCTGTTCGTCAGTCATCTGACTGACGAGACCGCTATGAAGGCACAGAAATTGTACTTGCATGGCAGGCGGGTCATCGAGGGAAAAGCGGCCAGGTTGGGCCGGTTGGTGTATACCGTGCTCATCGGTTTGATGCTGGTGTTACCAGGCACATGGTGTCAGGCAGCAGAGGCGGACGATGAAACGCAGTACGACATCGATATACCGGTGCTGAACGCGGCAGAGGCACTCAATCTGCTCGCGGAACAAACCGGTGCGATCCTGTTGTTCCCCTATGATGTCGCCAGGGTCCGGCAGGCGAATGCGGTTGCCGGGCGTTACACGCTGACAGAAAGCCTCGGTTTATTGCTCCGTGGCTCCGGTCTTTCAGGCGGTCTTTCCGATAAACGCGCCATACAAATCACCCTTGATGAGGTGGTCGAGCGCAATAACGAGGAAGGATCAATGGCAGCAGAGAAAGTACCATTCAGCAGGAAACTTGGGGCGTTCTTAGCGTCGGTTTTTTTTGCCACGGGTTCAGTGGGGGCCCAAACCAATGGAGGTGAGGAAGACCACGCATTCGAAATCGAGGAGGTCATCGTAACCGCCACCCGGCGTGACACGGGTATTCAAACGACCGCCCTCAGCATCAGTGCGTTTTCAGGCGATCAATTGGAACAATTTGGCAAAACGAGTATTGCGCAGCTTGTTGACGGTGTGCCGGGAGTTACCTCTGTCGCTGAAGGGCCGGGCGTAAATCGAATCATCATTCGTAATGTTGCCACCTCAACCCAGGAGGCCGGCAGCCCAACAGTCGCAACCTACTTTGACGATTTCGCCCTGACGGCTATTATAGGCGGCTCTCCGGAAATCCGCCTGGTCGACATGGAACGGGTTGAAGTACTCAAAGGGCCCCAGGGTACCCTGTATGGCCGCAGCGCCATGGGTGGTATTGTGCGTTATATCTCTAACAAACCCAGCAGCGAGGGATTTGCGGGTGGGTTCAATACCTACCTTTCAAGTACCACGGACGGCGGTACTAATTTCGGCGGACATGGCTATATGAATTTCCCGATCACGGAAAATCTGGCTGTGCGTGTGGTTGCTTATAGCTATCAGCACGATGGTTTCCTCGATAATACCGAACTGGGTGTTAAAAATTACAATGATGAAGATACCAAGGGCGGGAGAATTGCCTTGCACTGGGACGCGACCGATGCATTCTCATTTGATCTGACTTATCTGAATCAGACCATCAAGGCCGCGCCGAACTGGGTAACCACCACCCGTGATCCGGGTGATCTTAATGTTGCCGGCGATGAAGGGCCCGATATTCCATTTGATGTCAATGCCCGTACCCAGATCGCCGGTATTGTTATGGAGGAGAAAAACACACAGGAATTATTGAACCTGAAACTGGAATACGATTTTGAATCCTTTACATCAACCTTTTTGGCGACCAATACCAAGACTGAGTTCGGCTTTGTATTTGATCAACGGGAATTCATCGGTGTAAGGAGCGGTTGCGTCTGTGATTTCCTGGATCCGGTTCCTGATGGCCTTGGTGCTGAGAGCGACATACTGGAGTTGCGTTTTGTTTCTTCCGGTGATCATTTCCTGGACTGGATTGCCGGGCTTTATTATGAAGACTCGGAAGATAATGGTGCACAAATGATTCGGTACTTGGGACCGGACCAAACTGCCCTGGGCTTTCTCCCGCTTAGTGATGGTCTGGTTTTGATTGATTCTGAATTCACAACAACCAGTCAGGAAAAGGCGGCTTATGCCGAACTGGGATTTAATTTTACGCCTGATACCCATTTGACACTGGGTTATCGTCGTTCCGATGTAGAGTTCGGGCAGGTGGAACCCAAAGCTCAGGGCATCTTTTTGTTGATCACTGGCGCCACTGCCCTGGAGGGCATTCCTTTTGACACCCAGGAGGATGTAAATACTTATAAGGTGTCGCTGGAACACAGCTTTAATGAAGATGTTTTTGGCTACGCGCTGGC
Organism: uncultured Ectothiorhodospiraceae bacterium; assembly: GCA_964488985.1. Taxonomy (GTDB): domain Bacteria; phylum Pseudomonadota; class Gammaproteobacteria; order HK1; family HK1; genus CAZAWX01. The sequence goes on from CAZAWX010000289.1 coordinate 3,745, forward strand.
CAGTTCAGGTTACCGGCGTGGTGGCTTCAATCGGCCAACATTTATTTCGCCTTTCTCAACCTTTGATTCCGATACCTTGTGGAATTATGAACTTGGTTTAAAAACCACCTGGCTGGATGGTCGCCTGGTAGCCAATGTTTCAACCTACCTGCTCAAATATGATAATATTCAACTGGTTGTACAGGATCCAGTCACCTTTGAGCGTGCGACAGAGAATGTGGGTAAAGCCGATATCCCCGGTATCGAGCTTGGGGTGGAATATTTGGTGAACGAGAATCTGCGCTTTGGTTTCGGTGGTTCCCTCAGTAACCCGGAACTCAAAGAGGATGTGCCTGGCGGTGTTTCAGGGAAAAAAGGTGACACACTTCCGGGTTCTGCAACTGAAACCTTTTCTTTTACGGCTAGTTATAATCGGCCCATCAGCGATAATCTGGGCATTTTTGCCAACGTTTTTTACCGTTACGTGGGTGATCGACTGAATGACTTCAACCTTGATCTTGACGTCAAGTTGCCTTCCTATTCACTGACAGATCTGCGCCTTGGTATCGATCACAGCAGTGGTTGGAGTCTTGCCTTGTTCGCAGATAACGTTTTTGATGAAGCCATCACATACGTCATAGACCGACAGGGTCCGGTTTTTGAAAGCGTCCCCACCAACCGCCCCAGGACGGTCGGGCTCAATTTCATCTATAACTACCACTAGCGTTTCGTAGCCCATTCAAGTGCAGCAGGTGGCCCGGTATTCCGGACCACCTGCTTTTTGGGCACAGGGATTGAAGGAGTGTTGTATGTTATTTCCGCCTAAAGATTTCCGGACCAGTCTTTGCCTTGTAGTCATTATGATTATGATGACGGCTTGCGTGGGTATTGCCCCCCAGCTTCCCGGCCAGGGCGACGATGCCGGTCAAATCGTGGTTTACCGGGATACCTGGGGTGTGCCTCACATTTACGCCAGCACTGTCGAGAACGGTCTCTATGCCCAGGGCTGGACCCAGGCAGAA
>CAZAWX010000290.1:0-4602 GCA_964488985.1 uncultured Ectothiorhodospiraceae bacterium
TTGCTGGCGGGCAACCCACTGCGATTTTCTGAAGTGGATTTATGCGCAGCTATTTTGCGGCGGACCCTTAGTATAATGCTTGTAGAACGGTGTCAGCACGCTTGAGCGCGGTGCCAGGGCGGGGCTGTCTGGATAATGACCAATGAAGGAATTTCACCCGTATGCGCCTTTTATTTGTTGAAGATAATGAAGAACTCGCTGGCTATACAGCACAGGGCTTGCGCAGCGAAGGCTTTACGGTCGACCTCGTGTCACTTGGGGCTCATGCACTGGGCGCCGTGGACAATACCCGCTATGACGCAATGATTCTCGATCTGGGATTGCCAGACATGAACGGTATGCACGTCCTCAGTCATGTGCGCCAGAAAAATGCGGATTTACCCATATTAATCCTCACGGCCCGGGATGGCGTCGAGGATCGGGTCGCAGGGTTGAATGGTGGTGCGGATGATTATTTACTCAAACCATTTGAGCTTGTTGAACTGATTGCCAGAATCAAGGCGTTACTGCGTCGCCCGGGAGGTGCATTAGGGCTAACACTCGTGGCAGCGAATCTCGAATTCGACACCGTAGGACGAGAACTGCATGTCGATAATGAGGCCGTCATATTGTCACGTCGTGAACTTGATATGCTGGAGCAATTGATGCGCCGCAAAGGCAGAGTGGTACCGAAAGATGTGCTTGAGGAGACGGTTTATGGATTTGGAGAAGAAGTGGCTTCAAATACCATAGAGGTGGCCATGCATCGGTTGCGGAAACGGTTAAGCAGTGTGCATGCGGCGGTGACGATTCATACCCTGCGCGGCATCGGTTATCTGCTTGAGGAACAGGAGTCGTGACCAGGCTGGGGGTCAATTCACTAGCGCAGCGAATTTTCATTTATGTTGGGCTGACGATGCTCACAGCGACACTGATTATCGTGTCCATTATGACGGTAGAGTTTCGTGATCATGTCAATAGCTTTCAAAATCAGAGTTTAAAGGTCCAGGCTCAAGATATCGCCAAACATTTAAAAGTAACCACTGCCGGGGAACTACAGTTGGCATTGCCTTCTGCATTAATCGCAGTTTATCGCTCCGAGTCTGAAGCCAACCAGTACGTGGTTATGGATGAAAGCGGTAATGTTCTGTTTGCTTCAAGGGAATGGTCGCAAGAGTTAATTAAAACGCGGGTAAGTGCTGACGCGAAATTCAGCGCGTTTAATTACGCTGACCATGAAGGTGAGCATGCGTTTAATGCGATCAGTTATCGCCTTGGACTACAGGCCAGCAATTACTATATTCAGGTGGCTCGGCAGCGTGGTAAAGAGTTTTCTGTTGATTCGGTATTGAAGGAATTTCTAGACGAAATCATCTGGGTCATGCTGATTCTGTTCGCAATTATATTAATGGTTATGTATTGGACTGTTCGTTCGGTCCTGAAGCCATTGAAAGCCGTTTCTGAACAGGCAAGCGCCATAGCTCCGAATCGGTTTGATCTACGTTTGCCGACCCGGAATATCCCCACCGAGGTGTTGCCGATGGTGCAGGCAATGAACAAAGCTCTGGATCGGCTTCAGGAAGGGTACCGGATCCAACAGGAGTTTACCGCCAATGCGGCCCACGAAATTCGCACGCCGTTGGCAATTCTACGTGCGCATATCGAATCATCAAAATCGAATTCTGACAGTCGTGAGTTGCTTCCTGATCTAGCCCGGTTGGAGCGTATCGTCGGCCAATTGTTAAATCTTGCGCAGATGGATAATTTAGTTCTGGAGGATGCTTCTATAGTCAATCTCCACGATCTCGCTGTTGATTGCGCCTCACGGTTGGCGCCTATGTCGATCCGGCATGGCAAGCAATTGGCCGTGACGGGTGAACGGGATGTTGTGGTGACGGCAAATGAGGCGATATTGGGATCTGCGATTCGAAATTTGCTGGAAAATGCAATTTTCTACACTGGTGAAGCTAGCGATATAGAGATAACAATTGATACAACGCCTGCCATCAGCATTTTGGACAGGGGGCCCGGAATTGCCGAGTCAGATCAGGAAAATTTATTCAAACGATTTTGGCGTGACGCTACCTCAAGACATGGTGGTGCAGGTTTGGGCTTATCTATCGTGGTGATGATCGCTGAGGCACATCAGGCACAAGTGAGCGTTGCCAATCGCGAGGGTGGCGGTGCGAAATTTACCATCGCTTTTCCCAATTCTTCTGCCACGGACCCTTAGTCGATGACTGCGCGGCGACGTTCGTCGCGGGGCGGCTTACCAAAAAAGTCACGATAGCATTTGCTGAAATGGGGTGCTGAAACAAAGCCGCTGGCAATGGCGACGTCAACAATGGACATCGGGGTTTGCAAGAGTAATTGGCGGGCTTTGTTTAAACGCAGTTCCAGATAATATCGCGTCGGCACGCAATGTAAATATTTTTGAAACAAGCGTTCCAACTGACGCCGTGAAAGAGTGACCGCTCTGGAAAGTTCATCAAGACTCATCGGTTCTTCCAAATTGGCTTCCATCAACGCCACGGCATCCATTAGTTTTGGTTGACTGGTGCCGAGAGTCAGTTTCAACGGCACACGCTGGCGGTCATGGCGACCACGGATGCGTTCACACAGAAAATTTTCGGATATGGCTGAGGCTAAATCTGTGCCGTGATCACGCTGAATCAAATTCAGTACAAGATCCAATGATGCGGTGCCGCCAGCGCAGGTACAGCGATCTCTGTCGATCTCGAACAATTCCTGAGAAACAATGGCCTCGGGAAATTCCTCTCTGAAGCTGGCCAGATTTTCCCAATGTATGGTACATCGGTAACCGCTTAACAAACTGGATTTACCCAACGCATAGGCCCCGGTGCACAAAGCGCCAAGTTGTATTTTACTCTGCGCAATCCGCCGCAGTGCATTAATCAGGCTCTTGTCACAATAGCGCTGCACATGTTCACCGCCACAGACCAGTAGCAAATCCAAGCCTTTGGCTTCACCCAGACTCTGTTCGGGTTCGATCATCAACTCGCAACTCGAGCGTACCGGGGATTTGTCTGAGCCTAAGAACCGCCAACTATAAAGGGATTGACCACTTAGCCGGTTCGCCATGCGTAGGGCATCAAGTGCGTTGGCGAAGGGCATTAATGTGAAATTTGGTAATAACAGAAAACCAATACAGCGCTGCCTGGGTTTGCCTGGTAGCGGCAGAGTGCCCGATTCATCATGAATTGCGGCCGACGGCAGTGTATTTTGCTCTGAATTACGATGATCAGGCATAGGTGATGGGTCGGTCTGGTGATGAATGCAAAATGGCAATATCTCCAAGGTTATGTGGAAAAGCACACGTCATGACAGGACTATAGCGAATTCATAGGTTCTTAAGCGCATCCATGTGGAATAGATGGGTGTTGGTGGAGGAAGTGTATGTGGCAGGGATGCCACATCCAAGCCTCCAGGGACGGATTCACGGCGTCTTCCGGGACCAATATCCATCGATTCCACATGGATGCACTTAAGAACTAACCTATGATAGCGAATATTTCACTAACCTGGGACCTGCTATGGTATCAATAGTAGCAATCTGGACTGGCTACGGATACTTTCGTTCTCAACGCGGTGGCTGCAAATACGGCAGTGTGATGATAGTGCGTTAATGAAGAAAAGTTTGTGGGGCGCTTTAATGATCAACACGGAACAATCAACACGGGAGTAATGAATGACAGTCACGACGAAAATAACGTGTAAGGCAATGGTTGAACAGGCCTATGCGGAAATCGAAACTCTGAGTGTGTCCCAGGCTCTGGCCTTATACGGAAACGAAAATGTAATGTTTGTGGATTTACGCGATATTCGTGAATTACAGCGAGAAGGCAAGATTCCAGGGGCATTGCATATGCCCAGAGGGATGACCGAGTTCTGGGTGGATCCGCAAAGTCCTTATTTCAAAGAAATATTCAACCAGGACAAACAGTTCGTTTTTTTCTGTGCCAAAGGCTGGCGCTCTGCACTTGCAACTCAGACGGCACAACGCATTGGCCTGGACAATGTCTGCCATTTTGATGGTGGCTTTGAGGCTTGGAAGGAAAATGACGGTGCGATTGAGATTCAGGCATGAGCTAATATATGCCAGGGAATTGGATGACAGTCAGCTTGTGAGGTAACCATGACTGCGGAGTTTGCCTTGATTCAGGACTATAGTGAGGTTTTATCCCGGGCGCTTGAGTCTGCGAAGCGCGGTGACAGCGATGCCCAATTTCGCTTGGGGATATTGCATGGCCTGGGCTTGGGCTGCGAGCAGAACTATTCCCAGGCAGTCAAGTGGTATGAACGTGCAGCACAAGCTGGGCATGCGGGCGCGCAATCCAATCTGGGGTTTATGTACGGTACAGGCCGGGGCGTGCCGCAGGATTATGTGCATGCCTATGCCTGGTATGCATTGGCTGCGGCTACTGGCGAAAAGGTGGCGCGTGTAAACCGCGAAACGGTTCGTACTGCAATGGCAGGAGACCAGCTGGAGCGTGCCCAAACCCTTGCCGCAGATTGGTTCGAAAAACAGTCCAAGCCGGAAAAAATCAGCTCTAAATAGGTGCGCATAAATCCAGATCACTGTAGCCAGTAAGAGGGGAGAAG
>CAZAWX010000291.1:0-3369 GCA_964488985.1 uncultured Ectothiorhodospiraceae bacterium
CATCGATATTTGCGGCACCACGATGTTTGGTTATTCCGCCTTTGAACATACCTGGGCGCTGGTCCTGGCCTTGGCGAAGAATATCTGCCCGGAAAATCAACTGATGCACGCCGGTGGCTGGCAGGCAGGCGCCACAGTCGCCTTAAAAGATCGCACCGCAGGTATTATTGGGCTGGGCAAACTCGGCGCACAATCGGCCCGGGTCGCCAATGCGTTTGGGATGAAGGTGATCGCCTGGAGCGAGAATCTTACCGATGCCCGCTGTGCAGAATGCGCCGCTCGACGAGTGGATAAAGAGACGCTTCTGAGCGAAAGTGATTTCATTCTTGTTCACACCCTGCTCAGCGATCGCACCCGGGGATTGATCGGCACCGGGGAATTTTCCCGCATGAAGCCAGGGGCCTATGTGGTCAATACCTCACGCGGTCCCATTGTCGATGAAAGCGCACTCATCCAGGCTGTACGGGAACGGCAAATCGCCGGTGCCGGTGTTGATGTTTTCGATACTGAGCCCCTGCCGGAGGACAGCCCTTTACGCCACGAGGAGAGAATTCTCCTGACCGGACACACCGGCTACAGTACCGAAGAAGCATTCAAGCTCATGTTTCCCGATGCATTGGCGGATATTCATGCCTGGCTGGCAGGAGAACCACTGAGACTATTGAACGGCAGTTGATAACACGAACGGATGACATGATGGATATGGATACTTGCGAAATCAAAGCGCTGACATTCGATGTCTTCGGCACCGTGGTGGATTGGCGCAGTAGCATTATAGAAGAAGGCCGCAAGCTTGGCCTGCTTAAAGGTATCGAGGCCGACTGGGTGAGTGTGGCCCATGCCTGGCGGCGCCGTTACAACCCGGCGATGGAACGTGTTCGTAGCGGCGAGCGGGGCTGGATAAAACTCGATCAACTGCATCGTGAAAACCTTCTCGAAGTTCTCGAAGAACACCATATCGGCAATCTTGACGACGCTGAGATCGACGAATTCAATCGCGCCTGGCACCGGCTGGCCCCCTGGCCGGATTCGGTTGCGGGACTGACACGACTGAAACGAAAATTTATTCTCGCGACATTATCGAACGGCAATATCGCCTTGATGGTCAACATGGCCAAACATGGAGGCCTGCCCTGGGATGCCATCCTTGGCGCTGAAACCGCGCGGGCCTACAAACCTCAGCCTGAAGCCTATCTGCGTGCCGCCGACAACCTCGGCCTCGAACCCCGGCAAGTGATGATGGTTGCTGCACATAACGGGGATCTGATTCAGGCCGGCAAACTCGGATTTCACACTGCATTTATCCACCGGCCAACGGAATACGGACCGCAGCAAAAATCTGATCTGGAGCCGGCACAAGAGTACGATTTTGTTGCCGACAGTCTGCTCGATCTGGCCGAAAAGTTAGTCCCTGAGGGCTAAGGGTCCCGTTTCCGGCACCAGCAGGTGCTCGAGTTCTTCTTCCACCTTCCTCGCCTGCTGTTGGCGCTGCCACATGACGGCGTAACGCCCGTCATAGGCCAATAATTGACTGTGGGTGCCACGCTCAGCAATCTGCCCTTGTTCCAAGACAATAATTTCATCTGCATCAATGATGGTGGAAAGCCGATGCGCAATACTCAAGGTAGTACGGCCCTGACTGAGAACGCGCAAATTTGCCTGAATTTCTTGCTCTGTATGCGTATCCAGTGCAGAAGTTGCTTCATCAAACACCAGGATGCACGGATCTTTGATGATGGTTCTGGCAATCGCTACCCGTTGTTTTTCGCCTCCGGAAAGTTTTAGACCCCGCTCGCCCACCAGCGACTGATAGCCATCAGGCAGGCCAATGATGAAGTCGTGAATTTGCGCCAATCGCGCCGCTTCCTCAACCTCCGAAGGCGAGGCCTGAGGTCGGCCATAGGCGATATTGTAATAGATGGTATCGTTAAACAGCACGGTGTCCTGGGGGACGATACCGATTGCCGCTCGTACTGAGCTTTGCTGCACAGAACGAATGTCCTGACCATCGATGCTGATCCCCCCTGCATTGACATCGTAAAACCGGTACAACAGGCGACTGAGTGTTGACTTACCGGCACCTGACGGCCCAACAAAAGCGATGGTTTTGCCTGCTGGAACTTCAAAACTTACATTTTTCAGAATCGGCCGCCGCGGATCGTAGCCAAAGCTGACATCCTCGAAAACCACCCGGCCACCCTGCAATGTTAGCGGCGCAGCCTGCTCGACATCGCACACTTCCTGATCCACATCCAACAATTCCAGCATGTTTTCAATATCAATCAGCGCCTGTTTAATTTCCCGGTAAACGAAACCGAAAAACCCCAGGGGCTGATACAACTGCATTAGATACGTATTGGCCATGACAAAACCGCCGATATTCATGGCCCCGCTGACGATGGAATGGCCGGTCAGCAGCATCACGCTGGTCAGGCCCAGGGAAACAATCAGGGCCTGGCCGATATTCAACGCTGCCAGTGAGGTCTGACTTTTGACGGCTGCTTTCTCATAGCCCTGTAAAGCCTGATCATAGCGACGTGCCTCGTGGGCCTCATTGCCGAAATACTTTACGGTTTCATAGTTCAGGAGACTGTCGATCGCTTTAGTGTTGGCCTGGCTATCACGCTCGTTCATTTCCCGGCGAAAATGCAAGCGCCATTCTGTAATTGACATTGTATAGGCGATATACACCACCACCGTCACCAGACTGAGCAAGGCGATACGCAGATCCAGGGTGCTCCATAAAATAAAGAACACCAGAACAATTTCCACCAGCGTGGGAATGATATTGAACAGACTGAATCGCAAAAGGATCTCGATCGCCCGGGTGCCACGTTCGATGGCCCGGGATAATCCACCGGTCTGGCGTTCCATGTGATAGCGCAAAGACAGGCTGTGCAAATGCACAAAGGCCTTTAAGGCAACACTGCGAATAGCTCGTTGGCCAACCCGGGCAAAGATGGCATCGCGTAATTCACCGAACACCAGGGACATGACCCGGGCGCCGCCATAGGCAATGATCAGCCCTAGCGGTAATATCACCACTGGATTGGCACCGCCGGGGCTCAATGCATCCACCGCCCGGCCATAAAACAGCGGCACAAACATCAACGCCAGTTTTGCCAGAATCAGGCACAACAATGCGGCCAGAACACGCAATCTCATGCGTGGTTCACCGCGTGGCCACAAGTATGTGAGCAACTCGCGCAAGACGTTGAGGTTGCCCATCTGTGCAGTATTCGTTGCTTGTGTTGAACTTGGGCGCATTATTTTGCCTGGTCGAAAATCGGGCAGCTATCCTACAGGCAGTACTGCACCTGGGTACACTAATTCGGCCCTTTGCTGATCAACGACGTCTTCCTCTAAACA
>CAZAWX010000291.1:3469-4559 GCA_964488985.1 uncultured Ectothiorhodospiraceae bacterium
AAGTGACCGCCGATCAGCCTTTCCTTGCTGCTGTGGCTAAGTTTCTTGAAGCGGTATTCCAGTTTTGAGGCACTGGACCGATCCGCTGCAGGATGGCTGAATACCAGTTGTAACGGTCCTTTGCCACGCAGGTATTTAGCGCCCCTGGGGCCACCGCTTTGATGTTCGCGCAGGCGCCGTTGCGGATCCACACTGATGCCCGTATACAGACTCCCGTCCCGGCAACGAATGAGATAAACATACCATGCGGACATACATCGCCCTGCTATAAAACCACTTCGGGTTTATCATAACGACTTCGCATCCACACAGAAACAGTGCAGCATCAGTCCATGCCGGAAATTCAACTGCAAACCTCTTTGCTCGTCGATGAGCACAAAATTGCCACGATCACCATCGCCAACGAACAACGTCTGAATTGTCTGAGTAGTGCCTTGGCACGACAACTGACCGCAGTGTTCACAGAACTGGCCGCAGACAGTGAACTGCGCGTTGTGTGTTTGCAGGGGGCCGGTCGGCGTGCCTTTATCGGTGGTGCCGATATTGTTGAGATGGCAGCTTTGAATCCTCACAGCGCTAAAGTTTTTATCAACGACCTCCACCAAACTTGCGCGGCAATTCGCAATTTACCGGTTCCGGTCATTGCCCAGATTGCCGGCTATTGTCTTGGCGTCGGCCTTGAAATTGCCGCCTCCTGTGATTTACGTATTGCCGACAAGAACGCCTCTTTTGCCATGCCTGAAGTGCAAATCGGTCTGCCTTCAGTGATCGAGGCCGCATTGTTACCACGCCTGATTGGCTGGGGCCGGGCATCGCGACTGATCTACACCGGTGAAAGCATCGATGCCGCGACGGCCTGCAACTGGGGACTGGTAGAGCAGATCGTTGAGCCCGATGCACTGCCGGTAACCGTAGAAAACACAATGACCGCGATTGTCCGCGCCGATGCGAACGCCATTCGCACCCAAAAACAGTTGCTCAATGATTGGCAAACGCTGTCACTGGATGAATCCATAAGCCACAGTATCGAAATATTTCCCCAGTCATTCGAGACCGATCAGGCTCGGCAGCGAATGCGGGCTTTTTTGGC
>CAZAWX010000292.1:0-4441 GCA_964488985.1 uncultured Ectothiorhodospiraceae bacterium
CCCCTCTTACTGGCTACAGTGATCTGGATTTATGCGCACCTATTTAGCCTGCATTTTCCGCAGCCGGGTGTTCATGAATAATGCAAGCTTGGCGAAAATACGGCTCACCGCCGACCGGCTGCACCATTATAAATCGTTGTCATGGCGATCCAGGAACCGGCAAATCCGTTGTAATGCTTCGCGTAACCGATCATGGGATTGGGCGTAGCAGAGTCTGAAAAATTCCTCGTTGCCAGGTCCAAAGGTAAAACCCGGGGCGACCCCGACATCTTCTTCCTCAAGCAGTCGCCGGGCAAAGTCATTGCTGGACCGCAACCCGGGCACCTGGGCAAATACGTAAAACGACCCCTCAGGTTTTATTATTTTTATCCGCGGATGGCTCGCCAGTTCTGTCATGACGATCTCCCGGCCCTCGCGGTAACGCTCCTGCAACTCACGAATAAAGGACTCACCCTCACGCAGGGCAGCGATCCCTGCATACTGGACAAATGCCGGCGCACCGGTATTGAAGCATTCTGAAAGCACCGCCATCTGCCGTGCACAGGATGCAGGAGCGACCATCCAACCCAAACGCCAACCCGTCATGGTAAAGGTCTTGGAAAACCCGCCAATGACAATGAGCGGATCATCGTCGCTGCTGATGGACAAAAATGACGGCGCAACCGTGCCATCATATACGGCACGATGGTAAACCTCGTCGGCAATCAACAAAATGTCACGCTGACGGCACAGTTCCAGTAACTGCCGTTGCTCATCGCCGTTCATGACCCAACCAGTTGGGTTCGATGGTGTATTGATATAGATCGCTTTGGTATCACTGCGTACGCCAGCAGCAACCTCGTCCATATCAAGAAACCACTGATCGTCACGCTCGTGCATACGCACAAAGTCGATAGCCGCACCGGTGACCTGAAAATTCTTTTCAATATTTGGCCAACTTGGCCCAATAATCAGTCCATGGTCGTTACTGGATAGCGCCATTTGTGCTGCGATGGCAATCCCCAGCATGCTGGATCCGGGAACTGTAATTCGCTCCACATTCAAATCCACACTGTAGAGTGGATCCAGGTAATCCTTGATGGCGCTGCGTAATTCGGCCAGACCCCGGGTATGGGTATAGAAGGTTTTGCCATCGTCGAGTGCCTGCTTGGCGGCATCGCGAATGAACTCTGGTGTAACCGTGTCGCCCTCACCAATCCACAGGGGGATCACAGATGGATCCGCCATGCGTGGCAGAGCCAGTGCGGTGATCCCGTTTTGTTCGAGGGCAAATATTTCAGGTCGTATCGCGCTCATGGTGCTGGAATCCTCCAGGCAGGGGGATGTTCGTCCAGATCCCGTGTCAATAAAAATCCGGTGCAGCCACCCGCACCGGATTCAGATTAAATAACCCGGGGGTTGCTTTATTACAAGTTTTCGATGGTCCGGGTACCGGAGGCCCGCTGATCGTAATTTTCTGCGGCGAATCCCCAGTTTGCCAGACTGGTCAGAAAAGTGCTCAGATAGTCCGGGCGGCGGTTCTGGAAATCCAGATAGTAGGCATGTTCCCAGACATCAATGGTCAGCAATGGCACCAGAGCGGGATCACGCACCGGGGTATCGCCATTCGCAGTTTTGGTGACACTTAATTTGCCATCAGCATCACAAATCAACCATGCCCACCCGGATCCAAATTGAGTTGCCCCAGCCTGCGCCAAAGCATCGTTAAGGCCAGCCAGAGATCCAAATTCGCTGTTGATGGCGCTGCCCAGATCCCCACCGGGCTCCTGACCGCCACCGGAGGACATGCAGTGCCAATAAAACGCATGGTTCCAAACCTGGGCGGCGTTGTTAAAGACGCCGCCATCACTGCTGCGAATAACCTCCTCCAGAGTCTTTTCAGCATCTGCACTGCCACCAATCGCCTTCTCCAGGTTTGCCATATAGGCCTGGTGATGTTTGTCATAGTGAAAATTCAGGGTATTGGCACTAATATGCGGGGCCAGTCCGTCTTTCGCATACGGCAGAGCCGGAAGTTCAAATTTCATGGTGTCATCCTCTAGTCTCGTAACAAAATATAAGCAGGGTGGACAAGGATAAACCATTCCACCACTTGGCGTGCACCCCTAGGATTTAATTATCAGCCTGCAACTGACGCTCCTGCTGTCTTCTTTTCTGTCTGCCACGCTGTTACCACTGGCCTCGGAATTGTCGGTTGGCGCATTAATTCTTGCTGGGGAAGATCCCTGGCTCACCCTGGCAATCGCAACCTTCGGTAATACGGCGGGTGCGGTCGTAAACTGGTGGCTTGGCCGTTATCTCATCCGTTATCAGAATGCACGCTGGTTTCCAGTCAGCGCGGACCAGTTAGCCCTGGCAGAACAGCGTTTCATGCACTATGGAATCTGGTCACTGTTGTTCGCCTGGCTGCCCCTTATTGGCGACCCCCTGACCTTTGTTGCAGGGACTCTGCGGGTACCTCTCAGGCAGTTCATCCTTCTCGTCGGAACGGGAAAATGCAGCCGTTACGCCGTGGTAATTTTATTACTGTATAGGTAATAACCCAAGCCGAGAAAGCGTCATCAACTCTGCTTTTTTAACAGATCTGCCTGGCGTTTTCGCAGGTAATCCGCTTTGAACTTCGGCAACCGGTAAACCCAACCTGACCAGCGCCGGTTAAGCAATTCAAGTTCGGCATGAACCTGATCGGCCGCCTTCAGGTTCTCATTTTTGAACTCACGACCGGTATTGACCAATTGCTCATCAAAGCTGGCACTCAGTTCCGCGTATACGGACCCATCCTTGGCTTCAGTCCCGTGGAGGGAAATTTTCAGTCCATCGAAGGTGTGAATTTCAACGTCCACCATAGGTTTTGCACTTGGGGCTTTCGCTTTTGCATAAACCCCCTGACTATCAAGATTGGCGAGGAATCTACCCAGATCGTTCATACGCCACTCGTCGGCCAGTTCCCGACCAACCGGCAGTTGCCGATAACTGAAGTTTCGATCTTTGGGATCATTGCGAAAGGCTGTAACGATTTCTCCATCCTGGTGAGTCACCTGCGTTTGCCGCAGGCGTGTCGCGTTCAACAGGGCGATTCGTTTATCCAGCCAGTCACTCACATTCGGACCCGTCGCCGGTAGCACACCTTCCACCAGCCAACTTTGCGGATCTCCTGCAATTCGCACATACAGTTCTTCGCTACTCGGGTCGGCACGGGCCGCACGGCGTTCGCCTATCAGGACATCCAATAATGTAGCGCCTGACTTATCAGCCAGAGTGATCGCCACAGCCTTGGACGCCTTTTTCTGTGTGCTGCTCACTCCAATCACCGCATACAGCTCTTTTTTCCGGGTCTTGGCTTCGACGCGTTTCAAACTGGCCAGGCCAACTAACAATTTATGCAGTTTACCGGCATCCGCCCGGTAATTATCCTGACTGGGAATGTGCCAGCCAAGTTCAGAATTTTTAATATGGAATTGCCCCTTCGCTGTCGTTACCGTCACCTTTGAAACTTCGTTTATCTTCCCCAGTAGATCCGGGGCGAACAGGCCACTGCTCTGTGTTGAATTCTCAGCATTGCTACCCACGAGAATTACGGCGCCAACAACGGCCAGCAACGTGACCAAAAACAGACTTAACAGGTGTCGGCGTTTCAACATGTGTGTTCCTTCACCATTAATTTCTTGGTAAGCGCCGGGTACGCGCTAACGCCACGAGGCCAATGAGTATGCCCCCAAGTCCAATCAATACCGGCACCAGGGCAATGTTTATAAATTTCAACAAAGCCTCCAGAGAATCAATGTCACGGCGTAACCCATGGCTCACTTCACGTAATTCTTTGCGAATCGACAAACGCTGCTGGCGAAAATTGATCAACTCCTTTTGTTGCGCTTCACTGAGTACACGAGCATCGTCGTTTTGCTTTTCACTCTGTAATGCACTCAGGCGTTGCTCTGTTTTTTGCAAGCGGGTTTTAAGCTCCTGTTCCTTGTTCCTGAATTTCAATTCGGCGCTTTGTCTGAGTGAATCAATATAGCTAAAGGGACGCAGAAAAGTACCACGACTACGAATCGCAATTAAATCATCACTACCGCTCAGATTTTCAAGTGCATTGAGTACAAATGGCCCATTGGCCGCTGTTGGTACGGCAATTCGAGAACCGAGTAGATTCTGCACATTGACCCAAAACTGATCCTGCAACATATCCACATCAGCGACCACAATGAGATTAACCTTGTCGGTTGACTCCTTGAGGTGCGTCGGCAAGGGTTGTTGTGCAGCTTTTGCCTGATTTTTGTTGTCTGCTGCAGCCGATTTTTTCTTCGGCGGCCCACCTGGAAACGCACTCTTGACGCTACCGTTTATCCTTGCTGCCAAAATGAACTTACGTTTAGCGGGCGTATAACCACGTAACAGCTTTTGTGGATCAGCATAATTTTGCACATCCGCGCGGGGATAA
>CAZAWX010000293.1:0-4380 GCA_964488985.1 uncultured Ectothiorhodospiraceae bacterium
CTGCTCACGGTCTTGTCAATCAGCCCTCACCCTGCGCAATGCTAGTGTGAACAGAATTTTCGCACCGCTAATTAGGCCACATTGCGCCCGACTATAACTAAATTTGCATTACTTGACCCGCATGCCCGGTTGCGCCCCCGCATCAGCAGACAGCAACCAGATATCACTGCCGCCGGGGCCTGCGGCCAACAGCATGCCTTCTGATAAACCGAAACGCATTTTGCGCGGTTTTAAATTCGCCACCAAAATCGCCAGGCGGCCAACGAGTTGCTCCGGAGGATCGTAGGCTGCCTTGATGCCGGCAAAGACCTGGCGTTGTTCGCCGCCAATATCGACCAAAATACGCAGTAATTTATCTGCACCCTTGACCACCTCGGCACTGATGATTCGCGCTACCCGCAAATCGACACCGACAAAGGCATCAATATCGATTTCAGCACTGATTGGATCGTCTGCCAATGGCCCTGTGGGAACTTCATTCTCACGCGTGGCCTCGATCATGGTGTCAACCTCCTGGTTGTCTACACGCAGTAATAATGGTGTGAACGGCTTAATTTCATGGGCACCCAGAGGGGTGTTTAAATCCTCCCATTTGAACGCCTCCACCGCCAGAAACACCTCGGCCTGAGCGGCCACCCTTGGCAGTACCGGTTTGAGGTAAATCATGAGCAGGCGAAACAGTTCAATGCCCTGACTACACACGGCTTGAACCTCAGAGTCTGCATCTTTTTGTTTCACCAGCACCCAGGGTTTGCGCTGATCGATATACTGATTGGCGATGTCCGCCAAACGCATGATCTCACGCATGGCTTTGCTGAACTCACGTTCCTCGTAGAGACCGGCAATTCCCTCAGCGGCATCCAGGAACTGTTGTCGCAACTCCGGAGCATCTTCGGCGGCGCTGAGCCGGCCTGCAAAACGTTTGTTGATAAAGCCGGCGCAACGTGAGGCGATGTTGACGACTTTGCCGACCAGGTCAGAATTAACCCGTTGGGTAAAGTCTTCCAGGCTGAGATCCAAATCATCAATGCCATTACCAAGCTTGCAGGCGAAATAATAGCGCAAATATTCCGGATCCAGATGATCCAGATAGGTGCGCGCCTTGATGAAGGTGCCCCGGCTTTTCGACATTTTCGCCCCGTTGACGGTTAAAAAACCATGACAAAAAACCGCCGTCGGGGTGCGGAAACCAGCACCTTGAAGCATGGCGGGCCAGAATAAGGTGTGGAAATAGGCAATGTCCTTGCCGATGAAGTGATACAACTCGGTATCATCACTGCCGGGGGCCCAGAAATCTTCAAACACAAGATTCTCTCGCTGGGTGCAAAGATTTTTGAAACTCGCCATATAGCCAATCGGTGCATCCAGCCAGACATAGAAATACTTGCCGGGTGCGTCTGGAATTTCGAAGCCGAAATAAGGGGCATCCCGGGAGATATCCCAGTCGGCCAGTCCAACGTCGAACCACTCATCAAGCTTGTTGGCGATGCTCGCCTGCACCGGCACCCTGCCCCCGTCTCCCGGCGCCCGCAACCAGGATTTGAGCATGGACTCAAAATCACCAAGCTTGAAGAAATAATGTTCTGATTCCCGGGCAACAGGTGTTTTCCCTGTAACTGTTGAAATGGGATCGATTAAATCCAATGGTGTGTAGGTTGCAGCACAGTTCTCACAATTATCGCCGTACTGATCCGGCGCATGGCAGCTCGGGCAAGTGCCTTTGACGTAGCGATCCGGCAAAAACATCTGTTTTTCAGCATCAAAAGCCTGGCGAATGGTTCGCGTGGCAATGTGACCACCGGCCTTGAGTCGGGTATAGATGAGGCTCGCAAACTCCCGATTCTCCTCAGAATGGGTCAGGTAGTAATTATCAAAGCTGATTTTGAAATCGGAAAAATCTGCACGATGATCGCGCCCGATGCTGTCAATAAGCTGTTCGGGGTCTATACCGGATTCATCCGCCTTCAGCATGATGGGCGTGCCATGGGTATCGTCGGCACAGACGTAATAGATCTCCTGCCCCCGCAGACGTTGGAATCGGACCCAGATATCGGTCTGGATGTATTCAACTAAATGACCGATATGGATGGGTCCGTTGGCATAGGGCAAAGCACTGGTGACCAGGATCCGGCGCGGAATGTTTGTCATTGATTTGATTTATCCAGGGCGAAAAAGCAAATAAGGTAGCAAGGAAAAGACCGGGCCGCCATGCCCCGTTACGGAATTTTTATCCCCTGGGGGCTGAACATACGTTAGAATCGCGCCCCTTTCATTTACACACGCAGGAAACTGATATGTCCGAGCCCACCCGTGAGGTCCTTGATGCCGCATTAGCACGCTATTCTGATCCCTACCTGGGCAAGGACCTGGTGAGTGCTAAATGTGTGCGTAACGCGCACATGGACGGCAGCACGGCAGTAGTGGAAATTGGCCTTGGTTTCGCCGTCAAAGA
This sequence comes from uncultured Ectothiorhodospiraceae bacterium, assembly GCA_964488985.1. GTDB lineage: Bacteria > Pseudomonadota > Gammaproteobacteria > HK1 > HK1 > CAZAWX01. The sequence continues at coordinate 2,453 of CAZAWX010000293.1, forward strand.
GCATGCACAGGTCATCGAATCGGCGCTTGATGAATTATTACGGGCCGTAGACGGCGTTGAATCGACAGACATTAAGATTAAGTCCGCCATCAGCGCCCATACGGTACAACAGGGAGTCGACACACTGCCCAATGTTAAAAATATTATCGCTGTGGCCTCAGGAAAAGGCGGTGTCGGTAAATCTACTGTTGCGGTAAATCTGGCGCTGGCATTGTCTGAACAAGGCGCCAATGTCGGTATGCTGGATGCCGATATTTATGGACCGAGCCAACCGCGCATGCTTGGCATCAGCGGTCAGCCCGATTCAGCGGACGGTAAAACCCTCGAACCCATGATCAGCTATGGTTTGCAAGCCATGTCCATCGGCTTTTTGGTCGATGATGAGACACCCATGATTTGGCGCGGACCCATGGTGACACAAGCGTTGGAACAACTGCTACGGGAGACGCATTGGCAGGATCTGGACTACCTGATGATTGATCTACCACCCGGTACTGGTGATATTCAGTTGACTCTGTCGCAACGCATCCCGGTGAGTGGTGCCGTCATTGTTACCACGCCACAGGACATTGCCCTGCTCGATGCGCGCAAAGGACTGAAAATGTTCGAGAAGGTCAAAGTCCCCGTGCTCGGCGTGGTAGAAAATATGAGTACCCATATCTGCAGTCAATGCGGCCATGAAGAGCACATCTTTGGCGCAGGCGGCGGAGATCGCATGGCCAGGCAGTATGGGGTGGATTTACTTGGCAACCTGCCACTGGATATTCGTATCCGCGAAGATTCTGACAACGGCCAACCGACCATGGTCAAGGATCCCGAAGGAACTGTTGCCGCCCAATATCGTGAGGTCGCCCTCAAAATCGCTGCACGACTTTCTACGAGTGCTAAAGATCTAAGCCATGCCTTTCCAAAAATTGTCATTCAGTAAACAACACCGGTAACTGCACATGAGCATCAAGCCCGACAACTGGATTCGGCATATGGCCGAGGAGCATCAACTTATTGAGCCCTTCGTCCCCGGGCAAGTCCGTGAACATGCCGATCAACGCATCATTTCCTATGGCACCTCCAGCTATGGTTACGATGTTCGCTGCGCCAATGAGTTCAAGATATTCACCAACATCAATTCCTCCGTGGTGGATCCGAAAAATTTTGATGAGCGCAGTTTCGTAGATGTTGTCGGTGATGTCTGCATCATTCCGCCTAATTCTTTCGCCCTGGCCCGCACGGTCGAATACTTTCATATTCCCCGTAACATTCTCACTATCTGCCTGGGCAAATCCACCTATGCGCGCTGCGGAATTATCGTCAACGTCACACCACTGGAACCTGAATGGGAAGGCCATGTCACCCTTGAATTCAGCAACACCAGTCCACTGCCAGCGAAGATATATGCCGGGGAAGGTGTCGCTCAAGTCCTGTTCTTCGAGTCTGATGGTGTTTGCGATGTGTCCTATGGGGATCGTGGCGGGAAGTACATGCGCCAGCAGGGTGTCACTTTGCCGAGGGCATAAGGCGCCTGACGTAAACGGCATGCGCGGACCAAAAGTTCAAATTCAGCCGCCGGACAACAACGGCGCGGTCATCGTGCCGCGACCTGCAAACCTGCTGCGGGTCATGGCCGCTGTTTGTTATGACACACTGCTATGCCTGACGCTGTGGTTCCTGGCAACCGCTTTTATACTGCTGTTTACCCACGGCCAGGCCATACGTTCAGGCGACACGCTCTACGACACCTACCTGCTGGCAGTCCCGTTTCCTTATTTTGCCTATAGCTGGATGCATGGCCAAACCCTGGGCATGCGCGCCTGGAAGCTGCATATTCGCAATACCGACGGTGCGCTGCCAAATATTCGCCAATGCCTGATTCGTTATCTGACAGCACTGGTGTCCTGGTTTTTCCTCGGTCTGGGCTTTTTATGGATTGG